>DASCNF010000123.1:0-8041 GCA_036011345.1 Rhodospirillales bacterium | reverse complement strand
GTGGAGGTGCCATTCGGGCGGCGTCAGCGACGTGGAGACGACCGGATCGTAACGCCACACCGGCACTCTTTAGCCGAACCGCTGGCCGACGCGGCGCAGGTGGTCGACGGCGCGCGCCGCCCCGATGGTCGAGGCGTCGAGGGCGCGCGGATATCCGGTGATCGTCTGGTGGACGACGAAGGGGTAGCCGCGGTCGCGAACCTCGGAGAGATGGCCGAGAAAAGACTCCAGGTTGCGCGTCCAGAAGACGAAGCCGTCGACCGCGCCGACATCCAACGGCACCCGGCAGACCTGCCCGCCGTAAGGGTTGACCATGCGGCAATGCTCGGCCTTGAAGCGCTCCATGAACCATTCTCCGTAGAAGGCCGGGATGTCCGTCTTGTAGCTCGCCGAGATGATCACTCTTCCAGCCTCCGGCCGCTCTCCGTCCGCCGCCGCCGTGGAAATGCGCCTGGGCGGTTGCGCCACCCGGAACGCCGACCTATATAACGGCCACTGGCATTAACCATTGGCGCACCATGGATATTTTCCGGGCGCCCAGTGAGCACGAAGGGGCCGAAATGAGCAAGGTAATCGGTGTCGACCTGGGGACCACGAACTCCTGCGTCGCCGTCATGGAAGGCATGGAGGTAAAGGTCATCGAGAACGCAGAAGGTATGCGCACGACGCCTTCGATGGTGGCTTTCACCGATTCCGGCGAGCGCCTGGTCGGCCAGTCCGCCAAGCGCCAGGCGGTGACCAATCCCGAGGACACGCTGTTCGCCATCAAGCGCCTGATCGGCCGGCCCCACGACGACCCCATCACCGAGAAGGACCGGGAACTGGTCCCCTATAAGATCATCAAGGCCGACAACGGCGACGCCTGGACGGAGGCCGCCGGCGACAAATACAGCCCCAGCCAGATCAGCGCCTTCATCCTGCAGAAGATGAAGGAAACGGCGGAGGCCTATCTCGGCGAGGACGTCTCTCAGGCGGTAATCACGGTACCGGCGTATTTCAACGACTCGCAGCGCCAGGCTACCAAGGACGCTGGCAAGATCGCCGGCCTCGAGGTGCTGCGCATCATCAACGAGCCGACGGCGGCGGCCCTCGCCTACGGGCTCGAGAAGAAGGGCACCGGCATCATCGTCGTTTACGACCTCGGCGGCGGCACCTTCGACGTCTCCGTCCTGGAAATCGGCGAGGGCGTTTTCGAGGTGAAGTCCACCAACGGCGACACTTTTCTCGGTGGCGAGGACTTCGACAAGGCGATCATCGACTATCTCGCCAACGAATTCAAGAAAGGGGCCGACATCGACCTGCGCCAGGACAAGCTCGCCCTGCAGCGCCTCAAGGAGGCCGCCGAGACGGCCAAGATCGAGCTCTCCAGCGCCATGCAGACTGAGGTCAACCTGCCTTTCATCACCGCCGACCAGAGCGGCCCCAAGCATCTCAACATCAAGCTCACGCGCGCCAAGCTGGAAGCCTTAGTGGAAGACCTGGTGCAGAAGACCGTCGGTCCCTGCAAGGCGGCGCTGAAGGACGCCGGGTTTTCGGCCGGTGAGATCGACGAGGTGATCCTCGTCGGCGGTATGACGCGCATGCCCAAGGTCATGGATACGGTCAAGGAATTCTTCGGCCGCGAGCCCCACAAGGGCGTCAACCCGGACGAGGTCGTGGCCGTCGGCGCCGCCATCCAGGGCGGCGTGTTGAAGGGCGACGTGAAGGACGTGCTTCTGCTCGACGTCACGCCGCTGTCGCTTGGTATCGAGACCCTGGGCGGCGTGTTTACACGGCTCATAGACCGTAACACCACGATCCCGACGCGCAAGAGCCAGGTCTTCTCGACTGCCGAGGACAACCAGAGTGCTGTGACCATCCGCGTCTTTCAGGGCGAGCGCGAAATGGCTGCCGACAACAAGACCCTGGGCCAGTTCGATTTGGTCGGCGTTCCCCCGGCGCCGCGCGGCATCCCGCAGATTGAAGTCACTTTCGACATCGACGCCAACGGCATCGTCAACGTTTCCGCCAAGGACAAGGCGACGGGCAAGGAACAGCAGATCCGCATCCAGGCCTCGGGCGGTCTCGCCGACGACGATATCGAGCGCATGGTCAAGGAAGCCGAGGAGCATGCCGTCGACGACAAGAAGATGCGCGGCTTGGTGGAGGCGCGCAACCACGCGGATTCCTTGCTCCACACCACCGAGAAGAATCTCAAGGAGTTCGGCGACAAGGTCTCCGAGGACGAAAAAAAGGCCATAGAGGATGGTCTGGCGGCGCTGCGCGAGGTCATGGACGGAGACGACACCGAGGCCATCGAAAGCAAGACCGAGGCCCTCATGGAGGCCGCCATGAAACTCGGAGAGGCCATGTACAAAGCGAGCCAGGCGGAGGCCGCCGAGGCTGGCACCGCCGAGGCCGCCGCCGCCGAGGGCGAAGCGCCCGCCGACGCCGCGGAAGGCGGTGTCGAAGAGGCCAAGGTCGTTGACGCCGATTTCGAGGAAGTAGACCCGGACAAGGACGCCAAGGACAAGTAATCCGAGACAGTCCATAGGCTGGGAACAAATCTAAGGCCGTCCCGGTGGACCGCAACCCGACGCGCGACCGACCATTTCTTGCGGGATTAATCTGATGGCCAAGAAGGACTTCTACGACATCCTCGGTGTTGAACGCGGTGCTGGTGCAGATGCCATCAAGAAGGCATACCGCAAGCTGGCCATGGAACACCATCCCGACCGCAACCCCGACGACAAGGACGCCGAGCGCAAGTTCAAGGAAGCCTCGGGGGCCTACGAGGTCCTCAAGGACGACGACAAGCGCGCCGCGTACGACCGCTTCGGCCACGCCGCTTTCGAGCAAAGCGGCGCCGGCCCGGGCGCCGACGGTTCCGGATTCGCGTCCGGATTTGCCGATATATTCGACGAAATGTTCGGCGACTTCGCCCAGGGCGGCCCTCGCCGTGGCTCGAGCGCGGCGGCGCGCGGGGCGGATCTTCGCTATAACATGGAGATCTCCCTCGAGGACGCCTTTAGCGGCAAGAAGGCGGCGATTCGTGTCCCCACCGCCGTTCAATGCGGCTCTTGCAACGGCTCGGGCGCCGCCGGCGGCGCCGGACCGGTCACCTGTCCCACCTGCCAGGGCCAGGGCCGCATCCGCAGCCAGTCCGGCTTCTTCACGGTGGAGCGCACGTGTCCGTCATGCCAGGGCGCCGGGCAGGCCATCCGCGACCCGTGCAAGGCGTGTAGCGGCTCGGGCCGGGTGCAAAAGGAAAAGACCCTTTCCGTCAGCATACCGGCCGGCGTCGAGGATGGCACGAGGATCCGGCTTGCCAACGAGGGCGAGGCGGGGCTGCGCGGCGCCCCACCCGGAGATCTTTACATTTTCATCTCGGTGGCACCGCACCGCTTTTTTCAGCGTGACGGCGCCAACATCCACTGCCGTGTCCCCTTGCCCATGACCACGGCTGCGCTCGGCGGCAGTATCGAGGTGCCCACCGTGGGCGGCGGCCGGGCGCGCATCACCATTCCCACCGGCACCCAGACCGGAGACCAGTTCCGCCTCAAAGCCAAGGGCATGACAATTCTGCGCAGCAAGGCCAGCGGCGACATGTTCGTGCAGACGGTTGTGGAGACGCCCGTGAACCTGACCGAGAAAGAAAAATCGCTGCTGCGCGAATTCGACAAGAGCGCCAAGCCGGAGCGCCACAGCCCCGAATCCCACGAATTTTTCACCAAGGTCAGGGAAGTCTGGGAAGACCTCAGGGAATAAAGCGCACGGCTTTCAGTGCGCTTTCCATTGCTGTAGGCTGACCGCTGAAAGCTAAGCGCTGACCGTTCTTGGGGGGATTCATGAAAATTGGCGTCGTCGGATGTGCCGGACGCATGGGCCGCATGGTGGTGGCCGAGGTGGCCGCCACCGCCGGCTGTGATCTCGCCGGCGGCACGGAACAACTGGGCTCACTGTTCCTCGGCCAGGACGTCGGCACCGTGGCCGGCGTCGAGCCCGCCGGGTTGGCCGTCGGCTCTGACGCGGACGCCCTCTTTGCCGTGTCCGACGCGGTCATCGATTTCACGCATGCCAGCGTCGTTTCCGAGCACGCCGAACAAGCGGCGCGCCACGGCACCCCTCTGGTGACGGGAACGACGGGGCTTTCGGGGGACGGGCAAGGCGCGCTTGAGACGGCGGCGCGGAAGGCCGCCATCGTCCAGGCCGCCAACATGAGCGTCGGCGTCAGTGTGTTGTTGGGCATTACCGAACGGCTTGCCACCATACTCGGCGACGAGTACGACATCGAAATTCTCGATATGCACCACCGCTATAAGGTGGATGCGCCGTCGGGAACCGCCCTGGCGCTCGGAGACGCGGTAGCGCGCGGACGCGGTGTCGACCTTGACGCCGTGGCCCAGCGTGTGCGCGACGGCGAGACCGGCGCCAGGCGCGCTGGCGACATCGGTTTCGCCACCCTCCGGGGCGGCGACGTGGTCAGCGAGCACTCGGTAATCTTTGCGGCGGACGGCGAGCGTGTCGAACTCATCCACAAGGTGTCCTCGCGGTCCATTTACGCCCGTAGCGCCGTCCGCGCCGCGCTGTGGACCAAGGACAAGCCGCCGGGCCTGTACACGATGGCCGATGTTCTGGAATTGGTCTGAGGCGGTTCCGCGAAAGGTGGCGTCGGCGTTTCTTTCAGGTGGCGGGCATCGGTCCCGGGCCGCGCCGTCCATCGGTCATCCCGACAGTCGGCCCCGGTGCATTGCGATTGCCGGGCGCCCTGACTGGTGCTTGATAGGGGATGAGGGCGCGGGGAACGGTTTGTCCAGGGTAAGGAAGGGTGAGCGAGCATGAAACGAGCTGAAATCGAGGAAATGTACCGCCGCTTCTGCGACGCCGAGGCAGAGCCGCGGGGCGAACTCAAGGCAGTCAACCCCTATACCCACCTCGTCGCCGTCGTGCTTTCGGCGCAGGCCACGGACGTTAGCGTCAACAAGGCGACACAGAAGCTGTTCAAGGAGGTGGGCTCCCCCGAAAAGATGCTGGCGCTCGGCGAGGCCCGGCTGCGCGAACACATCAGGACGATCGGCCTCTACAACGCTAAGGCCAAGAACATTATAGGGTTGAGCCGCATATTGGTGGAACGTCACGGTGGCCAGGTGCCCGGCGAGCGCGCCGCCCTTGAGGCCTTGCCGGGTGTTGGCCGCAAGACCGCCAACGTGGTCCTCAATGTCGCCTTCGGAGAGCCCACCATCGCTGTCGATACCCACATTTTCCGCGTTTGCAACCGCACCGGGCTGGCGCCGGGAAAGGCTCCCCTGGAAGTCGAGAATAAACTGGTCAAACGGACCTCCGAGCAGTGGAAACTCCGTGCCCACCATTGGCTCATCCTCCATGGCCGCTATGTGTGCAAGGCGCACAAACCCGATTGTCCCAACTGCGCGATCGGCGATCTGTGCGGTTACAAGGCGAAGACAAACGTCTAGCAGACTTATTATAATTTCGTTATTTCAATGATTTAACATCACACTCGTTGCATCAGGTGCGGACGTACGGCATAAAGTGCGGCACAATCACTCTAAGTTTCCTGGTGTGAAGATCGACAGCATCTCCCATTGGCCTCTCGTGCGCGTTCCCTATTGCCCATCTATGTTCCGGCCATTCACAGCGTTCTTCGGGAAGCCAGGGTGTATGGATGATCGGTAATTGCCATACGCGCGAGAATGTCCGCTTTACCCCCGAAAGCAGATGGGGTGGATGGCTCTCGCTCTCGGCATCGCGATGTGCCAAAGTGTGGTTTGTCATCAAAAACCACGAGCAATAGGAGCCTCCCACCATGAAGATTAGCACCGTCGGCCTTGATCTGGCCAAGAACGTTTTTCAAGTCCATGGAATTGATGCAGCCGGAGAAATTGTTGTCGCCAAAGCGTTGCGGCGCGATCAGATATGCCACTTATTGGGCTAAAAGCGGACCATCAGTCGTTCACACCGTTTCTTTGTTATAACGGCCGGCCCAAGCGCTGATCACCTCGGCTACATAATAGGCGTCGGCCCGATCCGTCAGCATGTGATCGGCGCTGTCAAGGCACACAAAGCTTTTGGGATGGCGTGCGGCCTCGTATATGCGTCGTGCGTTCTCGATGCCGACGATGCCGTCTACGGGACTGTGGAAGACGAGGAGCGCCTTCCGCATGACACGGATAGAATCTTCCAGATTGTGGCCCTCAATGTCCTCCAGAAACGACCACTTAATACGGAACGGTCGACCGCCAATGGAGACCTCTGCCTCGCCATCGGCCTCGATTTTATCCCGGGCGTCGGCAAAATGATGGACCACATGTTCAGGATCGGCTGGTGCTCCAATGGTACAAACGGCACGCGCCTCTGGAATCTTGCTAGCCGAAGCGAGTACGGCCGCTCCGCCGAGGCTGTGCCCAATCAACACCGTTGGCGCCTCGCGACTATCTCGTAGGAACGACGCCGCTGCTACCAGGTCGCCGACGTTTGATGAAAAAGTAGTGTTCGCGAAATCGCCTTCGCTCTCCCCAAGACCCGTAAAATCAAACCTAAACACTGCAAAGCCACGCAGCCAAAGCGCTTTGGCAATACGGACCGCTGCGAGCACGTCTTTGGAACCTGTAAAGCAGTGGGCGAACAATACGTAGCCGCGGGGCACGCGATCATCTGGAGTGTCTAGGCGTCCTGCTAATTCGTCTCCGAATTCACTGGCGAAGGTTAGTTTTTCCTGTGTCATGCATCAACTCGCTCAGTTGTTTGGCGCCAATGACGTGATACGGGCCGCACTTGTTATTTACCATCTTTAGCCGTGGCGGGTGGCCAACCAGTCAACCGGCGTCCTGGCGCGATCCAACTGCGACGACGATGGTGCCAATGCGGCTCGGATTGTTCCGAGCCAGCGACCAGAGAATCTTCGCGCCTAGGTGCCTGAGTCCCTTCCCCCATGGAGGACCGAACGTTTTCACGGCATCGAGGCGAATGCCTGCGGATTCCGTGCATTTATCGATTTGCCATTGGGACAGATGCGTAATATGCCCGTCCTTGCGATAGTCGTAATTCGAGAACCCTTTGAACGTGCCGGTTCTAATGAAATTTAATACCGAACGCGGAGTATCGATGTTAGGCGTGGTGAGCAGGAATTTCCCCCCGGGTTCCAGGAGATCCCGACACTGGCGCATGAAGTGCCATGGGTTCTCCAGGTGTTCAATGACCTCTACTGCGACTATGGCCTCGAATGGCGCATCAAACCGCTCCACAAAATCTTGGTTCAAGTCGGCGGCAACGAAGGGAATGTGTCCGTGTTTATGGAATACTTCTGGGTGGGCATCGCAACCTGTGACCTGGAACCCCACAGAACTAAGCCGTGAAGCCAGCGCGCCCGCGCCGCATCCCAGGTCGAGCAACCGGGAGCTAGGTCGGAAGTGAGTTGTCGCCAAAGCCTGGACATGGGCATGCAACCCCGGCATGGCGAACACGGGCAAACCCTCGAAATTTTCGCCCTCGTGCTCCTTTGGAGGCGCAAGAAAGGTCTCGGCCCGTGGAAGGCGTGAGGTTTCTTCCATCATGTGCTGTGTTAGTTCGTAAATATGCTTCGCAGACAAGCCCGTTACGGCCGTCGTAATGCAGTACGCAGTTTACTCGATCGCTTTTTCGAGGGATATGCCTACCTCTGAATCCAACCACCGGGGTTCTCGAGCACAATTATTCGGTAATTCTGGCAGGGGAAAAGCGTCCGAAAGCCCTCTGCTGCCAATGTCGCCTTTGGGTCCAAGCTGTGTAATAACTAATTTCGAGGTTCAGTAACGCAAGATTGTTTCACGGAGTCTCAGTTCTCAGCACTAACAAAATAAATTCGGGATCACGTGGATTCGATTGTTGCGCCGATTCGCCGACTTGACGGGTTTTCACACAGCCCGAGTCTTGTGTGGATGGCTCCCGTGTTGCAAGGATTTTTGGGTGGTCTGACGACTTGGTCGGATGCAGTCTTGTGTCCGGCCTGTTGATGCGGTGTTTGGAACCGCTGGCCTTGATGAATTCCGCGGATCGGGTCCCATTC
>DASCNF010000122.1:0-5130 GCA_036011345.1 Rhodospirillales bacterium | reverse complement strand
GGTCTAGCGGTGGCCGCGCAGGTTCATGTGGTGGGGGCCGGACTTGCCGGTCTGTCTTGTGCCGTGCGGCTGGCCGGGGCGGGGCGACGTGTCGGCGTGTACGAGGCGGCCGGCCATGCTGGCGGACGCTGCCGCTCGTTCCACGACGAGGCCCTCGGGCGCACCATCGACAACGGCAACCACCTCCTTCTCAGCGGCAACCGGTCGGCGCTCGATTATCTGCGCGAAATTGGCGCTGCCGACAGCCTAACCGGGCCCGAGCCGGCGGCGTTTCCGTTTCTCGACCTGAAGACGGGTCACCGATGGACCGTGCGGCCGGGTTCCGGGTGGTTCCCATGGTGGATATTCGACACCTGCCGCCGCGTGCCCGAGACCACTCCCGGTGATTACCTGAGGGGGCTCGCTCTGGCGTGGGCGGGTCCGCGGAGCACCGTTGCCCAGTGCCTGGTCCCGGGCACTGCCCTTTATCGCCGCTTCTGGGAGCCGCTCTGCGTCGCCGTCCTCAATACCGCCGCCGAGGAGGCCGCCGCCGCTCTCTTGTGGCCGGTCCTGAAAAAGACTTTCGGGCGCGGCGAGGCGGCGTGCCGGCCACTGATCGCGCGCCATGGCCTGGGCCAGGGCTTCGTCGATCCGGCCCTCCGATTCCTGGAGGCGCGTGGTACTTCGGTCAGCTTCAACCGCCGTCTGCGGGCCTTGAATTTAGACGGAGACCGGGTGTCGGCGCTGGAATTCGGCGGCGCGCCTTTGAGTGTCGGCCCCGAGGACAGCGTTGTGTTGGCGGTTCCCCCGGCGGCGAGCGCCGACCTCTGTCCCGACCTCGTGGCGCCGCGGCAAAGCAGGGCCATCGTCAACGGCCACTTCCGGCTCGACAGGACGGCGCCGGACGTGACCTTTCTGGGCCTGGTGGGTGGCACCTGCCAGTGGTTGTTTGTGCGCGGCGACATCGCCTCGGTGACCGCCAGCGCTGCCGATGCCCTGGCCGAGGAGCCGGCCGCCGCCATCGCCGAGCGCATGTGGCCGGAAGTTGTCGGCGCTCTCAACCTCGGGGCGCCGCCGCTGCCAGCTCACCGGATCGTCAAGGAAAAGCGGGCCACCTTCGCGCAGATCCCGGAAGAAGCGGCGCGTCGGCCCGGCGTCCGCACGACGTGGCGAAACGTCTTTCTGGCCGGGGATTGGACGGATACCGGCCTTCCCGCCACCATCGAGGGGTCCGTGTGTTCGGGCCGAAAGGCAGCCGACATGGTCCTTTCGTCCCGAGGGGGCACTTGAACGAGACAGTGTGTTCTGGCAAAAGAACCGCACGCGGGGGTGGCCCAAAAAGGTGATGCGCAAGCGTGGGCAAGAGCTGCGGCAGAGGGTTCTTGGGGAATTTCGACGGACATGCCTGAAAGAAACGTCGCTTCCTTGGACGCCAATCGGACGTCCGATGGAGACCTTCTCGATACCCATATAGACGAAGCGGTGGAGTGGCTCTCCGCCTGCCAGGCCAAGGACGGTCATTGGGCCTTCGAGCTGGAAGCCGACGTCACCATCCCGTCCGAATACATCATGCTCAACCACTTCCTCGACGAGATTGACGAGGCCGTCGAGGCCAAGCTGGCCAACTACATCCGCTCCATTCAAGGCAGTCACGGCGGTTGGCCCCTCTATCACGACGGGGATTTCGACATGAGCGCCTCGGTCAAGGCCTACTTGGCGCTCAAATTGACGGGTGAGGACATTGAGGCGCCGCACATGGCCTGGGCGCGCCATGCCATCCTCGAACACGGCGGTGCCGTGAAGAGCAACGTCTTCACGCGCATTGCCCTCGCCCTGTTCGGCCAAATACCATGGCGCGCCGTGCCCGTGATTCGCGTCGAGGCCATGTTTTTGCCCAAGTGGGCGCCCGTGTTCCACATTGACATGGTGTCTTACTGGTCGCGCACGGTGATGGTTCCCCTGTTGGTTCTGGCGGCGCTGAAACCGCGTGCGCGCAACCCGTGCGGCGTCGATATCGCGGAGCTGTTCTTGCGGCCTCCCGAGGAGGAACGAAAATTTCTGATCAACGCCAGTGGCAGGTTTCTGGGTACGATACTTCTCCTCTTGGACCGTGTCGGGCGTCTGATTGAGCCCTTGTTTCCCAAGTTTCTGGAACGCAAGGCGATCGACAAAGCCATGGACTTCGTCGTCGAGCGGCTCAACGGCGAGGACGGACTCGGCGGCATCTTCCCGGCCATGGCCAATGCCTTGATGGCCTTCGACGCGCTCAGCTATCCGCGCGATCACCCGCACCGCGCTATCACGCGCCGGGCTATCGATAAGCTGTTGGTGTTCAAAAACGGCATGGGCTATTGTCAGCCCTGCCTGTCGCCGGTCTGGGACACCGGGCTGGCCGCCCACGCCATGATGGAGGCCGGGCTCGCGGGAGACGATCCCGTAGTCGAGAGTGCCGCCAAATGGCTGAAAGGCAGGCAGATTCTCGACGTCAAGGGCGATTGGAAGGCCAACCGCGGCCACCTGCGCCCCGGCGGCTGGGCCTTCCAGTACCGCAACGACTACTACCCGGACGTGGATGATGCCGCCGTCGTTGCCATGGCCCTGCACCGGACCGGAGATCCGGCCTATGGCGGGGCCATCGAGCGCGCCGCCGAGTGGATCATCGGCATGCAGAGCAAGAACGGGGGCTGGGGGGCGTTCGACGCCGATAACCAGCATTATTTTCTGGAACACATCCCTTTCGCCGACCACGGGGCCCTGCTCGATCCGCCGACAGCCGACGTCACTGCGCGCTGCATCAGCATGCTCGCCCAACTGGGATACGATAAGGACCATCCCTGCGTGGCGCGCGGTCTGCAATTCCTGCGCCGCGAGCAGGAGGAAGACGGCTCCTGGTTCGGCCGGTGGGGCAACAACTACGTGTACGGCACGTGGTCGGTGCTGAGCGCCTTCAACGCAATCGGTGTCGACATGGAGTCGAATTACGCCCAAAAGGCCGCTAAATGGCTGAAGTACTGCCAGCGCCCCGACGGCGGCTGGGGGGAGGACTGCTCGAGCTATTATCAGCACCACAGATGGTACGTGTCGGAAGAGAACCTCCGCCGCCGCCTGGCCGCAGTGAAGATGAGTACGCCCTCGCAGACGTCCTGGGCGTTGCTCGGCCTGATGGCGGCGGGCGAGATCGAAAGCGGGGCCGTCGCGCGCGGTATCGAATACCTGTTAAAGGCCAAACGCACCGGTGGAAAATGGGATGAGGAGTACTTTAACGCCGTAGGTTTCCCGCGGGTCTTCTATCTGCGCTACCACGGCTACAGCGCCTATTTCCCACTGTGGACCCTGGCGCGCTATCGCAACATACGGAAAAGCGGCACCAAGTTCCCCAAGTTCGGAATGTGATTGGAACGCCCTGGAGTCATTACTGGCCTGCTTAGCGAAGCCGAGTGCTTGACGGAGCTTCCGGCGGACCGGCGTTTTGCCGTAAAATGCGCCGGTATTGGCGCAGAACGGGCGCGCGACGCCGCCCGAACTCTTCTCTCCGAGGGATGTGACGGCCTCGTCAGCTTCGGCGTGGCGGGGGGATTGGACCCGGCGCTGGTGCCCGGGTCGGTCGTCATCGCCGACGGCGTGAGGGCGCCGGACGGCGGGCACATACCTACTGACACAACCTGGGCGGATGGGCTGGCCAATGTCCTCGGCGAGCGCCTGGCGGTGACGCGGGCACAGGTCGCAGGGAGCGACACCGTCCTCGCTAACGCCGCCGTCAAGCGGGAGCTGTGGGGCTCGACGGGGGCCGCCGCCGTAGACATGGAGAGCCACGGAATCGGTGAAGTGGCGGCGGCGGCGGGAACCCGCTTCCTTGCCGTTCGCGCCATCGCCGATCCGGCGGCCAGGGCCATCCCGCCTTGGGTGCTGAAAGGCGTTGCCGAGGACGGTAGCCTGCGGTCGGCCGCCGTCATCGCGCCCCTTTTGGCGCGGCCGTGGATGGTGTGGGCGCTGATCGAGATGGCGCGGGAGAACGGAAAGGCGCTGGGTAGCTTACGCCGCGTCGCTTCGCTCGGCGGTCCGCGCCTCGGCTTCGGATAGGCGCTCGACCATGTCCTCGAAGACGAATTCCGCCGGGCGCTGGTTGTCGACGGGAATTTCCGGGGCCATCGGGCCTTCGGTCCTGGGGCCGCGAAGCGCCGCCAGCAAGGCCTTCAGCGGGTGGGCGACGGTGTCGGTCACGGCCGTCGGTTCGTAGCCGCAGTGGACCATGCAATCGGCGCACTTTTCGTAGTTGCCGGTCCCGTAAGTGTCCCACGCGATCTCTTCCATGAGCTGCTTGAAGGAACGCGCGTAGCCCTCGGCGAGCAGGTAGCAGGGGCGTTGCCAGCCGAAAACGTTGCGCGTGGGATTGCCCCACGGCGTGCAATGGTACGCTTGGTTGCCGGCGAGAAATTCTAGGAAAAGCGATGACTGGGAGAAGCGCCACTTCCTGCCGCGGCCCAACCTGAAGACGTTTCGGAAGAGTTCCTTGGTCTTGGCGCGGGCCAGGAAATGTTCCTGATCGGGGGCCCTTTCGTAGGCATAGCCGGGCGAAACGGTGATGCCTTCGATCTTCAGGTCGAGGGTGACAAAATCGAAGAAGTCGGCCACCTCCCGAGACGTCATCTGGTCGAAGAGCGTGCAATTGATGTTGACGCGGAATCCCTTGTCGCGGGCCGCCTTGATGGCCGAGATGGCGCGTGCGAACACGCCTTCCTGGGCGACTGCCTCGTCGTGGTGTTTCTCCAGCCCGTCGAGATGGACCGAGAACGTGAGATAAGGGGTGGGCTGGAAGAGGTGGAGCCTTTTTTCCAGCAACAAAGCATTGGTGCACAGGTAGACGAATTTCTTGCGCGCGATGATGCCCGAGACGATTTGCTCGATCTCCTTGTGCAGCAACGGCTCGCCCCCGGGGATGGAGACGATCGGCGCGCCGCATTCGTCGACGGCGTCCAGGCAATCCTGGAGGCTGAGGCGCTTGTTGAGAATCTTGTCGTCGTAGTCGATCTTTCCGCAGCCGGGACACGCCAGGTTGCACCGGAACAGCGGCTCCAGCATCAACACGAGCGGGTAGCGCGCCACACCCTTGAGGCGCTTGCCCAGGATGTAAGCGCCGACGCGTACCCTTTG
>DASCNF010000121.1:0-15017 GCA_036011345.1 Rhodospirillales bacterium | reverse complement strand
GCATTACTGTTGATCATTGAGCGGTTTGTTCGCGTCTTGGGAGCGATTTCCACGGGGCTCCTGCTCATCGTGATCGGGAGCATGATGTACGAAGTGGTCTCCCGTTATGTCTTCAACGCGCCCAACCTCTGGGCCTTTGATATCCCATGGATGGTTGCCGGTGCATGTTTCCTGCTGTCGGCAGCGGTCACCCTGCAAGCGGAAGGCCACGTGCGCATCGATTTCCTTGCCGCGATGATGCCCATGCGCATGCAGCATCTGGCCAACCTTCTGTTTTACTTGGTTATATTTTTGCCGGCGATGAGTACCATCATCTTTTTCGCACTCAAATTGACGTGGATCGCCTATGTCACGGACGAGTTGGAAGCGCAAAGCGCTTGGCAGCCTTTGATTTGGCCGTTCTATTCAGCAATCGCGCTCGGGTTCTCTTCTTTCTGGCTGCAGATTTTTGTTTCGATGATCCGCCACGCCATGGGAATGCGCAAACCAAGCTCGGTAGACGCCCCCGGCCAGGCACCACCTTACTGATAGGACGGGAATTTACGATGGAGATCAACCTCGCCGCGCTTATGTTCCCGGCCCTGTTCGCCTTGATATTTCTGGGTATCCCGGTTTCTTTCAGCCTGCTTGGCGTTGCCATAGGATTTGGCTTCGCGGCGTTTGGGACCAAGATTGGGCTTCAGAGCTTCCATTTCATCACCAGGACGTCTTCGGTTTATGTGCTGGCGTCCATACCGCTCTTCATTTTCATGGGCTCGACCATGGAGCGTTCGGGAATCGCCGAACGCTTGTTCCACGCTATGCGTCTTTGGGTGGGCCGCTTCCCGGGCGGCCTGGCGATCGCCACCATCGCCATTTGCGCAATCTTCGCGGCGGGCACGGGCATCGTCGGCGCCGTCGAGGTCATGGTCGGATTGATGGCCATTCCAGCGATGATGAAGTACGGCTACGATCGCGGCCTGATCGCCGGCACCATCTGTGCCGGCGGCTCACTCGGCACCATGATTCCGCCGTCGATCGTCGTCGTCATCTACGCGACGATCGCGCAGATTTCCATCGGAAAGCTCTTCGCCGGCGTTCTCTTTCCAGGCGGCATGATGGTGCTGTTTTTTCTCATCTATCTAGTCTTGCGCTGCTGGTTTCGCCCCCAGGATGGCCCGCCCATGGGGCGCGAAGAGTACGAACAGGTCAAATTTGGCGAGTTGATGTGGCTCACGTTCACGGCACTGATTCCGCCCATCACGCTCGTCGTGACCGTGGTTGGCTCGATCCTCGCCGGGGTCGCCGCCGTCACGGAAGCCGCCGCGGTCGGCGCCGCGGGTGCCTTGTTGCTGTCCGTCATTTATCGCCAATTCTCGATGGAGATGTTGCGGGACTCGCTGAAGAAATCGATCGTCATCAACGCCATGGTCATGCTCATCATCCTCGGCGGCACCATGTTCACCACCATCTTCCGCATGCACGGCGGCGGTGAACTGGTCGAGGCGATCATCGAATACCTCGACCTGTCACCCAACGGAATGGCCGGTCTTTTCCTGGCCATCATTTTCATGCTTGGAATCGTCCTGGACTGGGTGTCGATCGTCCTCATCGTGGTTCCTATCTTTTCGCCACTGCTTAACACTGCGGGGATCGACCCGGTGTGGTTCGCCGTCATGGCGATCATCATGATCCAGACCTCTTACCTGACCCCACCCATGGCGCCATCCATTTTCTACTTGAAAGGCATCGCGCCACCGGAGATGACATACAAGGACATGTATTTGGGCGTGATGCCGTTCGTCCTGCTGCAGCTCCTTGTGCTAGTGGTTATCGCACTTTATCCGCCGACGGCAACCTATCTCCCGGTATTCTTCCTCGGGGATTGACAGGACGGGCGTCGGCATCCGCCCCGTTCGCCGACCATACAATTTGAAAAACATTTGGCGGTGTTCCCGCCGACTGGTATCTTGCGTCGCCAAGCACTCCCTGCTCCCGCCATGGGTAGGCTTGGCGCATGAACATATTCCTCGACCGCACATCGCCGGTGGCGCTGCGTGACCAGATCATCGCCTATTTCGAGACCCAGATAAGTCTCGGGGTCTTCCCGGGCGGCATGCGCCTGCCCTCGGTGCGCACGTTGGCCAGCCAGATACGCGTCAATCCCTCGACGGTCCGCGAAGCGTACGCCGAGCTCGCCTGCCACGATATGGTTGAGGGACAGGGTGGGCGCGGCACCTTCGTGCGCATGGGCCATGGTCCGGCCGCGCCGCTCGCCATCGATCTGGACGTGGCCCGCGAAGACCCGCACCGGTCCATCGTCTACACCACCATGGTGGCGCCCGGGCGCACCGATATCATGTCTCTCGATCAGCAGGTGCCGGCGCCCCATCTTCTGCCGTTCGTCGACCTTGACCTGGCCACCCGCCACATTTGGAACCCCAACAACCAGGCGCTTCACCATTTCGGAGATCCGCAGGGCCTTTTTGCCCTGCGCGAGCGCTTGGCCCGCCTCGTTGCCTGGCGCGGTGTGACCCGGGTACGTGCTGACGACCTTCTGGTCACCAGCGGCGTCGTACAGGGGCTCTTCCTTTGCCTCAGCCTATTGTGCCGCAAGGGTGATGGAGTGATTGTCGAATCACCGACCTGGGGCGTCGCCCTGTCCATGTTGGACCACCTGGGGCTGGTGGCGCGGCCGGTGCCGTTGACGCCTGAGGGAATGGACATCGACGAGGTCGACCGCATCCTCAAGCGCCGGCGGGCGCGGGCCATTGTCACAGTGCCCTGCGGCCACAACCCGACGGGCGTCTCCAGTTCCGTGGAGCAGCGGACGGCGCTCCTCGACGTCGCACGGCGCCACGGCGTCCCCATCATCGAGGACGACATCTATGGATTGCTCGGCCTGAGCGAGGAGGAGGCACCGTCGCTCCTCGCCCTCGACGACGAACGGGCCATCGTCTTCTCTTTGACCGGCGTCAGCAAATCCCTCGGACCGGCGTTCCGCCTGGGATGGATGGTGCCGCCACCGCGCTTTCTCGACCGCTTCATCGCCACCAAGCAAAATCTGGACCTGCACACCAACCACATCGTGCAGTACATACTGGAGAGGTACCTAGCCCTGGACCGCTTCGACGCCCACCTGCGGCGCACGCGCGGCGCCTACAAGGAAATGCGGGACGCCCGCATCGGCGCCGTGCGCGACGTGCTCGGCGATCGGGCCGAGGTCTATGAGCCGGCCGGCGGCTTTGCGTTATGGGTCCGCCTCAACGGCGGGATGCCAGCCCGCGAGATCGTCTCCCGCTCCTTGCGCGATGGCGTCTACGCGACGCCCGGCGCTTGCTTCTTTCCGGTGGACAAGGAAGAGGAAGGCGACCGATTCCTGCGCCTCTCCTTCACCTTGCCGGAGGAGGACCGGTTCCTCTCTGGATTGCGGGTGCTGGCCAAGGCCATGCGATCCGCCGCAGCCGCCTGACTTCCGGCGCTCGGATTCCCAGGGGCGTTTTTCTCAGGCGACTTCCCGGGTCAACTTGGCCTGGCCGGCTTGCGTGGCATCCAAAAATTCGCG
Source organism: Rhodospirillales bacterium (assembly GCA_036011345.1). Classification (GTDB taxonomy): domain Bacteria; phylum Pseudomonadota; class Alphaproteobacteria; order Rhodospirillales; family JASLQF01; genus JASLQF01. Next base: position 11,473 of record DASCNF010000121.1, on the reverse strand, counting down.
CAGCTTGCCACCTTCCGGTTCGGCCAGCGCCGCCTCCCGCCCCTCCCGTATGAGCCGGGCGGCCTCCGCCGGGGCCAAGCCACCCTTTTCGACGGCGTCAAGGTGCGGGTCGACCAACCCTTCGTAGACGGCGGCAAGGTTCCCCGAGCCGCGCCTGTGGGTATCGCCGTAACCCTTGACCAGGCGCGACAGTTCGACGATCTCAGTGGCCAGTGCGGCATCCTTCTCCGCCGCCCGCCCGACCCTGGAAAGCCAGCTCTCAATCCTCTCTTGTTCGCAGCGGTAACGATACGAGTACGGCCGCCAAAAACGCAGGGCGCTCAACAGCCGAAGCAGCACGAACCCCCAAATCTTCGTCGTCGGCACCTTCAAGCCCACGTGCAGCCTGTTCTTGTCCTCGATGCCCTGGACGAACCCCTCCACCCTCTTGGCGAGGAAGGGTGGCAGCAGGTCGAGTGCCTGATCCAGGCCGGGTTTAAGGAACTCGGTGATGACCACCTTTTGGCTGGGCGCCGCGCCGAGCTCGCGGCGCACCCGTTCCACGCGCTCCGCCCGGGTCTTGTAATCGGCGATGCGGATGACGTCCTCGTAGGTCATCCAGGTGGCAAGGCGCTTGGCCAGAATAGTAGTGAAGTCGACGTCGTCCTTGAGCAGCATGGCGGCCAACCGATCGAGGAAGAGGCGCGCGTAGGCCGGCCCCTGGAAATCGATGAGCCGGGCGAGCGCCATTCTCACGATACTCCGGCTGGCCTCCGGATAGCGCGCCAACGCCTCTTCCATGGATGCCGGCAGGACGGGCCCGGAAGCTGCCGCGGGTTCTTCGGCGGTGCGCGGCGCCGGCTTCGCCACAGGTGCCACAGGTGCTTGCGGCTCCGACCATTTGGCGAGCCCCGCCTCGAAGCCGCGCAGATTGCGCTCAACGGCGCGGCCTTGGCCCGCGATGGCGGCGCGGTAGCACTCCTCCGCCATGGGCAGGATGCCGGCCCCGGCGATGGCGCCGAAGATGACGGCGTTGGCGGCACTTCCCTTATCCAGGGCGAGTGTCTCGGCGTCGAATATCAGGGTCCGCTTGGAGACGCCCTCGAGGAAAGGCTCGACGATGCCCACGGGATAGCGACCGTCTTCCATGGCCATGCGCTCGGTGAGCGTGAAGGCGCGATGGTTACTCGCTATCGTCACCGTATGGCCGGGCGTCACGTAGCCCATGTTGGCCATGCGGCCCGCCTCGATAATTTCGCCCCCAACCAGAAGGTCGACGTCGCCCTTGATCGGATATACGGCGAGGACCGGCTTCCTGCCGTTGAGTTCGGGCTCGGAGAGCGGAAAGACCTCGATGTAGTAGGTGGTAGCACCAGTGCGCTGGGCGACACCCGGGATGGACGATCCCTGGACGATCAGTCCTGCCTCGCGTGCCGCCTTGATGATCCAGTTGGCAAGGACGCCGCCCCCCTGGCCGCCAAGCGCGGCGATGAGGACCCGGATCGGGCGAGGCGCCTGGGACTCCATGGCTGCGCCCCCCCCCCGCTCAGGCCGCCGCCGACAAGGATGTCGGGCGCCGGCGCAGCAGGCCGATGACGAAACGCCGCCACCCTTCCAAGGCCCACTCGAGGATGGACGCGTTCTCGATGATGTCGGCCCGGTAGAACGAGGGACAAAGGACGGCCACGTGTGCAACCTCGCCGCAATGACCGCAACCGACGCAACTGTTGTCAACATGGGCCACCGGATCATCGCGCAAGGGGTCCGGCGAGGTCTTGACGGTTAGCGACGGGCACCCCGAAAGCCGGATGCACGAGCGGTCACCGGTGCACACGTCCTCGTCCACTCCGAAGCGTGGACGCACGACACGCTTGCCGGCCATCTTGCGGGCCTCGTTTTCCGGGCGCAAGCGCCGCTGCCGGTTGAGCTGGCACTCGCCCTTGACGATGATGGTCTTGACGCCCTTGACGTCCGTCGTCAGGGCCTCGCGCAAGGTCTTCACCGTTTTGCTCAACTCGTAGGAATCGATGGTCTTCAGCCAATCCACGCCGACACCCTTGAGGGCGCGGGCGAGGTCCATGTTGACGGCCTCGCCACGGTGATTGATGCCGCTCGACGGGATGCGCTGCTGGCCGGTGGCCGAGGTGAAGCCGTTGTTGATGACGGCAAGCACCGTGTCCTGCTTGTTGTAAACGGCGCCGGCGACGCCCGCGGTCAGCCCGCTGTGCCACATGCCGCCATCGCCGATCACTGTGATGGTGCGCCGGCTCGACGCCGGCTCAACGGCCGCCGCGCTGGACAGGCCCATGCCGTAGCCGGTGGTCGAGTTAGTCAGATTGAATGGCGCGTTGGCGGCAAACGTGTGGCAGCCGATATCACCGGAGACGTGAGTCGGCCCCAACTCGCGCTGCACGATTTTAAGGCCCGTAAAGAACGGGCGCTCCGGACACCCGGTGCAGAAAGAGGGGGCGCGCGGCGGCAGGGGCTTAGGCAAGTTGCTGCCCGACGTGGGAGCCCCGCCGTCAAGCGGTTCCGGGCGGTTGGCAACCTCGCTGATGCGCGCCACCAGAACATCGTCGCGGGCGGCAACGTCGCCGGTGTCCACCCCCGGCGGGCGGCTCGCCTCAACGTAACGGCGCAGGCCGGCACGCACCAATTCCGGCGTGTACTCGCCAGCCTGTTTGAGGAGGTCCTTTCCGTGTATCCTGGTCTGCACGTCGGCCCGGCGCAGGAAGACGTTAACTTCCTGTTCGATATACTCGGGCGTGCCTTCCTCGACGATCAGCACCGAGCGCTTGGTGGCGCAGAACTTGGTGATCTGGCCGGGCACCAGCGGATAGGTGGCGTTCAGCACGAGCAGCGGTATGCGGCTCTCGCCGAAAGCGTCGGCCAAGCCAAGCTGGTTGAGAGCGGCGATCAAGGTGTTGTAGAGACCGCCTTGAAGGATAATGCCGATTTCCCCGGCTGGATCATCGCAGAAAATCTCGTTGATGGCGTTGTCAACGATGAAGCGGCGTGCCGCCGGCAACCTCTTCTCCACCTTTTCCTGCTCGTTTTCGAACAACGCCGGTCCGTAGTTGATACGGCTCGGCGTGAAGGGGGCGGGCTCATCGAACGGATGCTTGCGACTCATCTTGGGCTCGACGTTGTCGCGGGCAACGAAGCTGCCGTTGAGGTGCGCCGCCCGGATGCGCAGCATCAACATCACCGGCATGTTGCTGGCCTCCGAAAGCTGGAAGCCCTTCTCCACCATGTCGACGACGTTCTGCTGTTCGGGCCTGGGATCGAGGAGCGGCATCGAGCATTTGAGGGCGAACGCGTGGGAGCGCTCCTGGATGATGCTGGTGCCCTGGCCATAGTCCTCGCCGAGGATGATCAGGGCGCCGCCCTCGACCCCGACAGAGGAGATCGCCGACAGCGGGTCCGCCGCCACGTTGGTGCCGACCACCGACTTCCAGGCCACGGCACCGCGCATTGGGTAGCTTACCGAAGCCGACAGCATGGCTGCCGCCGCCGCTTCGCTGGCCGATGATTCGAAATAGACGCCGAGGGGATCGAGAACCCCCTCCTTGGCGTCCGCGAGCACGTCGAGAATGTGGCTGACCGGAGCACCCTGATAGCCCCCGACGTAACTTACGCCCGATTGCAGAAGCCCCTTGACCACGGCCATGACGTTCTCGCCGTCCATGACCTCGCCCTCTCCATTGAGGAGGGAGGCGACCTCGCTTTTGTACGAAACTTCCATGGATAGTTTTCCCAAACGATGCGCCCTTGGAGGCGGTCTCCATGCCGGGAAGAGGGTGCCGTGGCCCGCACCAACCGCGATATTAGGCTATCAAAATACTAGGTTGCCGCCACACTCCGGTCAAGACGGCGACGGCGGGCGGGCGCATCCCTTGGCTGGGAATTTTCCCGGTCGCGGCACCGCGCAGGGCGCGCCGCCATCCGGGCGAGACTAGTCCGAATAAGGCTCTTCGAGCCCCTCGATCATGGCGATGATGGCATGGCGATAGGCGGCCGGATCGCACCCCATGAGCACGGCGTCCTCGAACGCCTCGGTGGCGATCTCGCGGATCTCGTCGTAGTTCTCGTTGAGCACCTTGACCTTCTCGGTGCACGAAACATTCAGACCATCCGTACCCACCCACTCGGGTACCTTCGGGGTGTTTTCGCTCATGATTTCGATCCTCTTGCCTCAAGCCGCCCGCTCACTCGGCAGCGGTGCGGACGCCCTTTCCCCCGCGCAGCACCGTGATTTGCCCGACAATCACGCCGATGGCGGTATCGATTTCCACATCCGTCGTGAAACGTCCGACGCCGACGCGAAACGACCCGTGGGCCAGGTCCTTGTCGAGCCCGAGCGCGACCAGGGAATAGCTGGGCTCAACGGAGGTCGAGGTGCACGCCGAACCGGACGAGACGCAGATGTGCGGCCTGAGCGCGGCCATCATCTCGTTGCCGTCGACACCGGGGAACGAAAGGTTCAGGTTGCCGGCGACGCGGCGCTCGGCGTCGCCGTTGAGGATAACGTCGGGAATTCCGGCACGCACCCCGTCCAGGAGCCGATCGCGCAGCTTGCCAACCCGCGCATGGTCGGCGGCCATGTCGTCGGCAGCCACGGCGCACGCCTCGCCGAGGCCGACCACGAGCGGCGCTGGCACGGTTCCCGAACGCATGCCGCGTTCCTGCCCGCCGCCATGGAACAAGGGCTGGACCCGGGTGCGGGGACGGCGGCGCAGGTACAACGCGCCGATTCCCTTGGGACCATAGACCTTGTGGCCTGAAATGCTCATCAGGTCGATGTTCATCTCGTTCACGTCGAGGGGGATTTTCCCCACCGCCTGGGCGCAATCGGATTGCAGATAGACGCCTTTCTCGCGGCACATGCGCCCGATCTCGGCGAGCGGCTGGATGACCCCGATCTCGTTGTGCACGCTCATCACGGCAGCCAACACCGTTTGCTCGGTGAGCGCATCCTCGAACCGTTGCAGATTGATCAGGCCGTCCTTCTCGAGGGGCAGGCGGGTGACTTTGAGCCCCTCGTCTTCCATGTGACGGACGGATTCCAATACGCACTTGTGCTCGGTGACCACGGTGACGATGTGGTTCTTCTTGCCCTTGTGGAAGCGCGCCGCGCCCTGGATGGAGATGTTGTTCGATTCCGTGGCGCCCGAGGTGAAGATGATTTCCCTGGCTTCGGCGCCGATCAGGTCGGCGACCTGGACGCGCGCCTTCTCGACGGCGTCGGCGGCCTCGTCCCCGAAGGAATGAGAGCTCGAATGAGGGTTGCCGAACTTCTCCTTGAAATACGGAAGCATGGCGTCAAGCACCCGCGGATCGAGCGGCGTGGTCGCGTGGTTATCGAGATATACGGGACGGGTCATCGGACCCTCCTTGGTTGGCGCGCCGTGTGCTCCGCGTGCTCCGTGACCTAATTTATGGTGGATTTTCACCCTACCGCGCACGGCACGGTGCAAAACAAACAAGTTGCAAATTGTATGGCTTGCGATGGGGCGTCGCGAACGCCCCCGGGCCGGACTTCAGGACTTGGAGCGGCGCTCCAGCGTCATGACGTGGCCCACCTCGGGCGGCCGCGGCAGGAGTTTGTGAGCGACCCAAACCTCGTCCATGCGCTCGAGGATTTGGCCAGGTATGGGCACCACCTTCCGTGCCGCGAGTTCCACGTGCAGGGCGATTTGCTCGAACGTCGCCAGTTGATGACCGCTATCGGCGTTGTGCATGACGAGAAAATAGTGGATACGTTTCTCGTCGTATCCGATGATCTGTCCGGTGACGCGCACGGTGTCCCCGGCGCTGGCCTCGCGGCCATAGGTGAGGTGGCACTCGACGGCGAACAGCGAGAACCCGGTATTGTTCCGGTACTCCTCGCCGATGTCGATCGTCTCGTAGAATGCGCCCGTCGCATTGTCGAAGGCCTGCACGAAGTGGCCGACGCTCATGTGGCCATTGTGGTCGACCCACTCGGACCGAACCCCGGTGCCCCAAAGCGACGGAAGTCCTTCTGTGGCCATGGCTGCAACCCCTTCACCGGTAGGGCGGCCGTGGAAGTTCGGCGATCTTCCGCCCGCTTCGCAGTGGTCCTTGTCTACTCTGATTTCGAGCTTTCCGCGGCACCCCCATTCGAGACCACATCGAGCACCGCCCGCACCATGCCGGCGTATCCGGTACAGCGGCAAATGTGGCCACTCAGCATCTCCCGAATCTCCGTCTCCGTCGGCTTGGGATTGCGTTCCAGGAAGTCGCTGATCGACATGAGGATGCCCGGCGTGCAATACCCGCACTGAAGGGCGTGTTCGCGGCGGAAGGCGCTTTGCAACGCCGTCAGCTCGCTGCTGTTGTCGCCCAGCCCCTCCACGGTGTCGACGCGCCGGCCGTCGGCTTGCACCGCGTGCATCAGGCAGGAGCGCACGGCCTTGCCGTCGACGCGCACGGTACACGCCCCGCACACGCCGTGCTCGCAACCAACATGGCTGCCTGTGGCGCCGATCTCCCGGCGCAGAAAATCGATCAGCAACAGGCGCGGCTCGGCGTAGCCAGACGCCCGCTTGCCGTTCAGGATAATGGTCACGGGGTGCCGCGCATCGCGGCTCAGCCTAGGCATGTCTCGCCTCCTCTATGGCGCGGCGCCCGATGCGGCGCACCAATTCGCGGCGGTAGCGCGCCGTCGCGTGGATGTCGTCGTGTCCTCCAAGGTCCCAGGCAAACTCGTTCAAAGCGTCATCCAGGGCGCTGCCCTCAAGAGCCTCCCAATCGCGCACGGTGGGACGGTCGGCGACGCCGCCGATACCGAGACGAACATGGCCGTCCGAGACCACGGCGGCGACGGCGACGATGGCGAAGTCGCCGTGGCGGCGCACCACCTCCCGGAAGGCGAAGGACTGCCCGGGCCGCGGATTCGGGAAGCGTACCGCCGTCACCATCTCGTCTGGCCGGCGCGCCGTCGACAGCATTCCGAGTTGGAACTCGGACGCCGCAAGGGTACGCTGGCCGGACGCCGAACGCAGCTTCACCTCACCCCCCAGCACCGCTAGGCTTAGCGGCAGCTCCGAACTTGGATCGGCGTGGGCGACCGAGCCGCACACCGTGCCTCGGTTGCGTGTCTGGAAGTGCCCGACGTGGGGCATCGCCAGGTGCAGCAGCGGCGCCTGCTCGGCCAACCCGGACCACGCCAAGAGCTCGGCCTGGGTCAGGGCGGCGCCAACTTCGAGCACGCCGTTCTCGGCACGCAGGTAGCCCAGATCGGCGATACCCGCGATGTCGACGAGCAGCTCGGGCTCAACCAGGCGCATGTTCATCATGGCCCCCAGCGACTGGCCGCCGGCCACGATGCGCGCCTCCTCGCCACCCTCTTTCAGTCCATCGAGGGCCTCCTCGACGGAGGCAGCGCGCAGGTAGTCGAATCCCTTCGGCTTCATTGCCCGACCCCCAGGGCGCGAAGTAACCGCGTCCACCACGATTCATGAACCGGGGGACCGCCCACCTTGGCGGCCAACCGCTCGAAGAACTGCCGCACCAGCATGCGTGTCGCGCCGTCCAGCATGCGCCCGCCAACGGCGGCGACCTTGCCGGTGACCTCGACCGTGTAGGTGTAGGACACCTCGGTTCCACCGTCACGCGCCTCGAGGCGCACCCGGCCCGAGCCGCGTGACGATCCGAGCGGCCCGTCGAGACTGGCGGAAAGCGTCGCCGAGCGCGGCACATCCAACTCGGCAAGCCGCACGCTCGCCTGGAAGCGCCCTTTCACCGGCCCCACGCCAAGGGTGACCTCGGCCCGGTAGTCGTTGTCGCCAACCAGATCGAGGCGGTGGCAGCCGGGAATCACGGCGGCCAGCTTTTCGGCATCGAGGAGCATCTTCCACACTTCCTCCGGCGCCGCCGGGACCAGGGTGGTTCCCTCGCCGGCGAGCGCCCGCCTGGCACCTTCCGCCTTGACGGCGGGCGCGGCGCGGCCGGCCGGCGGCGCAGCTTCCTCGCCGTGGATCATGGCGCTGACGCGGGCCGGCGTCAGCGGCACCTTCACGTCCCTGACATCGAGCGCGTCAGACACGGCATTGGCGACGCACACCGGCACCGTCATACAGTTGCCTTCGCCGATGCCCTTGGCACCGAGCGACGTAAACGGCGACGGCGTCTCCATGTGAAGGATGACTGGTTTAGGCACCTCGCAAGCCGTCGGGCACAGGTAATCGGCGAAGGTGCCCGAAAGGAAGCTCCCGTCCTCCGCGTAGACAAACTCCTCATAGAGGGCGATGCCCACGCCCCATCCGAAGGATCCTTCGATCTGCCCCCTGACCAGCAACGGGTTAATCATCTTGCCGGTATCGTGCATGGTGACGTACTTGTCGATTCTCACTTCCGCGGTGTCCGGGTCGATCTCGATACCGCAGTAGTCGATCTTGAACCCGTAGGTCAGGGAGGTGTTGATGCGGTCCGAATCGGAGGGTGAATCCAGCTGGGGAGGCGCCCACACGCCGATCTCGCGCACGCCGGCCTCGAGCTCTGTAGGAAGGCTGCCGGGGTGCCAGTGAGCGGATCCAGCTGCCCGGTGGAACTTGATCGCGTTATCCGGGTTATCGGTGGCGAATATCTGCCCCCCCCCGAAGCTCACCTGGTCCTCCGGCACGTTCAGGGTCTGGGCGGCGATGGTAGCCAGCTTGGCGCGCACCTTCTGGGCCGCCTTGTGGGCGGCTATGGCCGTCGACGAGACGAAGCGGCTGGAGAAGTTGCCGGACGCGATGGACCAAGCGTCCTTCTGGGTGTCGTGCTCCAGGTTGACCCTGATCTGATCGGGATTGAGCCCTAGTTCGTCGGCGACAATCTGGGCCAGCGCCGTCCCCTGGCCCTGGCCCTGGGGCATACAGTCGGCCATCACGGAAACGCCGCCCAGCGGCTCCACGTTCACCGTCACCTGCGAGACCGAGCCCCCCTTGGGGTTCCGGCGACGCTCCTCGGCGGTGAGGATGGTGCTGAGGTAGCCCATGTTGGACTGGCCGGGCTCGATAACGGCGCAGTAGCCGATGCCGTAGAGCCGGCCCTCGGCCCTCGCCTTGTCCCGACGCTCTTTCAGCTCCTTGAGGTCACCCTCCTCGACGGCGATCTCAACCGCCTTTGGATAATCGCCCGAATCATAGATCGCCCCCGCCGCCGACCGGTAGGGAAAGGAACCGGCGGGGATGAGGTTGCGGTTGATCACGTCGAGCGGATCGAGGTCGAGTTCCACGGCAATGCATTGCATCACGCGCTCGATCGCGAAGTACATCTGGGGGCAACCGAAGCCGCGCACCATGCCCGAGGGTGTTTTATTGGTCAGCACCAGACGGTTGGTCACGGAAAGATTGGGAATGAAGTAGGGGCCCGTCAGACAGCCGTGCGGGCGATACAAGGGACCCGGCATGGGCGCACGCAGATAGGCCCCGTAGTCGTCCAGCTGGTCGAAGCGGAAGGCCGTCACCTTGCCGTCCTTGGTGACCGCGGCCTCCAAGTGAATCACCCGGTTTGGCGCCGCCACTGCCGCCGAGAGGTGCTCGAGCCGGTCCTCAACCCATTTGACCGGCCGCCCCACAATCTTGGAGGCGATGCTCATCAGCGTCACATAGGGAAAGATCGCCTGCTTGACGCCGAAGCCGCCGCCCGAATCTTGCGGCGTGCGGATGCGCAGGGCGCTACCCGATACCCTCAGCGACCGCGCCATAACCGGATGAACGGTATACGGCCCTTGGAAGTTGGCAAGGACGTCGTACGTGTTGTTCCCGGGCAGGTAATCGGCGACGACTATGTAGCCTTCCATGGGCGTCTGGGAATTGCGCGGGAATTCGATCGTCAGCTCGACCTTGTGGTCGGCTTCGGCGAACGCTTTGTCGGGTTCGCCGTAATTGAAATTGCGCACGGAGACGACGTTGGTTCCCGCCGCCTGATGGATGAGGGGCGCATTCTCCTTGGCCGCATCCCGGGGGTCGACGGCCACGGGTAGAGGCTTGTACTCCACCTTGATGTATTCGAGCGCATCCTCGGCCTGATAGCGATCTTCGGCCACGACCAAGACCACCGACTCGCCCACGAAGCGCACCCGCTCCACCGCCAGCGACCAATGTTGCAGGGGCAACTTGAGAACCATGATGAAGGGATCCGTCAGCTCCTTGATATCGTCCCCGGTGAGCACGGCGACGACGCCGGGCTGGGCCATGGCGTCCGAGGTGTCGATGGAGACGATCTCGGCGTGAGCATGGGGCGAGCGCAGGATGGCGCCGTGCAGGGTGCCGGCACGAATCGGAAGGTCGTCGGCGTACCGTCCCCGCCCCATCAGGAGAGCGGCGTCCTCCAGCCTTTCGACCGGTTGACCCACGTACTTTTCGGATTGGGGGTTCCCTTGGATCAAGGCTCTATCTCCCTACGAATTGAGGCTTCCTGCGCTTTTTGCGCGGTGAGGAACTCGTGAGATATCTGATATATTGATTGCGGCGGCAGCACTATGGCGACAGCCTATTAGTCTGTCAATACGCCTTCCGCGCCCCCGTCCCAACAGCAAAAACGAGGCTACCGGGGAGCGAATAATGGCATAAAACAGTGGTCCGTGCGCAACGTATCCGGTATAGGGGCGTCTCCGAGGATCGAATGTGCTGGGGGGCGCACCATGAAGGACAACACCGTCATCGTCGACGGCACCGAGAGCTCGCCGACGATCCGCTTCGCGCCAGCATTCAACGTCGCCGTCGCCTTCATCGACCGCCACATCGAGGAAGGACGGGCCGCCAAGGTGGCGATCCGCAGCACGGCGCGCGCCGACGTCACTTACGGGAAACTCGCCGAACGCGTCAACCGCTGTGGCAACGTCCTGAAATCGCTCGGCATCGGCCGCGGCGAGCGTGTGTTGATCGTCGTCCCCGACCTCCCGGAGTTCTTCTATCTGTTCTGGGGTGCCGTCAAGGTGGGCATCATTCCGGTGCCCCTCAACACGCTGCTGCGCGCCGCCGAATACCAGTTCCTGATCGGGGACTCGGCGTGCGCCGCCATCGTCTATTCCCCGAGCGTCGCCGGCGCCGTCGAAGAGGCTCTTCAATCGGCGGAGCACAAACCGGACCACGCGATTCTCACCGAGGGCGCGGGCTCGCTTTTGGAACTCATGGAAAAGGCTCCGGCGTCACTGGACCCCGCCCCCACGATGGCCACCGATGAGTGCTTCTGGCTGTATACCTCGGGTTCCACCGGCAATCCCAAGGCGGCCGTCCATCGGCACCGGGACCCGGTGGTGACCAGCCAGCTATACGCCTACGGCGCCCTCGGCATGCGCGAGCACGACACTATCTTCTCGGCAAGCAAGCTGTTCTTCTCTTATGGCTTCGGAAACTCGATGACTTTCCCTCTCTGGGCCGGCGCCACGACGGTGCTCAACGATCAGCGCGCGAGCGTGGACATGACCTTCGACACCATCGAAGCGTTCCGCCCCACCTTCTATTTCGGGGTGCCGTCACTGTAC
>DASCNF010000120.1:0-3818 GCA_036011345.1 Rhodospirillales bacterium | reverse complement strand
CCGCCGCCGATGGAGCCCCGGGCGTCGGCGGCGGTAACGACCATCTTGGCGCCGGCTTCGCGTGGCGTCGATCCGTCGACCGCCGCCACCGTCACTACGACACCGGGCGTACCACTTTCCACGAGCGCAACCAGATTTTTGATCCAGTCGGTCATTCGGCGGCTCGTGCATCATCGGCCGACGACGACAAGCGTGCGCGCAAGGCCTCGACAGTCATGAGGATGCGTTCCGGGGTAGCCGGGGAATCGAGCCTCGGGCTGAAGCGGTAGTCGCCGACGCTGGCGATGGCGTCCTTGATGGCGTGGAACACAGATATGCCCAGCATCAGAGGCGGCTCGCCGACCGCCTTCGAGCGGTACACCACATTGGCACGGTTGCGGCCCGTCTCGAGGAGTTGGACACGGAAATCAGCGGGCACGTCGCTGGCCACGGGAATCTTATAGGTGGAGGGCGCATGGGTCATGAGCCGTCCAGCGTCGTCCCACCACAGCTCCTCCATGGTCAACCATCCCATGCCCTGCACGAAACCGCCTTCCACCTGGCCGAGGTCGATGGCCGGATTGATGGACTTGCCGGCGTCGTGAAGAATATCGGCGCGCAGCAGCTTGTTCTCGCCGGTCAGGGTATCGATGATTACCTCAGAAACAGCGGCACCGTATGAAAAATAGCGAAAGGGCCGGCCGCGCGCCTTGTCGCGGTCGTAGTGAATGACCGGGGTGCGGAAGTAACCGGTCGAGGACAGGGATACGCGCGCCCGGAAAGCCTGCCCCACCAATTCCTCGAAGGCCAAGTTGCGCCTGCCCACCTTCACCTTGTTGGCGCGGAAGACGACATCGGCGGCCTTGACCCCATAGTGCTCGACGGCGAAGGCGGCGAGACGTTTTCTTATGGTACGCGCCGCCGCCTGGGCCGCGGCGCCGTTGAGGTCGGTTCCCGACGAGGCGGCGGTCGGCGAGGTGTTGGGCACCTTGCCGGTATTGGTCGCCGTGATCTTGACGCGGTTTGCGTCGATCTGGAACTCCTCGGCGACGATCTGGACGACCTTGGTCAACAGGCCCTGGCCCATCTCGGTACCACCATGATTGAGATGCACGCTGCCGTCTGTGTAGACGTGAATGAGCGCCCCCGCCTGGTTCATCTGTGTGGCCGTAAACGCAATCCCGAACTTCACCGGGGTCAGGGCGATACCCTTCTTGAGGACCAGGCTCGCCCCGTTGAAGGCCTTGACCGCCTCGCGCCGGGCCCGGTAGTCCGACGACGCCTCCAGGGTGTCGACGATTTCGCCGATGACGTTGTCCTCGACGGTCATATGGTAGGGCGTGACGTTGCGGTCCTTGGTCCCGTAAAAATTGACACGGCGCACGTCGAGCGGGTCCTTGACCAGGTAGCGCGCGATCTCGTCGACGGCGTCCTCGACGCCCATCATGCCCTGGGGTCCGCCGAAGCCCCTGAACGCCGTGTCGGAGACCGTGTTGGTCTTGCACCGGTGACCCTCGATGGTGGCGTTTTCCAGATAATAGCAGTTGTCGCTGTGGAACATGGCGCGGTCGCAGATGGCCCCAGACAGGTCGGCCGACATGCCGCAACGCGCCGCCAACTCGATCTCGATACCCAGGATGCGGCCGTTGTCGTCGAAGCCGACCTCGTAGTCGGTGACGAAGTGGTGGCGCTTTCCGGTCATCACCATGTCGTCGTCGCGGTCGATGCATGCCTTGACCGGGCGTCCGGTCTTGTCGGCCAGCAAGGCGGCGCCGACGGCGAAAAGCGCGGCCTGGGTCTCCTTGCCGCCGAAGCCGCCGCCCATGCGCCGCACCTCGATGGTCACCGCGTTGTCCCTGCGGCCCAGCGCCTTGGCGACCAGATGCTGGATCTCGGTGGGGTGCTGGGACGACGTATAGACCACCACGTCGCCGTCCTCGGCAGGCACGGCGAGACTGACCTGACCCTCCAGGTAGAAGTGGTCCTGGCCGCCGATCTCGAGCCGCCGCTTCAGACGATGCGGCGCCTGGGCGAGGGCGCGGCGCGCGTTGCCGCGCTTCATGCGGTGCGGTGGCAGTACGAAGGACTTCGCGGCCATCGCCTCGTCGACGGTAAGAATTGGCTTCAGGTCTTTGTAGTCGACCACTGCCAAGCGCGCCGCGCGCCGCGTCTCCTCAAGGGTGCGGGCGGCCACCACGAACATCGACTGACCGACGAATTCGACGAGACCGTCGGCGAAAATGGGCTCGTCGGCCACCACCGGGCCGATGTTGTTGGCGCCGGGTACGTCGCCCGCCGCGATCACGGCGACGACCCCAGGCGCCGCCCGCACGGGCGCTAGGTCGAGATTTTTAATGCGCGCGTGCGCGCGCGCGCTCTGGCCGAAGGCGGCGTGGAGAAGACCAGGAGGCTCGGGAATGTCATCGACGTAGAGGGCGGCGCCGCTGACGTGCTTGTGGGCGCTGTCATGGACCAGGTTCTCATGGACGCCCCCCGAGATGGCTTCCGTAGCGCGCCTGGCCATGGTTCAGCTCCCGTAGGAGACGACGTCGAGACCCACTCCGGGGTTCGTAGTCTCCATCCAGAACTTGCGCAAGAGGTTCTTGGCAACAAGCATGCGGTAGTCGGCGCTCGCCCGCATGTCGGTCAGGGGCTGGAAGTCGGCGTCCAGGGCCTGCATGGCGCGCGCCACGGCGCCGTCCGACCAGCTTTGGCCGATCAGCGCCTTCTCGCATCTGACGGCCCTTTTGGGAACCGCCGCCATGCCGCCGTAGCAGATGCGGATATCGCGCACCCGGCCACCGTCAAGCTCCAGCGCGTAGGCCCCCAAGACCCCCGAGATGTCCTGATCGAAGCGCTTCGTTATCTTGTAGGCGCCGAAGCGCCGGGCCGTCGATTTCACCAGTACGCGGACGCGCTCTACGAACTCCCCGGGCCTGAGGTCGGTCTCGCGGTAACCGAGGTAGAAATCATCGAGCGGCACCTCGCGGGACCTGGGCCCGTGGCGCAACACCACGCTCGAGCCCAAGGCGATGAGGGCGGGCATGGAATCGCCGATCGGCGAGCCGTTGGCGACGTTGCCGCCGATGGTGCCGGAGTTGCGGATCTGAACCGAGGCGAAGCGGCGCAGGAGCTCGCCGAAACGCGGATAGTGCCGGGCGATGACGTCCATAGCGTCGGTCAAGGTCACCGCCGCCCCGATGTCGATATGGCCGTTGGTGACTTTCAGCCGCGCCAGCTCCCGCACATTGCCGGTGTAGATGAGGATGTCCAGGTCGCGGTGCTCCTTGGTCACCCACAAGCCGACATCGGTGCCGCCGGCCAGGATGCAGGCGTCGGGATGGGCCTTGCACAGCCTTGCCATCTGGTTCAGCGTGGTCGGTGCGAAGTAACGCCGGCTCTTAGCCTCGAGGGCAAGGGTGCCTCGGCGGCGCAGCGCCTTCAGCCGTTTGAGCGTTTCCTTCTGACGGGCCGCGAAGTGGTCGTCGTCCCCGTAGCCGTACATCCTCTGGGCGGCCTCGATTATCGGCCGGTAGCCCGTGCACCGGCAGAGGTTGCCGGCGAGAACGTCGTTGATCCTCTGGCGCGACGGTTTGGGCTCCGACGCGTGGAGGGCGAACAGCGACATCACGAAGCCGGGCGTGCAAAAACCGCACTGGGAGCCGGACAACTCGCTGATGGCGCGCTGCGCCGGATGGGGGGTGCCGTCGGCGGCGGCGAGGTCCTCGACGGTGATCAACTGCTTGCCGTCGAGCACCGGAACGAAGAGGATGCAGGCGTTGACCGCCCGGTAGCGGACACGGTTGCCGTCGGCTTGGCCCAGGACCACGGTACAAGCG
>DASCNF010000119.1:0-18094 GCA_036011345.1 Rhodospirillales bacterium | reverse complement strand
CCGGCTACAGCCGTGGACGACCTTGCGTCGTTGTCGATACAAATTTCATCGTCGGTGAGGCTGCGCCACATGGCGCAATCGCGCTTAGCGGCCAGGGAAACACCGTGATCGGCGATTGATTTCTTGGTCGCCAGAAAGGTGATGCCGTCGATCGCCCACGACGCGACGCGCAACGGCACGGGCAAAGCGCAGCCCGACAACACGAGCAGACCGATTAGAGCGGCCCCCACCTTTCTCATGCCCTTCCCCACTAGTTTCTTATTGTTTTTAATTTGTTTGTTTTAAGTTTCGGCGTTCCGCGGCAAACCTTCGTGGCCCCCAACGCGGGTATTATGGGCAGCCGCAGCGGCAATTATCAATAGGGAAGTTAGTACCATGTTTGGGGAATGTACCGGCGCGCCTTACCTCCAGCCGCCAGCGGGACCGGGACCGACCTCCCGGCACCCTGGCACCCTCACTCGGTGCTCTTGTCCTTGCCCTTCGCCCTCGGCAAATCGAGCCGGATGGAGAGTTCCTTGAGCCGCTCCGCCGGCACCGGGGCCGGCGCCCCCATGAGCAGGTCCTGGGCTTGTTGGTTCATGGGAAAGGCGATGACCTCTCGGATGTTAGGCTCGTCGGCCAGCAGCATGACCATGCGGTCGATGCCCGGCGCCGAGCCGCCGTGGGGCGCGGCGCCGAAGCGGAACGCCCTGAGCATGCCGCCGAATTTTTCCTCTACGTCCTGGTTGGTATATCCGGCGATGGCGAAAGCCTTGTACATGATATTGACCCGGTGGTTGCGGATGGCTCCCGACGACAGCTCGACTCCGTTACACACAACGTCGTACTGATAGGCGAGGATGTCCAACGGGTCCTCGCTTTCCAGGGCCTTGAGCCCGCCCTGGGGCATGGAGAACGGGTTGTGACTGAACTCGATGCCGCCGGTCTCAGGGTCGCGCTCGTACATGGGGTAATCGACGATCCAGCAGAATTTGAAGACATCTGTTTCGCGCAGCTCGAGCTCGTCACAGACGCGCTCGCGGGCGTCGGCGGCGAAGGCGGTGAAGTCGCTGGGCACGCCGCACACGAAAAAGACCGCGTCGCCGTCAGCGAGCCCCACGTCGCCGCGCAATCGTTCGGTCCTCTCGGGCCCAACGTTGCGCGCGATGGGCCCGGCGCCTTCCCCTTCCCGGAAAAAGATGTACCCCAAACCGGGCTGTCCCTCGCCTTTCGCCCAACTGTTCATGCGGTCACACACGGCCCGGCTTCCGCCGCCAATGGCCGGGATAGCGTAAACACGCACCTTGTCGTCCTTGTCGATCATGTCGGTGAATATCTTGAAGCCGGAGCCCCGGAAGATGTCGGTGACATCGCGCATCTCAATAGGGTTGCGCAGATCCGGCTTGTCGGTGCCGTACTTCCGCATGCTCTCTGCATAGGGGATTCGCTTGAAAGGTGGCGGCGTAACGCTGCGCTTGCCGGCGAACTCCTCGAACAGGCCGTGGAACACCGGCTCGATGGTGGCGAAGACGTCGTCCTGGGTGGCAAACGCCATCTCGAAATCGAGCTGGTAGAACTCGCCCGGCGAGCGGTCGGCGCGGGCATCCTCGTCGCGGAAGCAGGGCGCGATCTGAAAGTACCTGTCGAAGCCCGACACCATGAGCAACTGCTTGAACTGCTGGGGAGCCTGGGGCAACGCGTAGAACTGGCCCGGGTGGCTGCGGCTCGGCACTAGATAGTCGCGCGCCCCTTCCGGCGAGCCGGCGGTCAGGATCGGCGTCTGGACCTCCATGAACCCGTGTTCGATCATGCGCCGGCGGATGGAGGCGATGACCTGGCCGCGCAGCACGATGTTGGCGTGCACGTGCTCGCGCCTGAGATCAAGGAAGCGGTAGGTGAGCCGCATCTCCTCGGAAGGCTCTTCCTCGCCGGCCACCTGCATGGGCAGCACGTCGGCCGGCGATTCGATATGGAACGCCTCGATGGTGATTTCGACCTCGCCGGTCGGCAGGTTGGGATTGACGGTGTCCTCGGAGCGCTCCACCACCTTCCCCGTCACCGTGACGACGCTTTCGGGACGCACCGCCTCGACCTCGTCGAAAAGTGCGCCGGAGACGTCGATCACGCATTGGGTAATGCCGTAGTGGTCGCGCACGTCCATGAACAGCAGGTTGCCGTGGTCGCGCTTGCGGTGCACCCACCCGGATATCCGCGCTTCGGCGCCGGTGTCGGCGGGCCGCAACTGGCCGCAAGTGTGGGTGCGGTAGGGGTGCATCGGTGGGAACCTTCGCGTTGCCGGGAATCGAGGCCGCCGAGGCGCCCCGCCCCGCCGGCGCGCCAAAGCACACTCTCGGGACACTTTTGTCAAGGTGCGCGTCGCCGGAACCGCGTGCTATGCTGATCGAGAACCGGTGTCGGGCCGACGACGGGAGACGAGCCAGACCATGGCGGCGGACCTAACCACATACCCGAGCACGTGCTGGGAGTGCTCGACCGCCTGCGGGGCGCTAGTCACCGTCGAAGACGGCCGCGTCGTCAAGGTCGCCCCCAACCCCGGCCACCCGTACTCCAAGGGCGCTTTCTGCGTGAAGGGCATCCGGGCGCTGCCCGAACTCACCTATGGCACCGACCGCGTCCTTCACCCCATGCGGCGGGTGGCGGCACGCGGCGGCGGTGCGTGGGTGCGCATCACCTGGGACGAGGCCTTGGACGAAATGGCCGAAAGGTGCGCCACCATCGCCGCCGAGTTTGGCGCGACGGCACTAGTCGGCGCCGTCAGCGGCGCGTTTTTCAGCCGCGGCGCCATCGTCGCGCTTTTGATGCGCTCGATGGGCTCCCCCAACTGGATGATCAACCAGGACCTATGCGGCGGCTGCCGGGCGGTGAGCGACCGCGTCACGGGGCTCGGCGTGGTCGGCGGCGAGGACGTGGAGAACACGGCCTGCGCGCTGATCGTCGGGCGCAATCCGTCGGCCGCCGATCCCGTCCAGTGGATGGCCCTGAAGCGCGCCCGCAAACGCGGTGCCAGCATTGTCGTCATCGATCCGGCGCGCATCCCGGCGGTGGACATTGCCGATCTGTGGCTCGCCCCGCGTCCCAGCACCGACGCCGCCGTGGCCCTGGCCATGAGCCACGTGCTGATATCGGAGGACCTTTACGACCGTGATTTCGTCGAGCGCTGGTGCCACGGCTTCGACGCCTTCGCCGAGCGCTCGGCCCAATACCCGCCGGCCCGCGCCGAGGAGCTTTCCGGCGTTCCCGCCGCCGACATCGTACACGCCGCACGCTTGTTCGCCGAAGGGCCGTCCACCTTCATCAGCGGCCACGGCATCGATGCCTTCTCGGCTGGCGTGCAGACCTTCCGCGCCTATCACTGCCTGCTCGCCATCACCGGCAATGTGGACCGGGCGGGGGGCTGCCGCCGCCTCAAGAAGCCGACCGGATTCCGCACCTACCTGGACCTCCTGCACGACCCCCGGTTCAGGCTGCCGCCGGACGTCGAGGAACTCACCATCGGCGCAGAGCGCTTCCCGTTGTGGGCCGGGCCCAAGGGATGGCAGACGGCATGCCACAACCCCTCTGTCATCAAGGCCATGCTCACCGGCAAACCCTATCCGGTGCGCGCAGCCTACGTGAGCGGCGTCAACATCGTCGTCACCTATCCCGACACCTCGAAGACCATCGCCGCGCTCCGTAGCCTCGATTTCCTGGCCGTCGCTACCCACACCATGACGCCGACCGCGGAGATCGCCGACATCGTACTGCCCAAGACGACGACCCTGGAGGAAGAGGAGGTCATGCTGCAGGTGGGCGGCCCTTGCGTGCAATTCACCCGCGCCTCCGTGCCCCCCCGGGGCGAGGCGCTGTCGGACTTCGAGATCGCCAAGGGTTTGTTGGCGCGCATGGAGGCGCGGGGCGCCCTTGCCGCCGACTTCCTGCCGTGGCCCACCAAGCGCGCCTTCAACGAGTTCTTGCTGGAAGGCTCAGACATCTCTATGGACGACCTCATGGCCGAGGGCTACGCCGAATTCCTCTACGCCCTCGGCGATTTCGAGAACCAGACCTTCGCCACCCCGACGGCCAAGGTCGAGCTCTACTCGGAAACCCTGGCTGGGCTCGGCCTCGAGCCCCTGCCCGACTACGCTCCGCCCCGGCCCGAGCACCATGCGGCAACGGCGCGCGCCGAGTTCCCGCTGATCCTGCTCACCGGCGTCCGTGAGAAGACTTACCACCACTCGCGCTTCCGCGAACAAGCGTGGGCGCGCAAGGTCTCCCCTGACCCGGAGATCGAGGTACACCCCGAGACCGCCGCCGGGTACGGCCTTAGGCACGGCGACTGGGGGATCGTGGAGACCCCGGACAGGGTGGGGCGCTGCCGCTTGCGCGTCAAGGTCACGGAGACGACGCCGCCCGGCGTGGTGCGCACCGGCATGGGCTGGTGGCTGCCCGAGACAGCGGCACCGGAACGCGGTTGTCTGGAGGTCAACATCAACGCCGTCATGAGCTACGACGGCCCGTGGGACCCCATGAGCGGCTCGGCCGACACCCGCGGCCTGCCGTGCCGGGTGACGCGCCTCGATGCGGCGGGCGCGGCGCGCATCGCCGCCGGCTAGTCTTCCGGGATCTCCATTTCCCCTTCGTTGAGCAGCACCGACGCACCGCCGACGCGGACGGCAGCAATGGCGCCGGTTTTCTTGTCGAGTTCCATCTACACGAGGCTCGGCCGGCCCATCTCGAATCCCTGCTCGATGACGAATTTCAGCGTGCCGTCGCCGGGTAATCGGCAATGGCCTTGTCCCAGGCCGCCGGGTCGATTTTCATGCGTCCTACCGCGTCCCTGTCCTTGAGCGGCACGAACAAGAAGGGCAGGCCACACGACCAGCCCTCCGCCCCGTGCCCGCCGCCGAGCAGGTCGGCGGCGTCAAGCGAGATGGCGGCGACGGTTCGCGTCGTGTGCATTGCTGCCCCCCGGTTGCCCCCTTCGGAAACCCTAGATTTCTTAACCATCACGCCGAATACCATACCTTGATTTGTATCAAGCCGAGGAACCTTGTCCAGAATGAAGAATAGGTAGCTATCAGATTATTCTTGGGAGTGTAGCTAACTTCCGCTCCCAGCCGAGGCTGTTGAAGAACTCTGGCGGAAGCCACACCTAGAGCGTTTTCCGACCAAGTGGCACCAGTCCAATACCCCCCCACCCCAACCCTCCCCCGCACAGGGGGAGGGGAATTTCATCGTGTTTCCAGATAGATAGCCCTCTCCCTAGGAGGGGGGGGGCCGGTAACGACACGATTCCAACTGATCGGATAAGAATCTAGAAGGCGAGTCATCCTCCGCAACGACGTCTGCTAAGGACCGAAAGCACCGACCAGCGGAGGACCCCCCGGAGCCGGCACCTACGCTTTTATGAATACTCCGACTACACCGGCACCGGATTGATCAGCACGCCTTCGAGCGCCGCCGCGCCCGAAACGAGGACGCGCTCTTCCACCACCCTTACCCGGCCCTCGGCGATGAGGCGCAGGGCCAGGGGATAGATGCGGTGTTCCTCGGCCAGCACGCGGGCGGCCAGGGCCGAAGCGTCGTCGTCGGCCTGCACCGGCACCACCGCCTGCACGATGATCGGCCCCTCGTCCATGGCGGGGCGCAGGAAATGGACCGTGCAACCGGTGAAGCGCACCCCCGCCTCGATGACGCGCTGGTGCACGTCAAGCCCCTTGAAGGCGGGCAGCAGGGAGGGGTGGACGTTGACCAGCCGGTCGCGCCAGCGCCCGGCGAAACCGTCGGTCACCAGGCGCATGAAGCCGGCCAGGCAGAGCAGTTCCACTGCCGCCGCCGACAGCACGTCGTTGAGCGCATCCTCGAAGGTCTCGCGGTTTTGGAAGTCGCGGTGATCGACGACATTGGTGGGGATTCCCGCCTTGGCGGCGCGCTCCAGCCCGACGGCGCCAGGCACGTTGGAGATGACGGTCACGATCTCGGCCGGATAGTCGTCCGCCGAGGCGGCGTCGATCAGGGCCTGAAGATTGGAGCCCCTTCCCGAGATCAATACGCCGACCTTCAGCTTTGCCACGCCTGCTCGATCCCCTTGAGGACGACGGCGGGGCCGGTGCCGCGCCGCTCGGTGACGCGGCCGATCTCGACCACCGTCTCGCCGGCAGCCGTCAAGCCATCCTTAACCGCCGCCGCATAGCCGGGCGCCGCCATCGCCACCATGCCAATGCCGCAGTTGAAGGTGCTGGTCATTTCCCAGGGGGCGATGGCGCCGCTCTCGGCGAGCCACCGGAAGACGGCGGGCGGGGCCCAAGCAGCGCAGTCGATCTCGACCCCCAGACCGACCGGCAGGACGCGCGGGATGTTGTTGAGGAGGCCGCCGCCAGTGATGTGGGCGAGGGCCTTCACATGGCCGGCGCGCACCAAGGCGAGGCAACTCCGGGCGTAGATGCGCGTCGGCTCCAACAGGGCGGAGCCGAGGCCGCGGCCGGGCTCGAAGGGCGCTGGCGCGCCGTAGTCGAGCCCCGCATCGGCGACCACCCGGCGCACCAGGGAGAAGCCGTTGGCGTGCAGGCCACTGGAAGCCAAACCGAGGACCACGTCGCCGGCGCCGATGCCCTCGCCGGTGAGCACACCACCCCTCTCCACGGCGCCCACGGCGAAGCCGGCGAGGTCGTAGTCGCCGGGCGCGTACATGCCGGGAAGCTCCGCCGTCTCCCCGCCGATCAGGGCGCAGCCGGCTTGCCGGCAGCCCTTGGCGATACCGCCCAGGATCTCGCCGGCCGCCGCCACGTCGAGCTTGCTGGTGGCCAGGTAGTCGAGGAAAAACAAGGGCTCGCCGCCTTGCACCACCAAGTCGTTGACGCACATGGCGACCAGGTCGATGCCAACCGTGTCGTGGCAGCCGGCGGCGGCGGCCACCTTGAGCTTGGTGCCCACCCCATCGGTGCAGGCCACCAGTATGGGGTCGCTGTAGCCCGCCGCCTTGAGGTCGAAAAGTGCGCCGAAGCCGCCGACCGCCGAAGCCACCCCCGGGCGCTCCGTCGACGCGGCTAGCGGCTTGACGGCATCAACCAATGCCGCGCCGGCGTCGATGTCAACGCCGGAAGCCTTGTAACTTAGGCGTGTAATGCCTTTCTCCCCCGGCTCAACGTGGTAAGTTGGCGCCCCTTGCGAGGCTTGAAGATACTTCATCGAGTACGGTTTGCAATGACTGATCACAGACATTTGGCCGGCCGGCGCGGATTACCGGCGGGTGTCGCCGTGCTCCTCGCGTGCTGGATCGCGGCGCCCGCCCACGGGCAATCGGGGGGGCAATCGGGGAGGCAAGCAAAGGACGCCTTCGAGGTGCGCAACGTAGCCGTCGACGTTACCGAGGAGACGGCGGCGGCGGCCCGCGAGAAGGCCCTGCTCGATGGCCAGGTCGCAGCCTACGGAATTCTCCTGGAGCGCCTGACCCTGCGCGCCGACCGCGGCCGCCTGCCCGATCTGGCGCGGGTCGAGATCGCCGCCCTGGTGAAGGATTTCGAGGTGGCCAAGGAGAAGACCTCGGCGGTGCGCTATATCGCCTGGCTGAACATCCGCTTCAAGGCCCAGAAAGTGCGCCGCCTGCTCATCGATTACGATCTGCCGTTCGCGGAGACGCCAAGCAAACCGGTCCTCGTGTTGCCGGTTTTTCAGGCGGCGGGCGCCAAGCTGCTTTTCGACGACCCCAATCCTTGGCGGGACGCCTGGGTAGCGCGGCCTCCCACCGACGGTCTAGTGCCCTTGGTGCTGCCCATCGGTGACCTCAAGGACATACTCGCCATCGGGGCGGAACAAGCGCTGAGCGGAGATGTGCAGCGGCTAGCCGCCGTCGCGGCGCGCTACGATGCCCGCGACTCGCTGGTCACCCACGGATCTCTGCGCGTCAGCGAGCGCCGCGGCCTTCCGGAGCTCGAGGTGTTAGCCACCCGCTACGGCACCGTGCAGCAGGAGCAAACCACCGTCAGCACCTATTCCGCCGGCCCCGGGGAGAGCATGGATGCCTTGCTGCTACGGGCCGCCACCGACGTCACCCGGCGCGTCGAAGACAACTGGAAACGGGATAATTTTCTGCAGTTCGGGCAGTCCTCAGTATTAGCGGTGACGGTGCCCATCAGCGGTCTCGGCGCTTGGCTAGACGTGCGCGGGCGGCTTATCAATGTAGCTGTCATCAACCACGTCGACCTGCTCCTGCTGTCACGCGCCG
Source organism: Rhodospirillales bacterium (assembly GCA_036011345.1). Lineage (GTDB taxonomy): Bacteria > Pseudomonadota > Alphaproteobacteria > Rhodospirillales > JASLQF01 > JASLQF01. Next base: position 9,891 of record DASCNF010000119.1, on the reverse strand, counting down.
AGGTGCGGGTCAACCTTCACTACATGGGCGAGCTCGAACAACTCTCGCTGGCCCTGGCGCAGGCCGATCTCATCATCGAGGAGGACGAGGATGGCTGGATTCTAGGGCGCGCCGGTGGCGTTGGGACGGGGCATTGAGCCTCCCCAACATCATCACCATCGGACGGCTCTTGGCGGTGCCGGTTGCCGTGGGGATGATCCTCAACGGGTACTTCCTGTGGGCCTTCTGGGTATTCGTAGCGGCCGGCGTCAGCGACGCGATCGATGGCTTCATCGCCAAGAAATTCGACGCCGAGACCGAACTCGGCCGCTTCCTCGATCCACTGGTCGACAAGGTGCTACTGGTCAGCGTGTATGTTTCCTTGGGTCAGGCCGGTCACCTGCCCACGTGGTTGGTGATCGGGGTCGTTTTCCGCGACCTCCTGATCGTCGGCGGCGCCATCCTGTTTCAGACCTTGACCGGGAGCCTGAGCATGAACCCCATCATGATCAGCAAGATCAACACCGCCGCCCAGATCGTGCTCGCCGCCATGGTGCTGGGCCTGCTCGGCTTCGAGGCCGACGACGGCTGGTTCACCCTGATCGAGGGAACGGTCTATCTTGTCGCGGCGACGACGTTTCTGTCGGGCGCCATGTACGTGGTAAGCTGGTCGCGCCGCGCCACCGCCATGGAGGAAGGGGAGTGACCAGAGAACGACACCTCGCCATCTGGCTCGCCGTTCTCGCCGTCTTCTGCGTCCTAGTATTTCTGCTGAAGAGCATGCTGCTGCCGTTCGTCGCCGGGATGGGGGTGGCCTACTTCTTGGACCCGGTGGCCGACCGCCTGGAGAAGTGGGGCCTCTCGCGGGTCCTGGCGACCAGCCTTATCACGGCAGCCTTCTTCGCGACGGTGATCATCCTGCTGGTTCTTCTCGTACCGCTACTGGAAGGCCAAGTGGTCGCCTTCATCGGCCGGCTGCCGGGCTATGCGGCGGTACTGCGGGAGTATGCGGAGCCGCTGCTCGAACGCCTCCAGACGATCGTGCCGGCGGGCGGTATGGATAACCTTGGCGACGCCGCCGGCACCTATGTCGGCCAGGCGATCAAGTGGATCGGGGCGCTCCTGGCCAATGTATGGAGCGGCGGCGTGGCGCTCTTTCAGTTGATTTCCTTGGTCGTCATCACGCCGCTGGTCTCCTTTTACCTGCTCCGCGACTGGGACCGCATCGTCGAGCGAATTGACGCCTACCTGCCGCGCGGGTCGGCCCCGGCGATCCACGACCAGTTCGGCAAGATCGACCGCACCCTTGCCGGGTTCATACGCGGGCAGGCGACTGTGTGCCTAATCCTGGGCGCCTTCTACGCCGTCGGGCTGAGCCTGGTGGGGCTAGAGTTCGGCCTCTTGATCGGTCTCGGCACCGGGCTCATCTCCTTCATTCCCTATTTCGGGATGATGGTGGGGTTGGCCGTCGGGATCAGCGTCGCCCTGGCCCAGTTTTCGGGCTTGGGATCCGTCGCGCTGGTCGCCGCCGTCTTCGCCGTGGGCCAGGCGGCAGAGGGAAACTTCCTGACACCGAAGCTGGTCGGAGACCGCGTCGGGCTCCATCCGGTATGGGTGATCTTCGCCCTGCTCGCCGGGGGCACGCTGTTCGGCTTCACCGGCATATTGCTTGCCGTGCCGGCGGCCGCGGTCATCGGCGTCCTCGTCCGCTTCACCCTCGAGAGCTACCGCGACAGCCGCCTCTATGAGGGTCTCGGCGACGACGCGGGCGATGGGCGTTGACGGCCCATCCGCAACTGACGTTCGCCTTCGACCACCGCCCGGCGCTCTCGGGCGAGGATTTCCTGGTCGCCCCCAACAACGCCGAAGCGGTGGCCTGGCTCGACCGCTGGCCCGATTGGCCGTCGCCCGTCCTCTCCGTTCACGGCCCGCCGGCCAGCGGCAAGACCCATCTGGCGCAGGTCTTCATGGCGCGCAGCGGCGCCATCCTGGCATCGCCCCAGGCGATGGCGGAAATTGATCCCGGCCTGCTCCTGGGGGAGGCCCGGGCCGGCGTCATCGACGACGCTGAGGTCCTCGTCGCCGAGGGGCGGGAGGAGGCGCTGCTGCATCTCTACAACTCCGTCCACGAGGCGGGCCGCCACCTGCTGTTGACATCGGTCCGCCCACCGGCGCGCTGGGAGGCGCGCCTCGCCGATTTGCGCTCGCGGCTGGTTGCCGCCACCGCCGTCGCCATCGGCCCGCCCGATGATGCGTTGATCGCCGCGGTGCTCGTCAAGCTGTTCGCCGACCGCCAGCTCAAGGTGGATGAAGACGTCATCTCCTACATGGTGACGCACATGGAGCGCTCCCTCGAGGAAGCGCGCCGGCTGGTGGCGGCGGCGGACGCGGCGGCCCTGGCCGAACGGCGCAACATCACGGTGCCGCTGGTGCGCCAGATCCTGGAACGCCCGCCGAATGGAGGACAAGGAGGATAACCGGCGCCGGTGGCCGGGCCTTCAGGCTCTCAAGCCCCCGATGGAGACCTCACGAACGGGCGGGCCAGTACCACGATCTGGCCCGCCGGTCGCCGCCCAGGCACATGGCGCACTGAAGCTCCAATTGATTGGTAACGCCTTCGAACGAAGCACAGCATGTGACGAAAAAGCGCTCGCGCGATACTTCGTCGAAGCGCACGCTGGAGATCGGCGCGCCGGCCGGCGGCGGATCGCCAAAGGACAGACGGCTCAGGAGCCGAACGGTGGCGGGGTGGACGGCGTAGGAATAAATGCGGCCGATGCGGAGCGTCGCCTCGCTCACCAGGTCGATGAACTCCCTGGCCACCAGGACGCTGGCCAGCCCCCGCTCGCGCAACCTTCCGTCGATGATGATGGCGTCCAGCTTGCACGTCTGCCCGGCGCCTCGGATGTTTTCCTTGAACACGCAGGAGACCGCTCCGCATATCCCGCCGCAGCCCGTGAGTCCGAAGAGCCGCGTCTCACCTTGATCCTCGCCAGCGTCCTTGTCGTCCAGGTAGGTGGCGTTCTTGCCTATCTCGGGGGAGGTGGCATGCCGATTGGCGAAATTCGCAAAATCGTCTTCGCTCAATTCCTCTAATTTCAGGCCTTGGTTCGGTACCGGACCCGTTGCCAGCGCGCCGCGGAAAGCGCCAAAAACTTAATGAAAAGAAGGGTAAATACCGGCGCCTTCGGGGACAACAAGGCAGAGGTATATCCAGACGATACTGAAGTACAGGTTTACGCGAAACCGAGGACTGTTGGGCGAGTCCGACGGGCCGCTCAGTCCTGCTCGATGGGGACCGGCTTCAGTTTCTTGCCCTCGATGGCCAGCGCGATCTCGCCACGCCCCAGTTTCAGGGCGTCCTCGCCGAAGACCTCGCGACGCCAGCCGCCGAGCGCGCGCACATCGGCGTCCTCGCCTTGGGCCGCGATGCGCTCGATGTCGGCGGCCGAGGCGACCAGCTTTTGGGCCGTCTCGAACTGTTCGCACTTCATCTTCAGGAGCACCTTGAGAAGATCGATGACCGGTCCCAGGCCGCGCGGCAGGTCGCGCTTGGGCTCGGGTTTCGGACACTCGGCTTCGGGCAGGTCTAGACCCTTCTTCACCGCCCGCAGGAGGGCCACTCTACCAGCCCCCTGGACCATCTTGTGACCGAGGCCACGGGTGCGCGCCAGCTCCTCGGGTGTTTTCGGCGTATGATGGGCGATTTCCACCAGAGCCTCGTCGCGCAGTACCCGGTTACGGGGCAGATCTCGGCTTCGCGCTTCCTTCTCGCGCCAGGCGGCGAGCTCACGCAGCACGGCCAGAAAGCGTCCTCCCTTGCCGCGCCCCTTGATGCGCCGATAAGTCTCATAGGGATCTATGTCGTAGGTTCCGAAGGCCGTCAATATCGCCATCTCTTCATCCAACCAGCCCCCACGGCCATTGGCGGCGAGCCGGCGGGATAGCTTCTCGTAGACCACCCTCAGGTGGGTGACGTCGGACAGCGCGTATTTGATCTGGCGTTCACTGAGTGGGCGCAACGCCCAATCGGTAAAGCGCGACGACTTGTCGATGCGCGCCTTGGCCAGTTTGTTGGCCAGAGTTTCGTAGCCCACGGAGTCGCCGAAGCCGCAGACCATGGCCGCCACCTGGGTGTCGAATACGGGCTCCGGCAGGCGGCCCGTAAGGTGAAAGAATATTTCCAGGTCCTGGCGCGCCGCGTGGAAGACCTTGAGCACGCGTTCCTCGGCCATCAATTCGAACAGGGGATCCAGGGACAGGCCGTCGGCCAGCGCGTCGATGGCCCGTGCCTCGTCAGGGCCGGCGAGTTGCACCACGCACAAACGCGGCCAATAGGTGCGCTCGCGCATGAACTCGGTATCGACGGTGATGAAGGGAGCTTCGCAGAGACGCCGGCAAAAGGCGGAGAGGTCTCCCGTGTCAGCGATCACGCTCATGGCCGTGCTATACACGGAAACGGCTCCGGCAGAAAGAGCCTGAACTCAAATTTCGCGCGCGGTATGGTCCTGGGGGCTGTCGGCGCACGAAGGCTCCGTCGGGACCCCCGGCAAACCAAGGAGGGAGACCCGCCATGCCTGTCGTCACCATAACGCTCCTGGAAGGCTATGACGAAGAGACGCGACAAACGCTCAGCGAACGTCTTACCGATGCGGTTCGTGCCACCATCGCCGCCCCGCTCGACGGAATTACGGTCATCCTTCACGAGGTGGCGTAGCCGGTGGGCTATATGCGGGGACGTGTCTCGCGAACGCCTGGAGCGCCCTTGCCGTCGCCAGCCAAGCTCGTGCGCGCCTATCTCGACGCGACCGCCGCCCGCAACTTCGAGAAGGCCAGGGAGATGTTGGCTGACGGCTTTACTTCCATTTACCCGGGAGGCGTGGAGTTCGGCAGTCTAGAAGAGCTCGTGCCGTGGGCCGAAGAACGCTACCGGTCCGCAAAAAAGACATACGAGCGCATTGACGAGGTGGCGTGCGAGGAGGGCGTTGCCGTCTACGCATTCGGTACCCTCGACGGCGAATGGCCCGACGGGACGGCGTTCGAGGGCATCCGCTTCATCGACCGGTTTACGGTCCGCGATGGAAAACTGGCCGATCAACGGGTTTGGAACGATCTGGCAGAAACTCGAACCGCACCGGCGTAGGCGGAGTGTTCATAAAGAACGTGAGCGCTGGCCCCAGGGGTAATCCGCCGGTGCCTGCTTTCGACACATTGCGGGCACGCGGTTTTAGTCTTCAACCAGAATATTATCGTACTCGCCGACCCCTTGTACGATCACGAAACGGCAGCGGCCGCCGTTCTTTCCCGCCACTTGATGCGCCGTGTCGGGCGGCACAGTACAGCTATCTCCGGGCAGCAGTTCGTGATCCGCGTCGGGGCTCGTGGTTTTGACGACCATCGGCCCCTCTAGACAGATGAAGGTATCGGTAACCGCCGTGTGGTAGTGCCAGGGGACTTGCTGGGCGCTTGCCAAGGTAAGGATTCGCACGCGCAGATCAGGCGTCTCGGCGATCAACTGCCGATCTTCGATGGTATGCCGCTTGTCTTTGAGGTCTGTCACAGGAAACTCCCCGACGGGGGCAACACCAGGACGAGGCCGACGGCTCTAAGTAGGGGCCGCCGTGCGCCGGCGCCGGCGTCGGTGCAGGTAATTGAGGGCGAATCCGGCGATCAGCGCAACTTGGAGGAGCGGCGAGGCCTCGGCAATCTGTGCCGCCGTCGTGCTACTGACACCGATGAGCGCCAACACGCCACCACTGAGCGCAGAGCCACAGCATCCGACGAGCCCGGTGCTGCTCGCCGCGACGGTGGCCAACAGTCCCGAGCCGGCGGCCACCGCGCCGCCGCCGAGCCCAGAGACGAGGCACTCCCGGCGCAGCGCCAAAAACGCCACCAGATTGATCCCGATCGCCACCCCCAGGCCGACGGAGAGTACGAGCTGCTGGATGTCGAGGACATATACGGTGGAAAACAAGAATCCGCTGGTCATGTTCGCGGAAATCAGCGGAGCGGCCAAGATCGCCTCGACGTCGCGCGAGCGAAGGGCCGCAAAGACCTCCTCATAGGGCACGTAGTAGGTGAACCCAAAAAAGTCAAACTGCCTGTAGGACAAATACCCGTAGATGGTGGGGGGCAACGACAGGACGAGTCCGACCATGGCACCAACCAGCAGCGAGTCCCGCGCCCACGCGTCCGCCGCGCCGGAAAATACGGAAAGGTCTTGACGTCCGGTTGCCTGCATCAGCCGCGAACCCTCAAGACGTTCTCCGTCTCGCCCTTTTCCGCCCCTTCCGCCGGTTCTTCCTCGTCGGCGGATCGCGCCACGTGCTCATCGTCCTCCATTTCGAAGGTGATGGGCCGGTTGGCGGAGCGATCGACGGTGAGTTTGAAAATATCGAAGCGGTTATAGTAGCCAACCACATCGTGAATTTGCTTGGGCTCGACGCATGCCGCGAGGTCGATGTCGGCATAAAGGATTCCCTCCTCCGCGCTGAGGCTTTGGCCCACCGGCTCGCCGTCCGGGCCGATGACCATGGAGACGCCGTGCGGCGTGGCGTCGAGGATGCGGCCGGCGTTGTCGTCCAGCTTGGCGAGCTCGTCGCGCATCGCCTTGTCCATGAAACCCGAGGTGACGACGGTGAAGCACTTGGCCTCGAAGGAATGGGCGCCGGCGCGAATGCGGATGGCATTGGCCAGATCGTAGTTGCCGCCCTCCTTTGGGTCGTGGGACGGCCACACCGGCGGATAGGTGGAAAGGTGCAGCTGCTCGCCCTGCGCCATCAGGGTGAAACGGGCCAGTGGGTTAGTGTTCTCGCCGCAAATCAGCGCCCCAACCCTGCCCAGGCGAGTCTCGGCGACACAAAGGCCCGCCCCGTCGCCGTTGGCCCACGTCAGCTTCTCGTAGAACGTGGGCACGATCTTGCGGTGGTGGTTGAGGATCGCCCCGTCGTCGCCGATCAGCACATTGGAATTCCAGGTGCACCCGACGCTCGCCTTGGTGCCCTCGTTGAAGCCCAGGGACACGAAGACGCCGCATTGGCGGGCCGTCGACGCGATGCGGGCAAGCTCGGGACCGGGGACCAGCATGGAGGCGCCGGCCAGGCGCCGGAAGAGATCGTGGTTGTGGATGGGGGCGCGCAGCGACGACCACACGGGAAAGGCGGGAACGTAGGTCTCGGGAAAGACGATCAGCGCGGCGCCGCCCTTCGCCGCCTCCTCGATCAGCGCGCAGACCTTGTCGACCGTCGCCTCCAGATCGAGGAATACGGGCGCCACGTGCGCCGCCGCCACTTTGTAGGCTGGATACGTGGTCACCACCTAATACTCGCTCCGGGTCCGGGCGCCATCGCGATCAAGTCGGTCCGGGGCGGCCTGGCACGGCCGCCCCGGGGCAAACGCGGCGCTAGAACGACTCCTTGGTGAAGTCGAAGCGCGGCGGGAAGCGGGACGCCACGTCACTGGACGGGATGTTGTTCTTGACGTGGATTTCACCGTTCTCGATCTTGCTCATGAAGAAGTCGATCACCGCCTTGTGGTCCTGGGCGCGGATGTACTTGTCGCCCTGCGGGTGCTCGAAGGACTCCTTGACTTTCAAACCCTCCAACGCCTGGATGAAGTCGGGGGTGTCCTTTTTCGACTTCCAGCCGCTCTTCTCGATCGCCTTCTGGATGAAGAAGACGCTCTCCCATACGGCCCAGTAGTGGCTGCCGGCGATGATCCGGTTGCTGCCTTCCTCCTTGCCGTCCACCGGGTCGATACGCATGAGATCGCGCAACTTGCGGTGATGCGGGGTGTCCTTGTACTTGAGCATCCGTGGCATGTACTCGAGCACGTAAATGCCCTCCGACGCCCCCTTGATCTGCTTAGGCGAAATCGACTCGTGGGTGCAGATCACTGAATAGCGGTTCATGCGCTTGCCCAGTCCCATGGACTGGCTTTGCGTGTAGTAGGCGACCGACTGGGAACCGAAGAAGATGGAGTAGAGCTGCTCGGTGTCGCCTTTCACCTTGGCGAGATACGGCAGGAAGTCCTTGGCGTCGAGCGGTACGGCGATGGGGTCGCCGACGTCGGCGCCCAGTTTATCGAGTACCGCCTTGTGCTCGTTGTAGTGGCTCCAACCCCAGCCGTAGTCGGCAAAGACGAAGGACCACTTCTTTCCCAGGTTCTTCATGGCCCAGGCGGCACCGGCGGCGGCTTGCGAATAGGTGTCGCTGCCCACCCGGAAGACATAGCGGTTGCCCTTGGCGCCGGTCATCTCGGCGGCCATGCCTTGGGGGATATAGATTGTTTTCAGCTCCTTGGCGATCGGAACCGTTGCCAGGTCGACACCGGAATGCACCGAGCCGATGACGAAGTCGGCCTTGGAGCGCTGCACCAGTGAGCGAAATTTACGCGCCCCGGTGGGCGGGTTGGTTTCGGTGTCCTCTACCACGTATTTCACGGGTCGCCCAGCGATCCCGTTATTCTGGTTGAGGTAATCGCAGGCTGTACGGGCCGCCTTGTCGAGCCAGTAGCCCCACGACGATATGCCGCCGGTCAACTCGCACTGGTGACCGATAATGATCGGCTCTCCCGATGGCTTGGCAAACAAATTCCTTGTCAACGTCAGATTCAGGCCTTGGCCCAATACACCCCCGGCCAAAACACTTTTCATGAAACTTCTACGACTGACTGCCATGTGATTTTCCTCCCAATGTTTGAAGCTGCGCGTCAGAGAGCGATGCCCAGGTAGCGATGGACAATCTCCGGCTTTTCGCGGAGTTCTTGAGACACTCCCCCGTATGAAATCACACCCTTCTCCATAATGTAAACACGGTTACATATGGCCAGCGCCACGCGCACGTTCTGCTCGACCAGCAGGACCGAGACGCCGGCCTCGCAGATGGCCCTGATCTCGTCGCGGAGGCCGGCCACGAGCTTCGGCATGATCCCTTCGGTAGGTTCGTCGAAGAGAATGATCTTGGGGTTCATCACCAAGCTGCGGGCGATGGCCAACATCTGCTGCTCGCCGCCGGAAAGGGTGCCCCCTTGTTGCCCGGCCCGCTCCTTGAGCACGGGGAAGCGCTCGTATATGCCTTGGAGCGCCCGTTGGTCGGGCTTCCTGTCGAGGCCGATGCACATGTTTTCGAACACCGAGAGCTTGGGGAAGATGCGCCGGCCTTGGGGAACGTAGCCCAGCCCGAGGCGGGGAATCTTGTGAGCCTGCGTGCGATCGAGGCGGGCACCGTCGAAGGTCACGCTGCCGTCGCTCGGCGGCATCAATCCCATGATGGTGCGCAGCGTCGTCGTCTTGCCGACGCCGTTGCGGCCCAAAAGCGCCACCGCCTCGCCATCGTCGACGCGCAGGTCGACGCCCTGCAGGACGTGGCTCTTGCCGTAATGAGCGTGGACGCTTTCGAGTGTCAGCATGACGCCCTCTATTCCGGCGTCCCCAGGTATGCTTCCTGCACCCTGGGGTCATTGGCGATGTCGTCCGGCCTGCCCTGACACAGGATACGGCCCTGGTTCATTACCGTGATGACGTCGGCAACCTCGAAGACGACCTCCATGTCGTGCTCGATGAGGATGACGTCGACGTTCCCGGAAAGCTCCCGGATCTTGGAGACCGTGCTCTGGGTTTCCTCGGGGCTCATGCCGGCGACCGGTTCGTCGAGCAGCAGCAGCGTCGGTTGCGTGGCCAGTGCGATGGCGATCTCGAGAAGCGCCACGTCGCCGTAGCTGAGGTTCCCGGCGAGATCTTCGGCGTAAGCGGTGAGGCCAATTTCGTCGAGGATGCGTTCGGTGCGCCTGGCGGTCTCGGTGAACTTCCGGGCGTGGCGGAACGGATGCAAAAACTGCCCCCGCGTCTGTGCTGCGATCCAAACGTTGTCGTAGACCGACAGCCCGTTGAATACGCTCTTGATCTGCAGGGTG
>DASCNF010000118.1:0-6150 GCA_036011345.1 Rhodospirillales bacterium | reverse complement strand
AGAACCTTTTCATCCACATGGGCGCCATCCGCATGCGGACGATCGCCGAGGACAACCGGGCGAGCCGTTCGATCATCGACCACATGAACATCATCGAGGCGCTGGAGGCACGCGACACCGAGCTCGCCGAGCGCCTTGCCCGGCAACACACATTGGATTTGGCGGCGCACGTCGAAAAGAATACGCGCTACCTGGATTGAAGTCCCCAACATGACCCCTGAACACCCGAGGAGGAAGGGCCAAAATGGTTGAGGTAGTTGAAAGAATTAAAAAACCCGATGTAGGCGGAGAGCGCATCTCCGGCGGCCACCTGGTCGCCAAGGCGCTGAAGGTGGAAGGCGTCGATACCATCTTCACCCTGTGCGGCGGCCACATCATCGACATCTACGACGGCTGCCTCGACGAAGGCATTCGCATCGTCGGCATGCGCCACGAGCAGGTCGCCGCCCACGCCGCCGACGGCTACGCGCGCCAGACCGGCAAGACCGGCTGCGTGGTGACGACGGCGGGACCCGGTTGTACCAACGCCATGACCGGCATCGCCAACGCCTTCCGCGCCGAAAGCCCGATCCTGCACATCGGCGGCCAGGGTTCGTTGACGCAGCACAAGATGGGTTCGCTCCAGGACCTGCCCCATGTTGACATGATGGCGCCGATTACCAAATTCTCCGCCTCCGTGCCCTCCACCGAGCGCATCGCCGACATGGTCTCGATGGCCTTCCGCGAAAGCCACAACGGGGCTCCCGGGCCGTCCTATCTGGAGATCCCGCGCGACGTGCTGGACGCCGAGGTGGACCTCTCGGCGGCGCGCCTGCCCGCACCTGGCCAATACCGCGCCTCCACCCGCTCCATCGGCGACCCCGCCAACATCGAGAGGCTGGCCGACATCCTGGTCAAGTCGGAGCGGCCCTGTATCCTACTCGGCACCCAGGTCGCCACCTGCCGCGCCTATGACGACGCCATCGGACTGGTGCGCGCCCTCAACATCTCGGCCTACATGAACGGCGCCGGGCGCGGTACCCTGCCGCCGGGCGATCCCCACCACTTCCACCGCACGCGGCGCATGGCGTTCGACAAGGCCGACGTCATCGTCATCGTCGGCACGCCGTTCGATTTCCGCATGGGCTACGGCAAGCGTCTGAGGGCCGAGGCCACCGTCGTGCAGATCGACATGGACTACCGCACCGTGGGCAAGAACCGCGATATCTCGCTAGGTCTTGCCGGCGACGTGGGCGCCATCCTGGGCGCGGTGGCCGAGGCCGCCACCGGGCGCATAGATAACGGCGCCCAGGGCCGCCAGGGGTGGCTCGACGAGCTGCGCGCTGCCGAAGCGGTGGCCTCCGAAAAGCTGATGGGGATGTTCAATTCGGACAACACACCGATCAATCCCTACCGCGTCGCCTGGGAACTCAACGAGTTCTTGTCCGAGGACACCATCTACATCGGCGACGGCGGCGATGTGGTGACCATCACGGCGCAGGCCGTGCAACCGCGCTCGCCCGGCCACTGGATGGATCCAGGACCGCTGGGCACGCTAGGCGTCGGCACCGCGTTCTCCCTGGCGGCCAAGCTCGCCCATCCCAAGAAAGAGGTGCTCTGCTATTACGGCGACGGCGCCTTCGCCATGACCGGCTTCGACATGGAGACCGCCAACCGCTTCGACGCGCCGTTCATCGGCGTCATCGGCAACAACTCGGCGATGAACCAGATCCGCTGTGGCCAGATCATCAAGTACGGCGAGCAGCGCGGCAACATCGGCAACAAGCTGGGCGACGTGGATTTCGAGAAGTTCGGTGAAATGCTGGGCGGTCACGGCGAAGCCGTGCGCGACCCGGCCGATATCGCCCCGGCGTTGGTCCGCGCCCGCGAGGCCGTCGCCTCCACGGGCAAGTGCGCCGTCGTCAACATCTGGGTCGATCCGAACGAGTACGCTCCGGGCACCAGGAACCAGACCATGTACAAGTAGCCATCCGCCCCGGCCATTCCGCCACTCACCTGATTTCGCGACGAGGAAGATTATGGGAAAAGCTCTCGAGGGTATCCGCATACTCGACATGACCCACGTTCAATCGGGTCCCACGGCCACGCAAATCCTCGCCTGGTTCGGCGCCGACTGCATCAAGATCGAGCGCCCCAGTACCGGCGACGCGACGCGCGGCCAACTGCGCGACCTGGAAGACGTGGACAGCCTTTATTTCACCATGCTGAACCACAACAAACGCAGCATTACCCTCAACCCCAAGACCAAAACGGGGAACAAGATCTTCGCCAAACTGATCGAGGAGTGCGATGTGATGGTGGAGAATTTCGCCCCCGGCGCCATCGACCGCATGGGCTTTCCCTGGGAGAAGATCCAGGAGATCAACCCGCGCATGATCTATGCCTCGGTCAAGGGCTTCGGCCCCGGCCCCTACGAGGACTGCAAGGTCTATGAGAACGTCGCCCAATGCACGGGCGGCGCGGCCTCAACCACCGGCGAGATTGGTAGAGTGCCGCTGGTCACCGGCGCCCAGATCGGGGATTCGGGAACCGGCATCCACTTGGTCGCCGGCATCCTGGCCGCCCTCCTCCACCGCGAGCGCTCGGGCCGCGGGCAACGCGTCGAGTGCGCCATGCAGGATTCCGTGCTCAATCTCTGTCGGGTCAAGTTGCGCGACCAGCAGCGTATCGTCCACGGGCCCCTGACCGAATATCCCCAGTACCCCAACGGCACGTTCGGCGAGGCGGTGCCGCGCTCCGGCAACGCCTCGGGCGGCGGCCAGCCCGGCTGGATCGTCAAATGCAAAGGGTGGGAGGACGATCCGGACTCCTACATCTACGTCATCACCCAGGCCGCCGCGTTCCCCGCCTTCGCCAAGGCCATCGGCCGCAGGGATTGGCTCGAGGACCCGGAATGGAACACGCCCGCGGCGCGCCTCCCCAAGCTCGACCAGGTGTTCGCCGAGATCGAAAAATGGACCATGACTAAGACCAAGTTCGAGGTCATGGACATCCTCAACCCGCTCAACGTTCCGTGCGGGCCGATTCTGTCCATGAAGGAACTGGCGGAGGAGCCCTCGCTGCGAGCCACCGGGACCATCGTCGAGGTGGATCACCCGACGCGCGGCAAGTACCTGACGGTGGGCAACCCGATCAAGCTATCCGACTCGCCAAGCGAGGTGGTGGCATCGCCGCTCCTGGGCGAGCACACCGAGGAAATCCTCAAGGACATCGTCGGCTTTGACGACAAGGAAATCGAAAAGGCGCGCACCGACAAAGCCATCTAGACGCGACCGGCGGGGCGCCCGGCGACTTGCCATGGTGGCCAAGCACCACCGGGCGCTCTATACAGGTAACTCGATTTTGGGAGGTGCAGACCATGCGCATCATCGTCAACGGGCAGCAGGCTTTCGGCAAGGCCGTGCTCGACGCCTTGTTGGAATGCGGCGAGGACGTCGTCGCCGTCTATTGCGCCCCGGAAAAGGAAGGCCGGCGCACAGATCCCTTGCGCGAGGCGGCCGAGGAAAGGGGCCTGCCCCTCTTCCAGCCGCCGTCCTACCAGAAGCCCGAGGTGTGGGAACAGCTCAAGGAACTCAAGCCCGACCTCGGCGTGATGGCCTTCGTCACCCTGTTCGTGGTCGAGGAGTTCCTCAACACGCCGACCCACGGCACCATTCAGTACCACCCGTCGCTGCTGCCCCTGCACCGGGGCCCGAGTTCCATCAACTGGCCGATCATCCAGGGCGCGAAAAAGACCGGCTTGTCTATTTTCTGGCCCGACAACGGCCTCGATACCGGCCCCATCCTTCTCCAGAAGGAGGTCGAAATCACCGCCGACGACACCCTCGGCACCGTCTATTTCGAAAAGCTCTTCCAACTCGGCGTCGACGCCATGGTGGAAAGTGTCGACTTGGTCAAGGCCGGCAAGGCGCCGAAGATCGTCCAGGACGAGACCAACGCCACCTACGAGAGTTGGTGCACAAAGGAAAACGCCGAAATCGACTGGAGCAAACCCACCCTTGACGTCTACAACCTGATCCGCGGCACAAACCCAGCGCCCGGCGCCTGGACCACCCATGCCGGCAAGACGCTGCAGATCTTCGACAGCGCCAGGCTCGACGAGGCCTCCGGCGCGCCCGGCGAAGTGCTCGACGTATCGGCCGACGGCATCGCCGTCGCTGCGGCGGGCGGCGGCATCCTGGTCAAGCGGGTGCGCGCCGAGGGCGGCCAGAAAGTCCCGGCCCAAGAATTCACCACCGAAGCCGGTCTCGCTAAGGGCGAGCGGCTGGGCTGACAACGCGGACCGGCCAGCGCGCTGGCACCGGGAGAAACATTCAATAAAAAGGAATCGCCCGATGGCAACGAAGAGAAAACCGAAGAGCGACATTGAAATCGCCCGCGTGGCGAAGATGAAACCCGTCACCGAGATCGCCGAGCATCTCGGCATTCCCTCCCAGCACATCCACCTCTATGGGCCAACCAAGGGCAAGGTCACTCTCAATTTCATCGATACCCTCAAGAACCGGCGCAACGGCAAGCTGATCCTGGTCACCGCCATCACGCCGACGCCGGCTGGCGAGGGCAAGACGACGACGTCGGTGGGCCTTGTCGACGGCCTCAACCGCATCGGCAAGAACGCCATGATCTGTCTGCGCGAGCCAAGCCTCGGCCCGTGCTTCGGCATGAAGGGTGGCGCCGCCGGCGGCGGCTACGCCCAGGTGGTGCCCATGGAGGACATCAACCTCCACTTCACCGGCGACATGCACGCTATCGGCACCGCCCACAACTTGCTCTCGGCGATGACCGACAACCACATCTACTGGGGTGCGGAGCCGGCCGTCGATGCCCGTCGGGTCAGCTGGCGCCGGGTCGTCGACATGAACGACCGGGCGCTGCGCGACGTGGTGGTATCGCTCGGCGGCGTCGCCAACGGCTTTGCGCGCCAGTCCGGATTCGACATCACGGTGGCCTCCGAGATCATGGCCATCTTCTGTCTTTCGCAGAATCTGGCCGACCTGCAGCGCCGCCTCGGCAACATCATCGTCGGCCAGACGCGAGGCCGGCAATCGGTGACCGCCAAGGACATAAAGGCCGATGGCTCGATGACGGCGCTCCTGCGCGACGCCCTCATGCCCAACCTAGTGCAAACCCTGGAGAACAACCCCGCCTTCATCCACGGCGGCCCCTTCGCCAACATCGCGCACGGCTGCAACACCCTGATCGCCACCAAGACGGCCTTGAAGCTTTCCGACTACGTGGTTACTGAGGCCGGCTTCGGCGCCGACCTGGGGGCCGAGAAGTTCTTCGACATCAAGTGCCGCAAGGGTGGCCTTAAGCCCGACGCGGTGGTCCTCGTCGCTACCGTGCGCGCTCTCAAGATGCACGGCGGCGTGGCGCGCCAGGACTTGGCCAAGGAGAACGTCAAGGCCGTCAAGGTGGGGCTCGAAAACTTGGGCCGCCACTTGAAAAACCTGAAGCGCTTCGGCGTCCCCGTCATCGTCGGCATCAACCAATTCAGCGCCGACAGCAAGGCCGAGATGGCGACCATCCGCGCTTATTGCAAAAAACTGAACGTGCCCGCTTTCGAGAACAATCACTGGGCCGACGGCGGCGCCGGCACCGAGGCGATGGCGCGGAAGGTTGTCGAGGTGGCGGATTCGGGCAAGGCCAAGTTCAAGCCCCTCTACTCCGACAAGATGCCGTTGATAGAGAAGATCCGCACCGTCGCAAAAACCATCTACGGGGCCACGGACATCGCCGTCGACAAGAGCGTCGAGGACCAGATCAAGCGGGCCGAGGCGGAAGGCTTCGGCCGCCACCCCGTATGCATGGCCAAGACCCAGTACAGCTTCTCGTCGGACCCCGATCTCAAGGGGGCGCCCTCGGGCTTTACCGTACCCATCCGCGAGGTGCGGCTATCGGGCGGGGCCGAGTTCATCGTCGCCATCTGCGGCCAGATCATGACCATGCCGGGCCTGCCTCGGGTGCCGGCGGCCAACAGCATCTTCGTCAACGACGCCGGCCAGATCGAGGGGCTGTTTTAGGGCACCGCAGACGCATCTCCCCCCACAAATTCGGTTGACGGAGTTGTAGGAGAGTTCCACAGTCGCCTCCCGAGTCGTAGCGCCGCGTTCGGAGCCAGGCTCGGCGCCCAATAGACACGCGAATGAG
>DASCNF010000117.1:0-9918 GCA_036011345.1 Rhodospirillales bacterium | reverse complement strand
GGTCGTAAGAGATGTTGCCCGTATCGTAGTCCTTCTCTAATCCGCCGATACGGCGTTCCAGTCCCGGCGTGCCGGGGACCATCCAAGCCTGGGCCAGGGTCTTCTTATCGCGTGCCGCCGACTGCGATTTCCCGCCGTTAGCTTGGAAGGCGACCGTTATGGGCTTGCAAGTGCCGATGTCCGGAATGAGCCACGGCTCCGAGGAGTTAGCGATGTATCCGTCGCTCAGGATGATGACCGGCGTCATGTACTTGGTGGCCAGACGCACGGCCTCGATGGCAACATCGAAGCAGTCGGTCGGCGAGCGCGACGCGATCACCGCCAGCGGGCTGTCGGCGTTGCGGCCGAAGACCGCCTGATAAAGGTCGGACTGCTCGGTCTTGGTGGGCATTCCGGTCGACGGTCCAGAGCGTTGGGAATTGATGACGATGAGCGGCAGCTCGGCGGTAATGGCGAGGCCGATAGCTTCCATCTTGAGCGCCATGCCCGGCCCCGAACTCGACGTCGCGCCGAGGGTGCCGGCATAGGACGCCCCGATGGCGGCACACACGGCGGCGATCTCGTCTTCCGCCTGGAAGGTGACGACGCCGAACTCCTTGAGGTTGGCCAGAGCATGCAGCACAGGCGACGCCGGCGTGATCGGATAGGACCCGAACACCACCTTGAGGTCCGCCAACTGGGCCCCGGCGAGCAGGCCCCAGGCCAGGGCCTCGCCCCCCGTCACCGTGCGGTAGAGGCCGGGCTCTATCTCGGCGGGCTGGATTTTATAGCCATGCACGTTGCCGTCGAGCTCGGCGGTCTCGCCGAACGCGTGACCGGCGTTGAGGGCCGCTATATTGGACGCCGCGATATCCGGGCGCTCGGTGAACTTCTCGTTCAGCCAGTCGGTGGTCGCCTGCCGGTTCCGGTTGTAGAGCCAGTAGGCGAGGCCCAGCGTCCACATGTTCTTGCAGCGCAACGCCTCCTTCTGGGACAGATCGAATTTGGCGACCGCCTCCAGGGTGAGCTTGGAAATGTCGATTTCGATAACCTGATACTTCGACAGGCTGTCGTCTACGAGAGGGTTGTCCTCGAACCCCGCCTTGCGCAGGTTGCGCTTGGTGAAGGAGCCGACGTCGACGACCAGGAGGCCGCCGGCCTTGAGGTTTTCCACCTCGACCTTGAGCGCCGCCGGGTTCATGACGACCAGGGTGTCGGGCTCGTCGCCCGAGGTCTTGATAGCGCGGGCACCGAAATTGATCTGGAACGACGAGACGCCGAAGGTGGTCCCCGCCGGCGCCCGGATCTCGGCGGGGAAATCGGGGAAGGTGGCAAGGTCGTTGCCGGCCAGCGCCGTGGCCTGGGTGAACTGGCCGCCCGTGAGCTGCATGCCGTCCCCGGAATCGCCGGCGAAGCGGACGACGACCGACTCAACTTCCTGTCGAACAGGCGTTAATTCTTTACGTTCGGCTGTGGACATTACTGATGTGAGGTGCTGTTTGGACGGGTCGGCAGTCCGGTTTGTTTCGCCGCGACGCTAACGCATCTCTCCGTCTATTCGCTCACTCATCGGAATATTTCGGGTATACTCCCCCGTGACGGCCTATACAACAGTATATTGGCGGTATTTTACCAGTTGTGAACAGGCCGTATTCCCTACGATTGCAAGGAGATTGGTTCGGTTATTGACGCGGCGAACACCACCGCGAGTCAGATGGCGGAGCGCAGTCGTCCTTGGCCCGAACCGCTCCTTCCCTTAGAACGCTAATCGAGGCCCAAGAACGCAATTGCGGGGCGCGGCGCCCAACGAGGATTGTCCATGACCGATGCCACGGCGACCAGCGACCCCCTTGGCCTGCTCGGCGGCCTCATCGAGCGCGTGCTGAAGGCCGGCGCCGATGCGGCGGACGCCGTATTCGTCGAGGGCACATCTCTGTCGGTGGCGCACCGTCTCGGCAAGCCCGAGCGGTTGGAGCGCTCGGAAAGCGCCGACGTCGGCCTTAGGGTCTTCGTCGGCCGTCGCCAGGCCATCGTCTCGTCGTCGGATACCGGCGCCACCGCACTCGACGAGCTGGTCGATCGGGCGCTGGCCATGGCGCGCTCCGTCCCCGAGGATGAATACTGCGGCCTGGCCGAGTCCGAGGTGCTGGCCGGCGACGTCCCCGACCTCGACCT
Source organism: Rhodospirillales bacterium (assembly GCA_036011345.1). Classification (GTDB taxonomy): domain Bacteria; phylum Pseudomonadota; class Alphaproteobacteria; order Rhodospirillales; family JASLQF01; genus JASLQF01. The sequence continues at coordinate 7,764 of DASCNF010000117.1, read as the reverse complement.
CGACGACGCGGACGAGCCCTCCCAGGAGACGCTGGCCGGATGGGCCGCCGTCGCCGAGGATGCCGCCCGCGCCGTTTCCGGTGTCACCAACTCGGAAGGCGCCGAAGCGGGATGGGGGCGCGACGCCTGGGCGCTGGCCGCAAGCAACGGCTTCTCCCACGCTTACGGCCGCAGCCGCTGCTCGGTGATGGCCTCGGTGCTGGCCGGCGAGGGGACCGCCATGGAGCGCGACTACGACTACGCGACGGCGGTCCACGCAGAAGACTTGCGCGATCCGGAAGAAATCGGCCGCGCCGCGGGCGAACGGGCCGTGGCCCGTTTGAACGCGCACAAGGCCACGTCGGCGCAGGTTCCGGTGGTCTACGACCGTAGGGTCTCGGGCAGCCTTCTCGGCCACCTGTCCCGGGCCATCGGCGGCGCCGCCGTGGCTCGGGGCACCACCTTCCTCAAGGACAAGCTCGGCGAAACGATCTTTCCCCAATCGGTGACCATCGTCGACGATCCCCAGCGCCAGCGCGGCCTGCGGTCCCGGCCCTTCGACGGCGAAGGCATCGGGACGCGCCCCATCGACGTCGTCAAGGACGGCGTGCTCGGCACCTGGATCCTCGATCTGCGTTCCGCCCGCCAGCTTAAGCTCGTGAGCACGGGGCACGCCTCGCGCGGCGTCTCGTCGCCGCCCTCGCCCTCGACCAGCAACCTCTACCTTGAACCGGGTGACGTCTCGCCGGCGACGCTCATAGCCGACATCAAAAGCGGTTTCATGGTCACCGAGCTCATCGGCATGTCCCTGAACACCTTTACCGGCGACTACAGCCGGGGCGCCGTGGGCTTTTGGATCGAGGACGGCGCCATCGCCTATCCGGTGAGCGAGGTCACCATCGCCGGCAACGTCATCGACATGTTCACCCGCATATCAGCAGCCGACGACCTGGAGTTCCGCTACGGCGTCGACGCGCCGACGCTGCGCGTCGACGGCATGACGGTGGCCGGACGCTAGGCGTGAGCGGTACAGGCGTTGGCCACGGTACCGCTAAATGCTATGGTCCGCGGCGCCAAACCGGGGGTCTGCCGACTTGACCGAGGTTGACGAGAACGAACGCCCAAAACACCTGTCGACACGGGCGTTGATGACGCGTCTGGTGCGCGAGTGCGTCCGGCCCTATGTCGGTTGGATATGCCTCGCCGTCGTCTGCATGGCGGTGATGGCGGGGGCGACGGCGCTCAGCGCCTGGCTCATGAAACCCGTGGTCAACGACGTCTTCATCGATAAGAACCGAGAAATCCTGTGGCTCGTCGGGGGCGCTGTTTTAGCGACCTTCACCATAAAGGGCACCGCCAATTATGCGCAGGCAGTGTTGATGAGCTTCGTCGGCATGCGCATCATCGCCGACAATCAGAATCGGCTCTACGCGCACCTAGCGAACATGGACATTGCCTTTTTCAACGAGCGTCCGACCGGCAAGTTGATCTCGCGCTTCACCGTCGACATCAACCAGATGCGCGCCGCCGTTTCCAACGCCCTCACTGGGTTCGGCAAGGACTTGCTGTCGATCATCGGTCTCGTCACCGTCATGTTCATACAGGACTGGCAGCTTGCCCTGATCGCGTTCTTCGTCTTTCCGCTGGCCGTCATACCCATCGTGCGCCTGGGCCGGCGCATGCGCGCCGTGACCGCCGACACCCAGGAGGAGATGGGTCAGTTCACAACCCTCCTGCAACAGACCTTCCAGGGCATCCGCGTCGTCAAGGCCTATGCCATGGAAGGTTACGAAAAGGGCCGCATCGCTGGCATCGTGGAGCGCTTGTTCCAGCTTTCCTTCCGCTCGGCGCGCATCCGCGCCCTGGCCAGCCCGATCATGGAGACCCTAGGCGGCTTGGCCGTCGCCATCGTCGTCGTCTACGGCGGCAGCAGAGTGATCGACGATGCCACCGACCCCGGCGCCTTCTTCTCGTTCATCACGGCACTCCTTCTCGCCTACGAGCCCATGAAGCGCCTCGCCAACCTCAACGCCACCCTGCAAGAGGGCCTGGCCGGCGCCCAGCGCTTGTTCGACCTGCTCGACGTGGCGCCCGCCATCCGCGAGGCGCCCGACGCGCGATCGCTCGGGGCGGGGCCGGGGGCGGTGCGCCTCGACGACGTGCGCTTCGCCTACGTCACGGGCCGCCCGGCCTTGAACGGGGTCACCCTCGAGGTGTCAGCCGGCAAGACCGTGGCCCTGGTCGGGCCGTCGGGCGCCGGCAAGTCGACCATCCTCAACCTCATCCCCCGCTTCTACGACCCGGACTCAGGGAGCGTCACCATCGACGGCATGGACGTCGCCGGTCTGACCTTTGCCTCGCTGCACGCCGCCACCGCCCTAGTCAGTCAGGAGATCATGCTGTTCGACGACACCGTCAGCGCCAACATCGCCTACGGCCGCGCCGGCGCCAGCCACGAAGAGATCGCGGACGCCGCCCGTCACGCTGCCGCCCACGACTTCATCATGGACTTGCCCGAAGGCTACGCCACGGTGGTCGGCGAACAGGGGGTAAAACTTTCGGGAGGGCAGCGCCAGCGTCTGGCCATCGCCCGCGCCATGCTCAAGAACGCGCCCGTCCTGCTCCTCGACGAGGCGACCTCGGCCCTCGACACCGAATCCGAACGCCAGGTTCAGGCCGCCCTTGGCAAGCTCATGGAGGGACGCACCACCCTGGTCATCGCGCACCGGCTGTCCACCGTGGTTGGCGCCGACCACATTCACGTCATCGACGCGGGCAGGGTCATCGAATCGGGCACCCACGCCGAGCTCATAGCCAGAAACGCCGCCTATGCGCGGCTCTACCGGCTGCAGTTCGCCGAGGAGGCGCCGGCCCTGGACGCGGCCCAGGCGGCGCCGGCGTAGCCGGGCACGGGGTAGGGCGTCGTGTCTCCTCTCAAGACTGTCCTCGGGAATTCGGCGGTGCGCCGGGTGCTATGCTGGCTCGCCGCCCAGTACATCCGCCTCGTCAGGTGGACGGGCCCGTGGTCGGTGGTGCGCGGCGATGTTCCTGAACACCTGTGGAACGGGGGCCGCCCCTTCGTCGCCTGTTTCTGGCACGGGCGACTCCTCATGATGTCTTATTGCTGGCGCCGCGACATACCGGCCACCATCCTCGTCTCCCGGCACCGGGACGGCCAGCTCATCAGCGACACGGTGAGCCACTTCGGCGCCAAGTCGGTGGCCGGCTCGACGACGCGCGGCGGCGGCGCCGCGTTGCGTGGCCTTCTGCGAACCCTCAAGGCCGGCGAATGCGTCGGCATCACCCCCGACGGACCGCGCGGACCGCGCATGCGGGCCAGCGGCGGCGTGGTAAGCGTGGCGCGCCTTGCCGGCGCCCCCATCGTCCCCCTCACCTATTCGAGCCAGCGCCGGCGCCTGCTCCCGACCTGGGACCGTTTCCTTCTACCCCTGCCGTTCGGGCGCCGCGTCGCGGTGTGGGGCGAGCCCATCGAAGTGCCGCGCGACGCCGACGCCGAAACCGTGGAGGCGGTCCGCCGCCGCGTCGAGGACAGCCTCAACGCCATCACCGAGGAGGCCGACCGGCTGTGTGGTCACGCCCCCGTGGAGCCCGCCGCGCCCGCCGATGGGGCGCCGTCATGATGCTTTCCCTCTACCGGGCGGCGACCACCGTGGGAGCACCGCTCATCCACCTTTACCTGGCGCGCCGCCGGAGCGCCGGCAAGGAAGACCAGGAGCGCTTCGGCGAACGCCTCGGGCGCCCCGGACTTTCCCGCCCCCAAGGCCGGCTGGTGTGGGCGCACGCGGCAAGCGTTGGCGAATCCTTGTCGCTGCTGACCCTTATCGGACGGCTCCTGGAAGACAGGCCGGGCCTGCATGGACTGGTCACCACGGGCACCGTCACCTCGGCTAGGCTCATGGCCGAGCGTTTGCCGGCCAGGGCCTTCCATCAGTACCTGCCGGTCGACCGCATCGCTTACGTGCGGCGCTTCCTCGATCACTGGCAGCCGGACCTCGTGCTGTGGGCGGAGTCCGAGTTCTGGCCCAACCTGGTCAGCCAGACGGCGGCGCGGCGCGTGCCCATGGTGCTCGTCAACGGGCGCGTCTCGGCGGCCTCCTTCGCCGGCTGGCGGCGGGCACCGGGGCTGATCCGCCATCTCCTTCGCGGGTTCGCCCTTTGCCTTGGCCAGACCGAGGAAGACACCGAGCGTCTGCGGCGCCTCGGCGCACCCCGCGTGGCGTGCCCGGGCAACCTCAAGTTCGCGGCGGCGGCGCTGCCCGCCGAGGATGCCGAAATCGAGCGCCTCGGGGCGGCCATCGGTGCGCGGCCGCGCTGGCTCGCCGCCAGCACCCACCCCGGCGAGGAGGAGATCGTCGGGCGCGTGCACCGGCGCCTGACGGCCGGCCATCCCGGCCTTCTCACCGTCATCGTTCCCCGCCACCCCGACCGCGGTCCGGCGATCGCCGCCGAGTTGCGCGGCGCCAACCTGGACGTCGCCGTACGCTCGGCAGGCGACGCCGTGGCACCGCAGACAGGGGTCTACGTGGCCGATACCATGGGTGAGCTTGGGCTCTTCTACCGCCTCGCCGACGTCGCCTTCATGGGCAAGTCCTTGGTGCCGCTCGGCGGCCAGAACGCGCTCGAGGCGGCGCGCCTCGGCTGCGCCGTCGTCCAGGGGCCCCACGTCGGCAACTTCGCCGAAATGGCGCGACGCATTAAGGAGGCGGGGGCAGCCATCGAGGTAGCCGACGAAGACGGCCTTACCGCCGCCGTCGGGCAGTTGCTCGACGACGGCAGCGAGCGCGCCCGCCGCGTCGCAGCCGCCACCGCCTTCGCCAGCGCCGAGGCGCATGTCCTCGATGACGTGATGGCCGAGCTCCAACCCTTCCTCGACGCCCTCGGCGACGGCGGGGGGGGCCATGCGGGCGCCTGAATTCTGGGAGCGCCGAAAGGGAGGCACCCTTTCGGCCGCCCTTTCGCCCCTCGGCTGGGCCTACGGCCTCGGCGGGCGAGCGCGCCGCGCCGCCACCCGAGCATGGCGCCCGCCGGTACCGGTACTGTGCGTCGGCAACGCCGTCGCCGGGGGCGCCGGCAAAACGCCGCTGGCCCTAGATATCGGCAAGCGCCTGCGGGGGCGTAGCGTCGATGCCCATTTCCTGACCCGCGGCTACGGCGCCGCCGCCGCCGGGCCGCTTCGCGTCGACGCCGCCCGCCACACCTTCGCCGACGTTGGAGACGAGGCCCTGCTGCTGGCCGAAGTGGCGCCGACCTGGGTGGCGCGCCACCGGGTGGCGGGGGCGCGGGCGGCGGTGACGGCGGGGGCTGGCGCCCTGGTCATGGACGACGGGCACCAGAACCCGGCCCTGGCCAAGGACGTCTCGCTGCTCGCCGTCGATGGCGGCTACGGCTTCGGCAACGGCTGCGTCATGCCCGCCGGGCCGCTCCGCGAACCCCTCTCGGATGCTCTCCGGCGCACCGACGCCGTCGCCCTCATGGGCGGCGACGAGACGGACGCGACAGGGCAAATAGCGCAAATCGGGCGCCGCGCCGGCACCTCTCTTCCCATCCTCACCGCTAAGGCGCGGCCGGGGCCCGAGGCCCGGGCACTCGCCAGCAAGCCGGTGGTGGCGTTCGCTGGCATCGGGCGTCCGGGCAAATTCTTCGAGACGCTTGGCGCGGCCGGTGCCAAAGTGGCCGCCGCCCTGCCCTTCCCCGACCACCACCCGTACGGCGCCGGCGACGTAGCGCACCTGGAGAACCTGGCCGAGGCTCATGGTGCGGCACTGGTGACCACCGCCAAGGACGCGGTGCGCCTGCCTGAGGCGTTGCGCGCCCGTGTCGCGGTCTTGACAATCACCTTGGAGTGGGAGAACGAAGCGGCTATTGAGGCCATCCTCGGTACCTTGGTGAGCCATGGCCGATAGAAGTTCCGGCGCCCGCCTATGGCGGCGCCTCATCATGCATCCGGCGCAGGCGCTGACCGCCCACGGCATCTTCCATTTCGCGCGCCTGCTGCCGCTCGACGCGGCTTCGGCGCTGGGTGGTTGGTTGGGGCGCGCCGTCGGCCCCAGACTGGCCATCACGTGCCGCGCCCAGCGCAACCTGGAACGCGCCTTCCCTTCGAAGTCGGCGCTCGAGATCGAGACCGTCATCCGCGGTATGTGGGACAACCTGGGGCGCACCATCTTCGAGTTCCCCAACCTCGACGCCATCCGCTTTTCCGGTAACGACCGGCGCGTCGAGGTGGTGGGCGGCGAGCACATCGACGCGCTGCGCGTCGACGGTAAGCCCGGCATCTTCTTCTCGGCCCACATGGCCAACTGGGAGATCGCGGCACTCAGCGCCACCCACCGGGGACTACCCATCCACCTGATCTATCGGGCCCCCAACAACCGCTGGGTGGAGCGCCTGTTCCAGCACCGCTGGCCGGGCGGCGGCGAACTCATCCCCAAGGGCGCCGCCGGGGCGCGCCGGGCGATCAAGCTGATGGGCGAGGGCGGCCACCTCGGCATGCTGGTCGACCAGAAGATGAACGACGGCATCCCCGTTCCCTTCTTCGGGCGCGACGCCATGACTGCCCCGGCCCTCGCCCAGTTCGCCATCAAGTTCGATTGCCCGGTGATCCCCTCGCGGGTCGAGCGCCTCGGCGGCGCCCGCTTCCGCATCACCCACCTGCCGCCCCTGGCGCCGCCCCAAAGCGGCGACCGCCACGCCGACATCGCCGCCATGATGGCCGAGGTCAACGCCATCCTGGAGGGGTGGATCCGCGAGCGTCCCGAACAATGGCTGTGGCTGCACGGCCGCTGGCCGGAATGAGGCAGTGGCGATTTCCATCACCCAAGGAAACCGTTGACTTGGTTCGGGCACGGGGCATTCTGACCACCCGAAACGATATGCCATAGAGCATGCGTACTCTGTTCGCCTCGGGTCAGCCCTATCTGCCGGAGCAAACGGCAGGGGCAACTCAATCCACTCACGACCTTTGCATCGAATTGACGGCGAAAGGCGCCATCACCGCGGTACTATGCGCCCGCGAGCCAAGGACGCCGATGACGATGGCATGGTGCGCGACGACTACGGTGGCCACCCGGTATTTCGGGTGCGACATCCACATGGCGCGATTTCCGACCTCATCGAGGAATTCAAGCCGGACGTGGCCGTCGCGTCGGTTGGTCTGACTCATCCGATTGTCGTCGTACTCCTACGGGAACGGATTCCGACCGCCGTCTATTTCCGGGATCTTGAATTCCGTGACTAAGGAGGACTATTCGCGGCCGGTCCCAGGATGCTGTACCTCGCCAATTCCCGGTTTGTCGCCGAGCGCATGAAGACCATGCTTGGCCTGGACTGCCAATTCTTGCTCTCGCTCATTCACCTCGATCGATACGCGACGTAAACAAGCCGGGAACGGGCTTTGTTCATTGGAAGCCACCCGTATAAAGGAATCGAGATCGCGTTCCGGTTGGCCGGGCATCAGCCCGAAATTCCGTTCTCGTTCGTCGAATCGCGGCCCACCACCGAAGCCTGGCGGAAATGATCGTTCAAGCGGACGCGGGCAAGGTGGAACGCGCGTTCCGGGAACGCCCTTAGCCCACACGCCAACAACCGCCACGTTTGATTTGAGATCAGGCGTTCGGATTAACTCGATCTGTCGGCTGTGGCCCGTTGGTTCCGATCCTCGGCAGTTCGCGTGACCGACTCTTCCGGCAAAGCAGCAGGCATGCCTAGTTTGGCTACCGCGGCCTCGACGGTTCCAAAATGCGAAACCACACGGTCAACGATCTC
>DASCNF010000116.1:0-8532 GCA_036011345.1 Rhodospirillales bacterium | reverse complement strand
TCTGCTTATCCCCTTACTCCAAGGACCCAGATGCCCAGTTTCTCTAACTAAACATTTGGATCCGGTTAAGGGGGGCAGGTCACCCACCATCTAACTTCATTCGTTCCTCTAATTTGGTACTTCACCTTATATGCGATGGTCTTGGAATAACCTTTTACCTCATGTCTTGTAACCTCACCCTGACTGAATACCAACCCATAAAAAGGGATGGAACCACCCAACCACGACTTACAAAATAGTGCCTTTCCATCCAAATCGTTTGTTGCTTGAACGGTTCCTGCACACACAACGAATACGGTTATGAGTGTTCCATAAATTATTAACCGCATCATCGTCCCCTATGTCTGGATAGACAAAATGGGATGGTGCCGCCTGTAGGAGTCGAACCTACGACCTCAGCATTACGAATGCTGCGCTCTACCAACTGAGCTAAGGCGGCATCCCTTTATTGAACTATCATACTCACATCACAAATCAATCAAGGATTGCCCGAAACCACACCTCAATATTCAAAAACCAAAAATGCACATATCGTTCACATGACAAAAAAGATATTCCTAACGTATTGGTTTTATGGGATAATTCCGCCGCACTATGTCTTGCGAATCAGTTGCTCTGCCGCTGAGCTGCGTCGGCTTTAGTAGGCGCGTGGGCACCGGGAACAGGCGATGGTTTAGCGCCAATCTCCGGCCTGCGCAACGCCGTCAACCGGGCGCGCCGTCCGCCGCCGGAAGCGCCGCCGTCGCCTCCGCCTGCGTTCCGGCGGCCAGGCTGGCAGCACCGGGCGGGCGGCGCCACGCCAGGCTGTCGAAACTCGCACACTTCGGGCACAGCACCGTCCACTCGGCCACCACCATGCCGCAGTCGCCGCATACCCAGGCCGGTCCCGGATCGGCCACCGAGGCACGCATCAGCCACTCGTGGGCGCGCGCCGTGTCGCCATTCTCCGATTCTTCGAGTTCGGCCATGAGCCGGCAAACGGGCGCCGAGGCGGCGGCACCGTTGGCCGCTTCCAGGTGTTTGCGGGCTTCGCCCCAAAGCCGCGCCTCGAGAGCGGCGCGGGCCACGGTGACGTGACTCTCCACATGGTCCGGGTTGAGGTCCGCCAAGTGTTGTAGGGCGCGCAAGCGATCCAGGGCGTCGGCACCGGGACGCGCCGCCCAGTAGACCTCGGCGAGGTCAGGATGGGGTTGGCGGCGCCACGCCCGCTCGACGGCCTGAACGGCCTTTCGTTCCTTACCCGCGGCCACCAGCAGGTGGGCCAGGCGGACGGCGCCGGGGACGAATGCCGGATCCAATTCGAAGGCTTGGCGCGCCAAGCGCAAGGAGGCGGCGCCGTCCGCCCGCACCCCAGCCTCGAGGCTCCGTTGATGGAGAAGGACGGCGCGGCGCCGCTCGCCATCATCCGCCCCCACCAAGCCGCCGCGCACCGATGCGGCGAGGGTCATCTCGGCGTCGGCCCACTGCTCGGCGCGCAGTTGCAGATCGAAAAGATGGGCCGCCACCCATTCGCTCTTGGGCTTCAGGCGGTAGGCGCGCCGCGCCAGGGCCAGGGCTTGTCCCCGGTCGTCCTGTTTCAGGGATTGGGTGAGGAGACCGCGCACGCCGAGGAACTCGGTCTCGGGACGCTCCAGCATGGCCTTGAAGAACTTCTCGGCGGCGCGCTCGTCGCCGGCGAGCTGTGCCGCCTGGGCCGACAGCAGCATTGTCAGCGGCGGATCGCCGAGCAACCCTTCGGCGCGCTTGCCCTGGCGGCGGGCATCCTCGGCATCGCCCGCCGCCACCGCCACCATGCCCCGCGTCAACGCCAGGTAGCCACGGCGCCGGCGACCAGCGCGCCGCACGCGGCCGAGGGCGGCAGGGACCCGGCACATAAACAGCCAAAGCCGGTACAGCAAGGCCACTACCACCGCCACCGCCATCACCGCCGCGACAAGGACGGCGGTCGTCGTCTCCACCCGGTAGCCCCGCCACTCGAAGATCGCCGAGCCTTGCTGATCGGCCAGCCACGCGGCACCCGCCGCCACTGCCCCGAGGACCGCCAGGAAGCGCAGGGCGCGCCACATGCCGCTCACCGAGCCGGCCGTCCCAACAGGGAAATGGCGTGGACGTGCAGCTTGGCCATCGCTTGTTCGGCGGCAAGCCGGGCGCGCGCCGCGACAAGCCACGGCGCCGCCGTTTCGGCGGCGGCGCCGTCAAGGGTTCCGATCTCGGCGATGGAAGCCTCAAGATCACCACGCTTGAGGCTGATCTCGGCGCGCGCCACGGCGCCTTCCGCCCCGTCGAGGGCCGCCTCGTCCGCGGTGCGGCGGATGGTGACCAGCACCATGAGGCGGTTCACGGCACGCGCCATCCACCCCTCACCTTCGAGCTTCATGGAGGCACGGGTAATGTCCGAAGCCACCCCGTAGAAGCGCGCCCTCAGTTCTTCCAGCGTGGGAATTCCTTTCCCCGCGTGCGGCCGCAGCAATTGAAAGGCATCGGCGACACCCAAGCCGTCCCCGGCCACGGCACGCAGGGCCTGCAGCTCGTTGACGAACGGGGCCGAGAATTTGAGTGCTTCACGGAGCTGGCCAACGGCGAGAACCACGGTCTCGGCCCGGCCCTCGGCGACACCGGCGCCGGTAGTTCTCTCCAGATTGTCCAAACGCGCGCCGAGCCCGTCGACCAACCCCTTGAGCCGCTCGCTGCGACCCTCCAGTTCGCGCAGCTCGGCCTCGCGTTTTGCCACCGTAGCTTCGCCTTCTTCCAGGCGGACCACCCGCCGGGCGAGAGGCTCGAATTCCCGACCGCCCCGCTCCAGGTCCGACAAACGCCGGGAGAGCTCGCGCAGCGCTTCCTCGGCGTGTTGCGCGTCGGCCGGGGCGACCGTCGCCGACATCATCTTGCGGATCGACTGCGAGGTGTTCTCCAAGGCGCTCATTCTATCCATCAGGACTTTCAGCCGTTCGGTGAAGCGCGCCCTTTCGGCTTCCATGTCCTTGATGGCCACACCGGCTTCGGCGCGTGTCCGCGCCAGGTCCTCAAGGGCCTTTAAGCGGCCGTCGATTCCGACCACGCGGGGGTCCTCGACGGCCATGCGAAGGCTTTCCGCGAAATAGGGATACCAGAACGGCCGCGTGGCGTAGACGGCCCCGACCGCCACGGCCATCAGGGCCACCGTCCACAAGACGGCGGGGATGGTGCTGGGCGGCCTGGCGGAGGGCACCGCCACACGCATGGCCGCGGCGGTGTTGGCGCTCGCCGCCGCATCACCGCCAGCCGTGGATTCGGTGGCGGCATCCTTTGCGGGCAGTGTCTCGATGGGGCGGCTGGCCGCGCCCGGCGTCTCCGCAGGTTGGTCGGCTTTCTGCCCCACCCCCGGCACCGCTTTCGAGACCTGGGCGGCTTTCGTGGCTTCGGCTGAAGGCTTGCCGGCTCTCTTTTTGTTCTTGGCGCGACTCTTGGCGGCGCTCTTCTTATTGCCCGGCACCTTGGCCTTTGGAACATTTCTGATGCGCCCGGAAGTCTCGCTCATCACTCGGTCCTCATCCGCTCAAGACTTCTCCATGCCGCCCGGCCCACCAAGCGCCATCCCGACACGCTCCATGAGCGACTCCAGATCGGGGCTCGGCGCCACCAACACCCGGCTCCAGAAAAGAGCCCGAACCGTCTCGGCAACCGCCGGGCTCAGGCAGAAAGCCGTCAATTCTGTGGTTGCCCCGTCCAGGCGCGCCTGGCGGCTAAGATTAACAAAGGTGGCGGCGGTTCGGGGAGAGAAAAATAAGGCACCGTCGATGGTCCCCCCGGCCAGCGCCTGAGCCGTCTCCGCCGAAAACCTCCCGGCGGCGCGCGCCTGGTAGAGGATGGCCCTCCGATAGCGGAAGCCGGCGCCGTCGAGCCGCGCCGCCAGGTTGCCCGCCACGTGCGAGCCGGCCACGTGGAGGAGCGAGCCGGCGGCGGGATCGAGGCGGGCGTGCACCAGTTGGACGAGGCTCTCAACATCGCCGGCGGCGCTTTCGACAAACTCGAAGCCAGCCTCCCTGGCGGTAGTGGCGGTGGCGTCACCGACGGCAAACAGCGGGATGTCACGGCGCCGTTCCATCTTGGCCAGCGCCCGCGCACCGTTGGCGCTGGTCGCCAGGACGGCTTGCACCCCGGCGAGGTCGGATACGGCGCCGGCCACCGGCTCGATGAAGATGAGCGGCTCGACGAGCGCCCCGACCCCCATCCGCCGCAAGGCCTCCACCACCCGCGTGGCGTCCTCGCTGGGCCTCGTGACGAGGAGGCGCGCCGTCATGGCGTGTCGAAGAATCCGCTGCCGCCGCGGCGGCGCAACTCGTCCCCGGCGTCACGGCCCATGGCGGCGGCGGCGGCGGCGGCGCCCGAGCGGGTTGTCTCGATGACCTCCGAGCCGTCGGGACGGGCGATCAGCCCACGCAGGGCGAGGACGCCATCGCCCGTGAACTCAGCGAGCCCCGCGATGGGCGTACGGCACGACCCTTCGAGCACTTCGAGCATGGCGCGCTCGGCGGCCACCCGGGTCATGGTTTCCGCATGATCGAGGCCGGCGGCATGGTCGCGGGCGCGGCGGTCGCCGGCACGGCAGGTGATGCCGATGGCGCCCTGGCCGACAGCCGGCAGGATGTCATCCGTCTCGATTACGGCAGTAGCGGCATCGGTGATCCCCAGGCGCTTGAGCCCGGCGAGGGCCAGCAGGGAGGCGTCGGCCCGACCTTCCTTGAGCTTCCTGAGCCGTGTCTGCACGTTGCCGCGGAACTCCACGACCTTGAGGTCGGGGCGGCGGTTCAATACCTGCGCCTTTCGTCTCAGCGAAGAAGTTCCTACCACGGCGCCAGTCGGCAGCTCGGCGAGGCTTCCGGCCCCGGGGGAGATGAGTGCGTCGCGCGGGTCCTCGCGCCGCAGCATGGAGACCAATACGATGCCGTCGGGCAGCCACGTGGGCAGGTCCTTCATGGAATGCACCGCCATGTCGATGCGCCCGTCCAGCATGGCGTCGTCGATCTCCTTGGTGAACAACCCCTTGCCGCCGATGTCGGAAAGCGGACGGTCGAAGACCTTATCTCCCGTGGTCTTGATGACGACCACCTCGACGGTGCCCGGCCGAGCGAGCCCCGGGTGGGCGGCGACGAGATCAGCGCGGACCTCCTCGGTTTGGGCCAAGGCGAGCGGGCTGCCCCGGGTGCCGATGCGTAGGGCTGGCGTCGATATCATGGAACGGTGGCCTATGGCGGTGTGGTTCCAACAAGCCCGACAGAGTAAAGTCCGGCGCAGACAGGGCCAAGGCAGATTTTGCATGAACGTGCTCGGAATCGAGACCAGTTGCGACGAAACGGCGGCCGCCGTGGTCACCGGTGAGCGCCGGGTGCTGGCCGACGTGGTGCTCTCGCAACTGGAGGAACACCGCCCCTACGGCGGCATCGTCCCGGAAATCGCGGCGCGCGCCCACCTGGAGCACCTGGACCGCATCGTTGCCCAGGCCATGGAAGAAGCGGGGATCGGGTTCGACGGCCTCGACGCCGTCGCCGCCACCGGCGGACCGGGGCTGATCGGCGGTGTCCTCGTCGGGGTGACCACGGCCAAGGCCATCGCCGCCGTCGGCGGCACGCCTTTCATCGCCGTTAATCATCTGGAAGGGCACGCGCTCAGCGCCCGCCTCACCGGCGACGTGGCGTTCCCTTACGTGCTGCTCTTGGTCTCGGGCGGACACTGCCAATTGCTGGCCGTGGAGGGGGTGGGCCACTACCGCCGCCTCGGCACCACCATCGACGACGCCGTCGGCGAGGCCTTCGACAAGACGGCAAAGATGCTGGGCCTGGGCTACCCCGGGGGGCCGCCGGTGGAAAGCGCCGCCAAGGCCGGCGACGCGGCGCGTTTCGACCTGCCGCGCCCCCTCAAGGGCCGGCCGGGGTGCAATTTCTCGTTTTCCGGATTGAAGACGGCGGTGCGCCGCGCCGTCAACGCCCTGCCGCCGGGACGCCTCGCCGAGAGCGACGTGGCCGACCTCTCGGCCTCCTTCCAGGCCGCCGTCGGCGACGTACTAGCCGAGCGCAGTGCCAACGCCCTCGACCAATGCCGCCCGCTCTATCCTGGCGCCGACACCCTGGTGGTAGCCGGCGGGGTGGCCGCCAACCGCTACTTGCGGCGGCGCCTGGAAGGCGTCGCCGGGAAGTGCGGCTACAGGCTAGTGGCGCCGCCACCGCAGCTGTGCACGGACAACGGCGCCATGATCGCCTGGGCCGGCGTCGAGCGACTGCGCCTCGGGCTCACCGACAGCCTCGACTTCGCGCCGCGCCCGCGCTGGCCCCTCGACCCGGACGCCCCGCCCGCCATCGGCGCCGGGGTGAAGGCGTGAGCCTGTTTTGGGTTTCCGACGGCTAGCAAAATCGTGATTCAACGGCTCCCGGCGGCGGCTCTACACTGACAGTTGAGATCAGATAGACAGGCCCGGGGTTCCCCCATGCGTTACCTCGCCGCCTAGATCTTCCTCCTTGGGTTGGCCGGCGCGCCCGCCACCCATGCGGCGGCGGCTCTCGACCAGCTTCTCGACGAGTTGCTTGACGATTTGCGCACCGGCGGCCCGGCCACCGGCAGCGATGACGAGGTCGGCGAGGAGATGTGCTGATTTAAGGCTCGGCACTCGACGCCACCATGTCCCTTGCCGGCGCCCCTCGACGGCGGGCATAAAGGGTTCGTGAGGGGGCGCTCGTGAAACGCATCGGTATCATCGGCGGCGGCGCCTGGGGCACCGCCCTGGCTATGGTAGCACGCCGCGCTGGGCGCGACGTCGTCCTCCAGGCGCGCGAGGACGAGGTCGTCGCCGCCATCAACGAGGACCGTGAAAACACCCTCTTCCTGCCCGACATCCCCCTCGATGCGGCCATCCGGGCGACCACCGACGCGGCCGAGGCGGCGGACGCCGAGGCCGTGCTTCTGACGGCGCCAGCCCAGCACCTGCGCGCCGTAGCCACCGATCTAGCGCCCCACTGGCGGACCGGCGTTCCGGCGGTAATCTGCGCCAAGGGCATCGAGCAGGAAACCTGCGCCCTGATGAGCGAGGTGATCGAAGACGCCTTGCCCGGCGTGCCCTACGCCGTGCTGTCGGGACCGACGTTCGCCGCCGAGGTGGCGCGCGACATGCCGACGGCGGTGACCCTGGCGACGGTCGACGGTGGGCTCGGCGAGACCCTGGCGGTGGCCATCGGCACGCCGCGCTTTCGCACCTATTTGTCAGCCGACCCCATCGGCGCGCAACTCGGCGGCGCCGTGAAGAACGTGCTCGCCATCGCGTGTGGCATCGTCGAGGGGCGGCGGCTCGGCGACAACGCGCGGGCCGCGCTGATCACCCGCGGGCTCACCGAGATCGCGCGACTCGGCGCCGCCAAGGGGTCGGAGACGGAAACCCTGATGGGGCTTTCCGGCTTCGGCGACCTGACCCTGACCTGCAATAACACCCAGTCGCGCAACTTCTCGCTGGGCGTAGCGCTCGGCGAAGGGCAGTCACTCGACAACATCCTGGCGGCGCGGCGCTCGGTCACCGAGGGCGTCCATACGGCGTCGTCGGTGAGCGGGCTGGCGCGGCGTTTAGGAGTCGACATGCCCATCTGCGTGGCCGTCGATGGCGTGCTCAACCACTTCGCCAACCTCGACGCCACCATCGAGGGGCTGTTGGCGCGGCCGTACGGAACGGATGACTGAACATGGCGTACTGTCTGGTCAAGCCGGAACCCGGCGCATGGTCCCGAGAGAAGCCCGTCATGGGCGGGATCGCCCCATGAAGGAGACGGTGCTTTGCCGCCTCGACGGCATCGCGAAAGGCGGCTCGGCCGCCTTCGCCGCCCACATCGGCGGCGCGCGCACCGGCGTCATGGCCCTGCGCCGGGACGGGACCGTCTTCGTCTACGTCAATTCCTGCCCCCACATGGGGGAGCCCCTCGATTTCCAATCAGGGCGCTTCCTCAACCTCGAGCGCACCCACGTGCTGTGCTCGAACCACGACGCGCTGTTCCGCATCGAGGATGGCTATTGCGTGCACGGCCCGTGCGCCGGCAAAAGCCTGCTGCAATCGGTGGAGGCGCGGGTGGGAGATGGGGAGGTCCGCATTCGGGGCTGAGGAACCGGATTAACGGCAAAGCGGGCCGCCCCCCTTGTCTCGCCCACGGTTTTTGAGATAATCCCCTTGTTTCACAGGCGATATGGTGCCCGCAGGTGAATGGTATTCCGCAGGCAAATCGTATCCGCAACTCAAGCGGTTGCAAAAGGGGGACGCGGCAATGGCCAAGAAAGGCAAATCCACCAAGAGTGGCAAGCTCAGCGAAGCACAGATCGCGGTCCACTGGCAGGAAGAGGAGTATATCCACCCCTCGCCCGAGTTCATTGCCCAGGCCAACATGGCCGACCGCGGAATATTCGAGCGCTTCAGCCTGGATAATTTTCCCGAGTGCTTCAAGGAATTCGCCGATCTCCTCACCTGGGAACAGTATTGGCAGACCACCCTCGATACCAGTGATGCCCCGTGCTGGAAGTGGTTCG
>DASCNF010000115.1:0-9969 GCA_036011345.1 Rhodospirillales bacterium | reverse complement strand
CGGGCTCCTCGACCGCGGGCTCCTCGGCCGGTTTCTCCTCGGCGGGAGCTTCCTTGACCGCCACCGCCGCTTCCTCGGCCGCCTTCATGCGCTCCACGGTCTTTGGGCGCGGCTGGTTTTTCTTGGTCTGCTCCGGGACCGCCGGCATCTCCATGATTCCCGCCTGGCCGAGGAAGCGGGCCACCCGATCCGACGGCTTAGCGCCCACCCCAATCCAATGCCTGATGCGCTCCTCCTTGAGGACGATGCGTTCCGGATGGTCCTTGGGCACCATGGGGTTGTAGTGGCCCAGCCTCTCTATGAAACGGCCGTCGCGCGGGCTGCGGGAGTCGGCGACGACGATGCGGTAGAAGGGGTGTTTTTTCGCGCCCCTCCGGGTAAGCCGGATTTTCAAAGTCATATCAGATTTTCTCTCCCTTCAGGTTGAGCTTGGCAAATTCATCGGCTCGGGGTGTTGGGTGGCGCAAACCCGGGCGGCAGGCCGCCGCCGGCCATCAATCCCTTTTTCCCCATCTTGCCCATCTTCTTCATCATCGCGGTCATCTGCTGGAATTGCTTGAGCACGCGGTTGACATCCTGGACGGTTGTTCCCGAGCCAGCGGCGATGCGGCGGCGGCGCGATCCGTTGAGTATTTTCGGCTTGCGCCGTTCCGCCGCCGTCATCGACAGGATGATGGCTTCCTGGCGGGCGATCATACGGTCGTCAATGTCGGTCTCGGCCAACTGCTTCTTGACCTTGCTGATGCCCGGCAACATGGAGAGCATCCCCTTGACGTCGCCCATCTTGCGCAGTTGGCGGAACTGGGCGGCCATGTCGTCGAGGCTGAACTGGCCCTTCATCATTTTGGCGGCAAGCTTCTCGGCCTCTTCCGCCTCGACCACCTCGGCGGCCTTTTCGACCAGCCCGACCACGTCGCCCATGCTGAGAATGCGCCCGGCGATGCCCTCGGCGTTGAAGACCTCCAGGGCGTCGAGCTTTTCGCCAACGCCCATCAGCTTGATGGGCTGGCCGGTCACCGCCTTCATGGAAAGGGCGGCGCCGCCGCGGGCGTCGCCGTCGACGCGGGTCAGCACGAGGCCGGTGATCCCCACCTTCTCGTGGAACTCGCGGGCCATGTTGACAGCGTCCTGGCCGGTCATGGCGTCGGCCACCAGCAAGGTCTCCGTGGGCTTGGCCTCGGCCCTGACGGCGGCCACCTCGTCCATCAGTTTGTCGTCGATGTGCAGGCGCCCGGCGCTGTCCAGGATGACCACGTCATAGCCCTCGCGGCGCCCGCTCTCCATGGCGCGCTTGGCGATGGCCAGGGGCCGCTCTCCGAACACCACGGGGAGCACCGCCACGTCGGCCTGTTCGCCGAGCTGGGCGAGTTGCTGTTGCGCTGCCGGACGATAGACGTCGAGGGAAGCGAGCAGGACCTTCTTCTTAGCGCGGTTCTTCAAGCGCAGGCCGAGCTTGGCGCTGGTCGTCGTCTTGCCGGAGCCCTGAAGGCCGACCATGAGGATGACCACCGGCGGGGTACCGCGCAGGTTGATCTCGGTAGTTTCCGCGCCTAGGGTTTCGACCAGCTGGTCATGGACGATCTTGACCACCATCTGCCCCGGGGTGACGCTGCGCAGTACGTCCTGGCCGGTGGCGCGCTCCTGGACGGCCTCGATGAAGTCCTTGACCACAGGGAGCGCTGCGTCGGCCTCGAGCAGGGCGACGCGCACCTCGCGCAGCGCCTCTGTCACGTCAGCCTCGCTGAGGGCGCCGCGCCTGGTCAGTTTCTCGAATATTCCGGCGAGGCGGCCGCCGAGGGTGTCAAACATCCCTTGTAGCGCTCCAAATGGCCCGACGCGCGTCCGAAACGGCAATACGCCAGTGCGCGAAACTCGCGGACCGGCGGCGCCCCGAAAGGCGTCGGCTATGGGGTCATACAACTTGTCTAGGCGGTGCACCCTAAGGCCGGTGGGGGGCCAAGTCAAGGGCTGTACCGGCGCCGCGAGGAGCGTTGATTAACGGGCGGATTGGGAGAATACTCAGCCCGCCATGGAACTATCGGAGCGACACCCGTGAAAAACATCGTCGTCGTCGGCGCCGGCTTCGCCGGGCTGTGGAGCGCCGTCGGTGCGGCGCGCAAGCTCGACGAGCTGGGTGTCGGCGCCGACGAGGTGAAAATCACCGTCGTCAACCGCGATTCCTGGCACGCCATCCGCGTGCGCAACTACGAGGCCGACCTCGGTGCCGTGCGGGTGCCCCTCGCTGAAGTCCTCGACCCCATCGGCGTCGGCCGCGTCGAGGGCGAGGCCGGGGCCATCGACCTCGTTGAGAAGCACGTCGCGGTAGAGACCGCCGACGGCCCCGTCGTCCTCCCTTACGACGGCTTGGTGCTGGCCGCCGGCAGCCGGCTCCACAGGCCGGACATCCCGGGGTTGCGCCAACACGCCTTCTCCATCGACACCTACGGCGAGGCGGCGCTGCTGGAGGCGCATATCCAAGAGCTCGGCACGACCGCCCAAGGACCGGGGGCACGCACCGCGCTGATCATCGGCGCCGGGCTCACCGGCATCGAGGCGGCATGCGAGATGCCGGCGCGGCTCGGCGCCGCCGGCGTCGGCGACGGGCGGGTCATCCTCGCCGATTCCGGCCGCCACATCGGTTCCAGCATGGGCGCCGAGGCCCGATCCGTCATCGAAAAGGCGACCTCCGAGTTGGCAATCGAATGCCGCACCGGCATCGAGGTCGCAGCGGTGGATGGCGACGGCGTCACCCTGACCGGCGGCGCCCGCATCGAGGCCCGCACCGTGGTATGGACCGCCGGCATGCGCGCCAACCCGATGACCGGGCAATTGCCGGTGACGCGCGACCGCCTGGGCCGCGTCGACGTCGATCAATTCTTGCGGCTCGAAGGCATCGACGGGGTTTTCGTCGCCGGTGACATGGCGCGCGCCAAGGTTGATAGCAAACACGCCTCGGTCATGTCTTGCCAGTACGGTCGGCCCATGGGGCGCTTCGCCGGCCACAACGTGGTGTGCGATCTTCTCGGCAAGGAACCATTGGCGTTCGACATCGACTACTACGTTACCTGTGTCGATCTCGGCCCGTGGGGCGCGGTACTGACTCGGGGATGGGAGCGCAAGGTGGTGGCCGAGGGCGCCGACGCCAAGGAGATCAAGCGGACCATAAATTGCCAGCGCATCTACCCGCCGCGCTCCGGGGATCGCCGCGAGATTCTCGACGCCGCCGCCCCAGTCATCCAGGCGCCGCCGCGACAGCCGGATTGAACGCATGGCGTGGCGAACAAAAGCAACCGCCGCCGCACCCCGCGAATAGGCTGCAATCGGCCGACAAAAAAACAATGTACATCACGTTCTTGTGATATAATCACACAGTCAAGAGATGTATCCTCGCGCGATGGAGTGATGACGTTTCGCCAACAACTTTAGCGGAACCGACTTAATGGCAAGAAAAACGACCAAGCGCACCCCGAAACGCAAAAGCAACCGCGCCACCAAGGGCTCCGCCGATCCCCTAGACAAGTACGTGGGCACCCGCATTCGCGCCCGCCGGCTCGGAGTCGGCTGGAGTCAAACGAAGCTAGGCGAGGCGGTCGGTGTCACTTTCCAGCAGGTGCAGAAGTACGAGAACGGCACCAACCGCATCGGCGCCAGCAACCTGTTCAAGGCGTCCAAGGCGCTGGGCGTGGAAGTCGCGTACTTTTACGAGGGCATGCCGGAAGGATTGTGGAAGCCCGGCGCGCGCCGCTCCAAGGGCTTCGCCGATCCATCGGTATCGTTCTCCCACGACCCGAAGAACACGCGCGAGGGCATCGAGTTGGCGCACAACTACTTCCGCATTGCCGACGTCAAGGTGCGCCGGCGGCTGTTTCAGTTCATCAAGTCGCTTGCCACCTCGGCGAAAGCGAGTTGAGCCCCTGGCGCGCGACGCGCCGAACGCGCGGTGGCGTCTTCGCAGATCTCGACCGCATCACCGATATCATTGCCGCGTCCGGCCTAATGTGCCGGGGCGGGTTCCACCCTGGCACCGGGGATGGCGTGCCCGGAGACCCGGGCACCGCCATACTCGTCGGCAATGCCGGTCCGGCGATGTGGCGAGCCTTTCAGCGCGCCCGCCGCGACGAGCCTCATTCCCTCAATGCCTGGTCGCGGCGGGTGTTGGTCGCGGCGGCCCGGGAACTCGGCGCCGACGTGGTGTTTCCCTTCGACGGGCCGCCCTATCACCCGTTCCAGCGCTGGGCCGGGAAGGCGGAGCCTGTTCATGTCTCGCCGATCGGCCCGCTGATTGATGCCGAATTCGGCCTGTGGCACGCCTATCGTGGGGCGCTTTTGTTCGCCGAAAAGCTGGCCCTGCCGCCCCGTCGGGTGGGCTCCAGCCCGTGCCAGGGGTGCCCCGAGAAGCCCTGCCTGACCGGGTGCCCGGTGGGCGCCCTGGAGGCTGGACGCTACGACGTGCCGGCATGTGTGGCGTACGTCTCGACGTCAGCCGGCCGCGCCTGCCTGGAAGGCGGCTGCCTGGCCCGCCACGCCTGTCCGGTGAGCCGCGGCCACGCCTACGCCCCGGACCAGGCCCAGTTCCACATGGAGAGTTTCGTGGCCGCCCATCGCCCCGGCGATACGCCCTGAAAGCCCTGAAAGCCCTGAATAAACCACTGAATCCTGTGGACTTCATCCCGTTGCCCGCCATATTAAGCGGGTCATGACAGGCTTGGCCTTCACCAAGATGCACGGCTTGGGCAACGATTTCGTGATCTTCGACGCCCGCGCCGCGCCGCTGGCGCTCACCGACGCCGAGGTGCGCGCCATTGCCGATCGGCGCACCGGCGTCGGCTGCGACCAATTGCTCGTCGTCGAACCGCCGAGGAACGGGGCGGCTGACGCATTCTTGCGCATCCGCAACGCCGACGGCGGCGAGGTGGCAGCGTGCGGCAACGGCACGCGCTGCGTTGCCGCCATGATCATGGCGGAGAAGGGGGCCGAACGCGTCCTCGTCGAAACACAAGCGGGTGTCCTTGAGGCGCGCGCCGGCGCGGCCGGTAAAATCGCCGTCGACATGGGCAACGCCAGCCTGGAATGGCGGGACATTCCCTTGGCCCGCGACGCCGACACCTTGCACCTCGACATCGCGGCGGGGCCGCTGACAGACCCGGTGGGGGTCGGCATCGGCAACCCGCACGCCGTCTTTTTCGTCGATGACGCCGAAACCGTGCCCCTCGACGCCGTGGGACCGGAGATTGAGCATTACCCCTTGTTCCCCGAGCGCACCAACGTGGAGGTGGTCCAGGTGCTTTCGCGCCGGCACCTCCGGCTGCGCGTGTGGGAGCGCGGCGTCGGCATCACCCGCGCCTGCGGCTCCGGGGCGTGCGCGGCGTTGGTGGCGGCGCACGCCCGGAGCCTCACGGAGCGCACTGCCGATGTGGATCTCGACGGCGGCACCTTGAAGATCGAGTGGTGCAAGGACGGCCACGTAATCATGACCGGACCCGTTGCCATCAGCTTCGCGGGCACGCTGTTCGGGGCCCTGCTGGCCTGAGCTGGGAGCCATGGATAACCCCCGTGTCATTACCTTGGGCTGCCGGCTCAACGCCCTCGAATCGGAGGTCATGCGCCGCCATGCCGAGGAGGCCGGGCTGGCCGATACCGTCATCGTCAACACCTGTACCGTGACCGGCGAGGCCGTCCGCCAAACGCGCCAGGCCATCCGCCGCGCCCGCCGTGATAACCCCGGGGCCCGCATCGTCGTCGCCGGCTGCGCAGCGCAGATGGAGCCCGAAATGTTCGCCGCCATGATCGAGGTGGACAAGGTTCTGGGCAACGCCGAGAAGCTCGACGCGGCGAGCTTCGACGCCGACACCCTCGACGGGCCGGATAAAGTCGCCGTCGCCGACATCACGACGACGCACCGGCCGGCGGCCCCTCCTTTCAACGGCTCCCCGCTTGCCGGCTTCGACGGGCGCACCCGCGCCTTCGCCCAGGTCCAGCAGGGCTGCAACCACCACTGTACCTTTTGTATCATTCCCCTAGCGCGCGGTCCGGCCCGCAGCGTACCGCCCGAGCGCATCGTCGATCAGGTGCGCCGGCTGACCGCCAACGGGCACCGGGAGGTTGTGCTCACCGGCGTTGATATCTGCTCCTACGGGAACGACCTTCCGGGGCGTCCGACCCTCGGCGTGGCAGCGCGGCGCCTGCTCGCCGCCGTGCCCGATCTTGACCGTCTGCGCCTAAGTTCCCTAGATCCGGCGGCCGTCGACAACGACCTCATCCGCCTGCTCGGCGAGGAGCCGCGTCTGATGCCGCACCTTCACCTTAGCCTTCAAGCCGGTGACGACATGATCCTAAAGCGCATGAAACGCCGCCACCTCCTGGCCGACGCCGCCCGCCTGTGCGCCAGGGTGCGGCGCGCACGACCCGACGTCGTCTTCGGCGCCGACCTCATCGCCGGCTTCTCCACCGAGACAGAGACCATGTTCGCCAATACCCTGGCGGCGATCGATAGGCTGGGCTTGACCTACCTGCACGTCTTCCCCTATTCGCCGCGCGCCGGCACGGCGGCGGCGCGCATGCCCCAGGTTGCTCCCGCCGTACGCCGGGAGCGCGCGACACGCCTCAGGGCGGCCGGCGAGGCGGCGCTCGGACGCTACCTGCACAACCGGGTGGGAACGCGCACCGAGGTGCTCGTCGAGAACGACGGCGCCGGGCGCTCCCGGCACTATGCGCCGGTGCGCCTCTCCTTCAGCGCCCCATCCGGGGCCATCGTCGCCGCCCGCGTCGCCGCCGTCGACGGCGGCTATCTCATCGGCGACCGGCCGGCATGAGCGACGGTGCCGGGAAGGACTGGCTTGGCCGACTGCGAGCCGGACTTGACCGCTCATCGGCGAAGCTCGGCGGCGGCATCTCCGATCTTTTCACCAAGCGCCGGCTGGATGGCCAGACCCTGGACGAATTGCGAGACCTCTTGATTTCAGCCGACCTCGGTGTGGCAACGGCGGAACGCCTGACCGCCAGCCTCGCCGAAAGCCGCTTCGACCCCGACGCTGGCCCCGAGGGCGTGCGCGCCGCGCTGGCCGGCGAGATCGCGGAAATTCTGCAACCGGTGGCCCGCCCCCTGTTCATCGACGGCGCCCATCGGCCCCACGTCATTGTCGTCTGCGGGGTCAACGGTTCGGGCAAGACCACTACCATCGCCAAGCTCGCCAAGCAGTTCAAGGACCAGGGCCATTCCGTGGTACTCGCCGCTGGCGACACCTTCCGCGCCGCCGCCATAGAGCAGCTTCAGGTGTGGGCCGAGCGCGCCGGGTGCCCGGTGATCGCCAGGGAATCGGGTGCTGACGCCGCCGGCCTCGCCTATGACGCGCTGGCGGCGACGCGGGCTGACGGGACGGCCGTGTTGATCGTCGATACCGCCGGCCGCCTGCACAACAAGGCCGACCTCATGGCCGAGTTGCAGAAGATCGTGCGCGCCATGAGGAAGTTTGACCCCTCCGTGCCCCACGATTGCGTACTGGTGCTCGATGCCACGGTTGGCCAGAACGCCCACGCCCAGGTCGGGGTTTTCCGCGATATGGTGGACGTCACCGGCCTGATGGTCACCAAGCTCGATGGCTCGGCGCGCGGCGGCGTGGTGGTGGCGCTGGCCGAGGCCTTCGGCCTACCCGTGCACGCCGCCGGAGTGGGCGAGGGGATCGATGATCTACGCCCATTCGAGGCCGGCGCCTTCGCCCGCGCCCTGATGGGGCTGGAGGACTGAGGCTCCCCTCCCTTAGGGCGCCGCCACGATCACCTCGGAAAAAACCGCCCGATTTCGCCGCCGGGCCAGCGCGTGGGCGGCGACAAGATCGAGTATGAGGGAATTATCGCCGCCTTGGCGCTTTGCCGCCGCCTCGTCGGAGGCGAAGAAGTTGATATGGCGGCAAAAAACCTGGCGCAGATCGTGGCGGCGTTCGCCGATCCCGGGAGTCACGAAGGACATGACGGTGCCATGGGGCCGCGCCTCGATAACACCTTCGGGGGCGACGGCGAGCGCTACCTCCGCTCCCGTCACCGGACAGGAGGAAGAGACGGTGAGTTCTTGGTCCAATATTTCCGGCAGGAAAAGGCAATCGAAGGCGCACCACGCGAAGAGAGTCCGCCGGCCCGCCGCCAACCGGTGGCGCGTCTCCGTTAGGCCCAAACCGCAAACTCCGGTAATGAGGCCCTCGCCGTCGCACTCGATCCACGACAACGGCAGCAGCGCCAGAATTTCCCCCACCCGATCCTCGGATTCCCCCAGGTCCCGAGCCAAGGCGGCGTCAGTGACAGGCTCGCCCCTAGCCAGCCGGCGATAAAGGCCGAGCACGCAACGCTGCTTCTCGCCGTCGCCTAAACGGCCGCGTTCGGAGTCCACGTATTCTTCAATCGCCTGGGTCGTTTTGCCATCCATGGGCGCGAGGCTCCTCCATGAATAGCCTCCACGTCAGCAGGGGATCGAAGCGGCCGCCTAACCCTCCGCCTTGCCCTCTTTGCCATCGGCGGCAACGTCCGGCATCTCGCCACCGGAATCGCTCTCGACCAGGTTAGCCCCCGTATCGTAAGTGCGGGCGTTGTTTTCCATCTATTCCTGGATTTGCTGATTCTGGCCACCGACGTCGCGGAAGAATTGTGCCGCGTTACGCAGCAATTTTTCCGCGACCTGGGCATGATTTGCCATGATTGGTTTCCCTGTTGGGGATAGATTTGAAAAACCTATCACACGGTTTTCCCGACTGGCTACGGTCAAATCCCGAATCCGCCGGTACGCCGCCCGATTAATCCAGGCGAATCGCGATTTCGATGACTTTTCCCTCGACAGCGAAAGCAGCCTCGGCGAAGTCCGGCGGGCCGAACCACACCGGCGCGTCGTTGCTGAACCCATAGTCCTCAAGGGGGAGACCGAAGAGGCCCTGGTCGAAAGCGCCGTTGCCGTTCTCGTCGTGGTAGACGGCGACCGCGTAGGTGCCGGGCGCCAGGCTGGAGAACACCGCAACTACGCCCCCGGCCACCGCCTTCACCTTGGTGCCGCCGATCTTTCCCGCCTCGGTTGGGAACCCCCGAGCACCGTCGTAGAGGGCAAAATGCACGGCGCCGTCGGTGGAACGCAATCCCGTCACCTTGACGCGGAGTTCCGCCGCCACGGCCGGAGCGGCGCCAAGCCACAAGACCGCAGCCAGAACCGACAGTCCCCCGGTTAGCTCACGGGCAAACCTCACGGCCGCATCCGGTGTTCGTAAAGCCAGCGGTAGTAGGGCGCGGCGGCTTCGGCGAGGGGCTTCAGCACGTCTGCCAGCGGCTCCGTGGGCGCCCGGTAGGGGGCGAAGCCGGTTGTAACCTCGACCTTGGCGTACCAGTGTTCCGCCCACACCCCGTCGGTGTCGCGCCGCCCCGGCGGCCAGCACAGCATGCGCTCGTCGAAGGCGGTGCCGACCGCCGCACACAAGCGTTCGAGCAGGGCGCGCGGGTGCTCCAGCACGTCGCGGGCGTCGAGCACCGGCGGCACGGCGCCGCCGTGCGCCCTTTCGGCCTCGAAGATCTCGACCTGCTGGGGCAGTCCCAGGTCTTCCAGGGTCACGGCGCTACGAACACGGGCGTAGGAAGCCAGTACCTCGACCGGATCGCGAATGAGAAAGCAGTTGGTCATCTCGGCGAGCCACGCTCGGTCCACCGCCTCCAGCAGGTGGTGGGTCATGTGTTTTTGATAGAAGATCGCCTTGCCTCCGGGCACGGGATCGGTGAGCGCCGCCACCACGTCGCGCCAGTCGGATGGCTGGGAGGCGATGATGTCATGGCGCCCCGGATGGTCGAGGCCGGTGGCGGCCAGGTAATAGCCGTAGAAAGGCTCGTCAAGCACCACGGCGTCGGGGCGGTTCCCCCACGCCCGCATCATCGCCGTCGAGATATTGCGCGGCCCCGACCACATGGCGAGGCGCAGCTGGCTGGCCGCCGGGGACGTCACCCGGC
>DASCNF010000114.1:0-5992 GCA_036011345.1 Rhodospirillales bacterium | reverse complement strand
GCCAGCGAGCCGCCGCCGAGCCATACCAGCAGGCCAGCAAGAAGCGCCGGCCCCAGGCGCCAGGGGCGGAATTTCGTTATTGCGTGCACGCCGGACATTTGCTGGATCGCCCATGGGTCGTGGACCGGACAACGAAACCTCATACCATATGGATTCGGCCGCCGGGCGGAAAGCCGTTCTTGCGAAATGGCCATGAGCGCTATATCCAGGCACGGGAAACGGGGCCGCGATCCGGTTACAAAAAGGGCCCCTGGGCGTCGCCGCGCCACAGATGAACAATAAGATGGACAAACAAATGAACAAACGGTTGAGCGCGGAAGGACGAAGATGCGGGTCTTGAGCGTTTTCGGAACACGCCCCGAAGCCATCAAGATGGCGCCAGTGGTGCGGGCTTTGGCGGCGGCGCCGGGCCTCGAGTCACGTGTGTGCGTGACGGCGCAGCACCGGGACATGCTGGACCAAGTGCTGGAACTCTTCGACATCCGTCCCGATTACGACCTAGACATCATGCGGGACGATCAGGATCTCACCCACATTACCGGAGCCGTGCTGTCCGGCATGGAAGGGGTGCTGGACGACAGCAAACCGTGCCGCGTGCTGGTGCACGGTGATACCACCACCACGTTCGCCGCCTCCCTAGCGGCGCATTTCCGCAAGATCCCGGTCGGCCACGTGGAGGCGGGCCTGCGCTCCGGCGACGTGCTCGCGCCCTGGCCCGAGGAGATGAACCGCAAGCTGACCGATGCCATCGCCGACCTCTACTTCGCGCCGACGGAGACGGCGCGCACCAACCTACGGCGCGAGGGCGCCCCCGATGAGAGCATCGTCGTCACCGGAAACACGGTGATCGACGCCCTCTTCCACGTCACCCAGCGGCTCGACGACGATGCCGAGGCGCGGTGCGCCATGGAGTCCTTGTTCCCGTTCCTCGATCCCGACCGCCGGCTGATTCTGGTCACGGGGCACAGGCGCGAGAACTTCGGCGCCGGGTTCGAGCGCATCTGCGACGCCCTGGCGCGACTGGGCGAGCGCGGCGACCTTGAGATCGTCTATCCCGTCCACCTAAACCCCAACGTCGGCGAACCGGTGAAACGCTTGCTTGGCGGCATGCCGGGCGTCCATTTGATCGAGCCCCAGAAATACCTGCCGTTTGTTTATCTTATGCGGCACGCCTACCTCATCATCACCGATTCGGGCGGCATACAAGAGGAAGCGCCGTCACTGGGCAAGCCCGTGCTGGTCATGCGCGACGTGACCGAGCGCCCCGAGGCAGTCGACGCCGGAACGGTGCGTCTCGTCGGCACCGACGCCGAGGCCATCGTCAACGAGAGCGAACGCCTGCTCGATGACGAAAGTGCCTACGCCACCATGAGCCGCGCCCACAACCCCTATGGCGACGGCAAGGCCAGCCAACGCATCGTCGAGGAGATCACGCGTGAAGCGAACCTTTGAAAAAATCTGCGTCATCGGTCTCGGCTACGTGGGTCTGCCGACAGCGGCGAGCCTCGCCAGGCGCGGCGTCTCGGTACTCGGCGTCGACACCAACGAAAAAACCGTCGCCCTCATCAACAAGGGCCAAGTGCACATCGTCGAGCCCGACCTCGACATCCTGGTCTCCGGCGCCGTCGCCACCGGCAAGCTTACCGCGGCGACACGCCCCGAAACCGCCGACGCCTTTATCATCGCCGTGCCCACCCCTCTTACCGACGAGCACAAGCCGGACCTCTCGCACCTCAAGGTCTCGGCCGAGGAACTGGCCCCGGCGCTCAAGGCCGGCGACCTCATCGTCATCGAATCGACGTCGCCGGTGGGCACCACCGAGGCAGTTGCCGAATGGCTCGCCGGGTGGCGCCAGGACCTCGCTTTCCCCCATGGTGAAGACGATGTGGGCGAGGTGGATATCGCCTACAGCCCGGAGCGCGTGCTGCCGGGCCGCGTCATCACGGAGTTGGTGCGGAACGACCGGGTGATCGGCGGCCTCAACCTCCGCTCCGCCGAACGCGCCGCCGATCTCTACCGCATCTTCGTGGACGGTTGTTGCCATCTGACCACAGCACGCACGGCGGAACTGGTCAAGCTGGCCGAGAACTCCTACCGCGACGTCAACATCGCGTTCGCCAACGAGCTTTCGGTGGTGTGCGAGGGCCTCGGCGTCGACGTCTGGGAGGCGGTCGACCTCGCCAACCGTCATCCGCGCGTCGGCATCCTAAGGCCTGGCCCCGGGGTGGGCGGCCACTGCATCGCCGTCGATCCGTGGTTCATCGTCGATTCCGTTCCCGGCGACACCCCTCTCATCGAGCTCGCCCGCCAGGTCAACGAGACCATGCCACGCCACGTTGTCAATACCGTGCTGAAGGCGGCAGCCGAAATGGAGGCGCCGCGCGTCGCTTGCCTGGGGCTCGCCTACAAGGCCGACATCGACGATCTGCGCATGAGCCCGGCGGTGCGCATCGTCGAAGCCCTGGCCGAGGAAATAGCCGGCCAAGGTGGCGCCAGCGTGATGGTCGTGGAGCCCCATATCAAGGCCCTGCCGGACGAACTCGCAGGTATCCCCGGGCTCGTCCTGGTGCCCCTCGAAGAGGCAATCGAAGGTGCCGATATCGTCGTCCTGCTCGCCGATCACCGACCCTTCAAGGCGCTAGACAGGGCCCTGCTTGACGGCAAGGTGGTCATCGACACCCGAGGTACCTGGCGGTGAGGCGACGCTGGCGCTGGCAAGTGCCGCCAGGAGGGGCACAAGAGGGGCGAATCGCACACCCGGTTCGGCAATGACCGGCCGCCTTCCTCTCTCCGTAGCGTGGACCGCCGCCTGGCTGGTGCTGGTGATGGTGGCCCTTTATACCCGCCCGCCCCTGCCCGTCGACGAGACCCGCTATCTGGCGGTGGCGTGGGAGATGCACGTCGGTGGCGACCATCTGGTGCCCCACCTCAACGGCGCCCCCTACAGCCACAAGCCTCCACTGCTGTTCTGGTTGATCAACCTGGGCTGGGCACTGTTCGGCGCCGTCGAGTGGTGGGCGCGGACGGTGGCGCCGCTATTCGCGCTGGGCAGCTTGGTGTTGTCCGGGTTTCTCGCCCGGCGCCTGTGGCCGGATCGCCCCGATGTCGCGGCGATGGCGCCGGTGATCCTCATCGGCAGCGTCTTCTGGGCAACCGCCGCGACGCTCACGCTTTTCGACATGCTGGTCTGCTTTTTCACCCTCGCCGCGCTGCTCGGCGTCGCTGACGCGGCGCACCACAGGGGTTCGATGGGCTGGCGGGGTTGGCGAGGCTGGGCGGTGGCCGGCGTGGCGCTCGGCCTGGGCCTTCTCTCGAAGGGGCCGGTGGCCTTAGTTTACATGCTGCCGGTGCCCCTGACCACCCCCTTGTGGGCCACCCCGCCGGCGGCGCGGCAGGGCGGTGGCGGGTGGCTCGGCTGGTACGCCGGGCTGGCCGGTGCCATCGTCCTCGGCGCCGCCATCGCCCTGGCCTGGGCGCTGCCCGCCGCCGAGGCCGGCGGGGAAGCCTACGCCAACGCTATCCTGTGGAAGCAGACGGCGGGCCGAATCTCCGATTCCTTCGCCCACGAGCGGCCCTGGTGGTTCTACCTCGCCATGCTGGCCGGCGGCTTGTTGCCGTGGACCGTGTGGCCGCCCGTGTGGTGCGGCCTGGCGGCGGGGCGCGCCTTCATCGATGAGCCCGGCAACCGCTTCTGCCTCGCCTGGTTGTTGCTTTCGGGGATCACGCTGTCCTTCATCAGCGGCAAGCAGCCCCACTACTTCGCGCCCGCCCTGCCGGCCGCCGCCCTCCTCGTGGCCTCGGCCCTAAGCATGGCGGACGCCCGGCGGCGACGTCTCGATGGGGCGCTTCCGGCCCTCTTGTTCGCGACGCCCATCGTGGCGCTTGTCGCCCTGCTCACCGCGTCCCTGATGCCGGAAGCCGTGGCGCTGCCGCCGTGGGCCCGCGACATGGCCCACTTCGCCGGCCTGCCGCCGGCCCTGACGGCGGTGGCGGCGGCGGTGTGGCCGGCGCCCACGCTGTCTCGCCGTGCCACCATGCTGGCCGCCGCCGCGTTGCTCTTGGTGCTGGCCGCACACCTGACCGCGCAGCCGCACCTGAAGGGGGCCTTTGACGTGGCGCGGACGGCCCGCCATGCCGCTGCCCTGCAGCGCCAGGGGCGCGCCGTCGCCGTGGTCGGCAAGTACCACGGGCAGTTCCACTTCCCGGGCCGCCTGGAAAAGCCGCTCGACGCCGTCTGGGAACACCACGCTCAGGCCTGGGCCGAGGCCCACCCCGGCGGCAAGCTCTTCACCTACCAGAAGGCCCTGCCCGACGGCGCCCGGCCCGAGTTCATTCAGCGCTATCGCAACGGCGTCATCGCCGTCTGGGATGCCGCCGCCGTCGCCGCCCGCCCCGCCCTGGTCAAGCGCTGAGGCTGTTGCGGCGAGGCGCCGCCTTGAGCACGGCGGCGGTGCGTCGTGCCGCCTCTTGCCACGAGAATTGCCCGGCGCGGGCCAGCGCCAGGGCGCCCAGACGGCGGCGCAGGGCCCCGTCCCCGAGGGCCTCGGCGAGGCGCGCCGCCATGGCCGCCGTGTCGCCAGGCTGGAAGAACAGCGCCGCCTCGCCCAGCACTTCCGGCATGGCGGCGGCGTTGGAGCTGACGATGGGGGCGCCCGAAGCCATGGCCTCGACCAGGGGCATTCCGAAGGTCTCCACGAAAGACGGGAACACGAACAGTGCGCAAGCCCGGTAAAGCTCGGCCAATCGCTCGGGCGCCACGTCGCCCAGCATCTCTACATGGGGGCGGAGGGCGCGCACCGCGATGATGTCCTTGAGGCGCGCCTCGTAGTCGTGGTCGACGGCGCGCCCCGCCACCTTGAGGCGGATATCGGGGAAGCGATCTTTGAGAGTGTCTAGGGCGTCGAGCAACCCGTGCAGGTTCTTCTGCACGTAGAGGTCGGCAACGGCGAGCACGAAGTCCTCGCGCTCCGCGCCTTCCGGGGGCGGCGCGAAGGGCGGCCCGATGCCATGGTGGACGACGGCGACGCGCCTTTCCACGAATGCCGGAAGGCGGCGGGTGAGGACGCGCGCCGCGTATTCGGAGACGGCGATGGCGCGCCGGCAGCCCAGCAGGGACAGCGCCGTCATGGCGCCCAGCCCCCGCCAGTAGAGGCGCTTGGAGAAACGCGTCTCGGTCTCGGCCACAGCCAGGGTATTGCGCAGCAGGACCACCGGCGCCGGCGCCAGGAGCGGCCCGAAGTTGGCCGGCGAAAAGGTGACGTCGGCACCGAGCCGGCGGACCAGGAACGGCAGCGCCGCCTGCTCCCACAGAAGCCGGCAGAAAAACCCGTTCCTGAAGCCAAGCGCGTGGACGTGGAGGCGCGCATCAAGCGGCCCCAGCAATGCCAACTGCTCTTCGTGCACAATGAGGTGCAACTCGAGTTCCGGGTCGGCGGCCAGCATGGGAAGCATGTTGCGGAGATAGGTGACGCCGCCGCCGCTGTGGGCGTGCACGCCATTGACGAGAACGCGTACGCGGCGGCCCGGCGCCCCTGGCCGCGGGTCCGTGGTCCCGTTATGCCGTGGCGTTGCGATCATCCGCTTCCCGCATGCTCGTCACCCAAGCTGTGAGATTTGGCTTGCGGCGCACTTCCCCGCACCAATAAATTGGTCATGCGGGAATATCCTCCCGGCGCCACGGATTGAGAAGCGCAACCTATAAGACCGGAACATGAGCGACCACAAAAAAAAGCCCCACATCCTCTATCTGGTCACCGAGGACTGGTATTTCGTTTCCCACCGGCTTGGCCTGGCCCGCGCCGTGCGCGACGCCGGGTGCGACGTCACCGTGGTCACGCGTACCCACTACCACACTGACATTATCAAGAACGAAGGCTTCCGGCTCATTTCATTCCTTCTGCCGCGCAGCAAGTTCTCGGTGGTTTCCGAGATCAAATCCATCATCAACCTGATACGCATCTACCGCCAGCAATGCCCCGACCTGGTGCACCAT
>DASCNF010000113.1:0-2992 GCA_036011345.1 Rhodospirillales bacterium | reverse complement strand
CGCGCCTCCCTCGTGCAGTTCGAAAAGGTCCAGATGACGGAACACATCTGGCCCATGGTACGTGGACGAAACCAGGTACGGGAAGTCGTTGCTGGCATCAAGTGCCACCCGGGGTTCGTGCTGTACACGCTGGTCGATCCTGATATGCGCAAGATACTGGAGGAAGGCTGCCGTCGCCTGCAGGTACCATCCATTTCTATGCTCGATCCTATTGTCACTGCCCTCGGCGCCTATTTGGGGGCAGAGGTTCATGCCCGGCCCGGGCGCCAACATATCATGGACGCCGATTATTTCGGTCGCATCGAAGCCATGCACTTCGTTCTCAACCACGACGACGGACAATTGACGCGGGACCTGAACGAAGCTGACGTGGTGGTCATCGGTGTCTCGCGCACCTCCAAGACTCCGACCTGCATCTATCTGGCAAACCGCGGCATCAAGGCGGCCAACATTCCGGTGGTTCCCGGCTTCCCCCTACCCCCCGAAGTATTGGAAGCTGAAAAACCGCTTATCGTCGGTTTGACCGAGGACCCTAAGCGCCTCGTCGAGATCCGACGCAACCGGCTGCGCATGCTCAAGCAGGACGAACAAACGGATTATGTGGACAGCGAAACAGTTTTCCAGGAAGTGAACGCGGCACGCCGCCTGTTCGCCAGCCATGGCTGGCCGGTCATCGACGTCACCCGACGGTCCATTGAGGAAACGGCGGCCCACATACTTCAACTTTACAACCGACGTCAGGAGCAAAACCCCTGACCATCCTACCGCCGCCGCTGGTTCTGGCTTCGGCGAGCCGCGCCCGCGCCCAAGTTCTCGAGGCCGCCGGGCTCCCCTGCATCCAGGACCCGTCGTCGCTCGATGAAGGAGTGATCAAGGCTGGCCTTTTGGCGCGCTGGACAAGGACGGAGGAGGCCGCCGAGGCGCTGGCGCGGGCCAAGGCCGAGGCTGTGTCGCCGCGCCATTCCGGCGCCCCCGTCATCGGCGCCGATCAGATACTCGAATGCGGTGGCACTTGGTTCGATAAGCCGCCGGATGCCAAGGCGGCGGCGCGGCAGCTCGGTTTCCTTAGTGGACGTACCCACCGGCTGGTGAGCGCCGTCTGCGTGGTGCGCGATGGCGATCGACTGTGGCATGTGGTCGAGACGGCGCGGCTGACCATGCGGCCACTGTCGGAAACCGCCATCGCCGCCTATCTGGAAAAGGCCGGCCCGGAAGCCCTGGACTCGGTTGGCGCTTATCGTCTCGAGGGGTTGGGCGCCCAGCTCTTTTCCGAAATAGAGGGCGATTTCTTCGCCATCCTCGGTCTTCCCTTGTTGCCGCTTCTGGCGTTCTTGCGCCAGCACGACGCCGGTGCCTTTTGATGACACCATGAGACAGGATCGGCATCGTGGTAGCATTGTCGTAGCGAATAACGTTTGAGCAGGTTTGACGAAGGATCGGCGATCATGGTCTTGAGCAGCGCAGCAAAGCTGGCCGGGGTGATGGGATGGCCGGTCGACCACTCCCTGTCACCGCGACTGCACGGATACTGGCTCCGCAAGTACGGTATCGATGGGGCCTATGTACCGCTCCCCGTCAGCCCCGGTGATTTTGTCGAGGCACTCGCCGCCCTGCCGCGCCTCGGTTTCGCCGGGGTCAACGTAACGCTCCCCCACAAGCGATCGGCGCTGGCCGCCGTTAACGAGACGCACCCAGGGGCGCGTCGCGTCGGGGCGGTCAATACC
This sequence comes from Rhodospirillales bacterium, assembly GCA_036011345.1. Taxonomy (GTDB): domain Bacteria; phylum Pseudomonadota; class Alphaproteobacteria; order Rhodospirillales; family JASLQF01; genus JASLQF01. The sequence continues at coordinate 1,268 of DASCNF010000113.1, read as the reverse complement.
ATCGTGGTTGGCGCCGAAGGCAGCTTGACCGGCACCAATACCGACGGTTACGGGTTTATGGAAAACCTCAAGACGAATGCGCCCGATTGGGAGGCGCGGCAGGGTCCTGCCGTCGTGCTGGGCGCCGGCGGCGCGGCGCGCTCCATCGTCGCTGCCCTGGCCGATGCCGGGGTGCCGGAACTGCGCCTCATCAACCGCACCCTCGATCGTGCTGAGGCCTTGGCCGCCGATATCGGCGGTCCCCTCACGCTTGTTCCGTGGTCCGCGCGGCATGATGCGCTGGAGGGCGCGGCGCTCCTCGTCAATGCAACGAGTCAGGGTATGTCCGGGAATCCGCCCTTGGAACTAACCCTCGACGGCCTGCCCGGCGCCGCCGTGGTCAACGACATCGTTTACACGCCGCTACATACGGCCTTGCTTGCCGCCGCCCTGGATCGCGGTAACCGGGCCGTGGACGGGCTCGGCATGTTGTTGCATCAGGCGCGTCCCGGATTTGCCGCATGGTTCGGGGTAGAGCCCGAAGTCACGGAAAATCTACGGTCCTTCGTGCTGCAAGGCATAACGGACCGCTGAGCCGACGCGGAGTGGAGAGCGCGCCATGGTAATCCTTGGGCTGACCGGGTCCATCGGCATGGGAAAGAGCACGGCGGCGCAGGCTTTTCGGCGCGCCAGCGTGCCGGTCCATGACGCTGACCGGGCAGTCCATGACCTGCTCGCCAAGGGCGGCCGGGCGGTGGCCCTCGTGGAAGCCGCTTTCCCCGGTGTTGCGCGGGACGCTGCCGTCGACCGCGAAAAGCTCGGCCAGTGGGCGTTCGGCGACGCCGACGCCCTGGGGCGCTTGGAAGCCATTCTTCATCCGATGGTGCGCGAAGCGGAGCGGCGCTTCCTCCGCCGGACGGCGGCCGACAGGCACCGGCTAGCGGTGCTCGACGTGCCGCTTCTATTCGAAACGGGTGGCGAAGAGCGCTGTGACGCGGTGGTCGTGGTGTCGGCGCCGCCATTCGTGCAAAGGGCGCGTGTCATGAAACGTTCGGGCATGACCCGGGCGCGCCTGGCCGCGATCCTCGCGCAGCAGATGCCGGACAAAGATAAGTGCCGCCGCGCCGATTTCGTGGTCCAAACAGGCATTGGACGCGCCTTTAGCTTGCAGCGCATCAACAACATCGTCAGAGTGGCCAACCGGTTGCACGGTTGCCAATGGCCGTCTTCCGGCCGCCGCCGGTGCCTTCGTCCAAAGCCTCGCCGGGCGTAACAAGCCGGTTCTAAGA
>DASCNF010000112.1:0-9716 GCA_036011345.1 Rhodospirillales bacterium | reverse complement strand
GAGGCCGGGGTCGACGTGGGTGGCGAACCATGTCACGCCCCAGTGCAAATGCGCCCCGGTGACGCGGCCGGTGGCCCCCACCCGGCCGATAGGGGCGCCCTTGGCAACGGGCTGGCCCTCCTCGACCAGGATGGCGCTCATATGCGCGTACACCGAAGTCAGGCCGTGGCTGTGGTCGATGAGCACAGTGTGGCCGGTCAGGAACATGTCGGGGCGCGCCAAGGCGACGACGCCGGCGGCGGCGGCCATCACCGGCGTGCCTTGGGGCGCCGTGATGTCGAGTCCGTTGTGGGGGCGGCGCGGCACGCCGTTGAGGATGCGCCGGCTGCCGAAGTCTCCGCTGAGGCGGCCTTCGACGGGCCACGCAAAGCCCGATGCGAAGTGGGCCCCGGCGCTGTCGCGGCCACGCACGCCGGCGATGGCGGCGTTGTCGGCCTTGATGCGGCGCAACTCCGCCGCGCCCGGCGTCACTTGGCGTCGGGGCAGGCCGTCGATGCGCTGCACATGGTAGGTGCGACGCGCGATCTCCAGGGTGCGCGCCGCCGTGGCGCCGCCCCCAAACGTCACCTGCACCGTGAGGCGCGGCGGCGCGTCACGACCCAGGCCGATGAGGAACAAGCCGTCGGGCGATACCCGCAATTCCCGCCCATCGACGGCGACGGCGGCGCCCGGCTCGGTGTGCCCGATCACCAAGCCGCCCTGGACGAGAGGACCGTCGAGACGCAGTGTCTCGGCGGCCGTCGGAGCGGTAAAAACCAGCGACAAGGCCAGCCCCATCGCCGCCCAGCCGGGGGACGCCATCACAAAAGCCGGCCCTGGCGCGTATCCTTGACGGGCCGGCGGCGGCGGGCCGGCGGCGTAAGCTTCCCGGCCGGACCGCGCCCGCCCTCCGTGGAGGTGACACCGGTGACCGTGGCAGCGGCCTCACCGTCGTGGAAGCGCATGCCGATGCCCATGCCCGGAGCCACCGCCTCGACGCTGGTCACGGGAGCACCCGCCTCGTCGCTGACCAGCGCGAAGCCACGCTCGAGCATGCGGGCGTAGGAGTAGCTTTGCAACAGGGCAGAGGCATGATCGAGGCGCCGCGTCTGCTCGGCGAGGCGGCGCTTCATGGCGGATTGCAGGGCTTGCGCATCGCGCGCCAAATCCTTGCCGGCGTGGACAATCATTTGCCTGGGGCTGGCCAGCCGAGCGGTGAGCTGGGCGAGGCGGGCGCCGCGCGCCTCGATGCCCACGCGGCCGGCATTGATCAACCTTTCGGACCAGTCGTCGATCCTGTGGGCCGCCTCCTCGACCATGCGCCCGGGGTGGAGTAGGCCGCGCCCCAGTCCCTTCAGCTGGGTGCGGCGCTCGGCGAGCATGCGGTTGACGGCGGCGGCCATGCGCCCGGCGTCCTCCATGACCTGGGCAAGAAGCTCGATGCGCACCGGCACCACCATCTCGGCAGCAGCGCTCGGCGTCGGCGCCCGCACGTCGGCGGCGAAATCGATGAGCGTGGTGTCGGTCTCGTGCCCCACCGCCGAGATCAGGGGGATACGGCTTTCGGCGGCGGCGCGCACGACGATCTCCTCGTTGAAGGCCCACAGGTCCTCGACGCTGCCACCGCCACGCGCCACGATGAGGACGTCGGGCCGGGGCACGGCGGCACGACGCCCGAGGCCATTAAAGCCGGCGATGGCGGCGGCGATCCAGGGGGCCGCGTCCTCGCCCTGCACCGGCACCGGCCACACCAGCACACAGCGCGGGAAGCGATCGCCGAGACGGTGCAGGATGTCGCGGATGACGGCGCCGGTGGGCGAGGTGACGACGCCGATAACGTCGGGCAAGAAGGGCAGCGGCCTCTTGCGCTCGGCGTCGAACAGGCCCTCGGCGTCGAGCTTCTTGCGGCGGTCCTCGAGCAACTTAAGGAGCGCGCCCTCGCCGGCCAACTCCACGCTCTCCACCACGATCTGGTACTTGGAGCGCGCCGCGTACGTGGTAACGCGCCCCGTGGCCACCACCTCCATGCCGTCCTCGGGGGCCAGCCCCAGGCGCGCCGCGGTGCCGCGCCAGCACACCGCTTCCAGGACCGCGTCCTCGTCCTTCAGCGAGAAGTAAAGGTGCCCCGAGGCGGCACGCTTGAACCCGGATACCTCGCCGCGCACCCGGACGCGGCCGAAGGTGTCCTCGAGGGCGCGCTTCAGCGCCTGGGAGATTTCGCCGACCGAGAACACCGGCATATTGTGCTCGACGGCAACAGCGGGCGGGTTTTCGCTCATCGCGGCCAGTATTTATGATAGAACGCGGAGCAGCAAGGGACGCACACAATGGAGCATGGCTCATGAAGGTTCTGGTGGTCGGATCGGGGGGGCGCGAGCACGCCCTGTGCTGGGCCATCGCCGCCTCGCCGCTATGCCAAGACCTCCTGTGCGCACCCGGCAACGCCGGCATCGTGCAAGTGGCTGCCTGTGTGCCGGTGGCGGCGAACGACGTAGGAGGGCTCGTCGACCTCGCCGTCAAGGAGGGCGCCGACTTCGTCGTCGTCGGACCCGAGGCGGCCCTGGTCGCCGGCCTCGTCGACCGCTTGGGGAACAAGGGGATCACCGCCTTCGGGCCGTCCGCCAAAGCCGCCGAGTTGGAAGGCTCCAAGGGGTTCATGAAAGACCTGTGCGCGCGCTTCGATATCCCCACAGCCACCTACGCGTGCTTCGACGAACCCGACGCCGCCAAGGCGTACATCCACGCCCGCGGCGCCCCCATCGTGGTCAAGGCCGACGGCCTCGCCGCCGGCAAGGGCGTCGTGCTATGCCGCAACGAGAACGAGGCTTACGCCGCCGTCGACCACATCATGAGCGAGCGCGCCTTCGGCGCCGCCGGCGACGCGCTGGTGGTCGAAGAGTTCCTGGAGGGCGAGGAGGCCAGCTTTTTCGCCCTCGTCGACGGCACGCGGGCGCTGCCCCTGGCTTCGGCCCAGGACCACAAGGCGGCCTTCGACGGCGACACCGGACCCAACACCGGCGGCATGGGCGCCTATTCGCCGGCACCGGTGATCACCGGCGAAATGGCCGATACCGTCATGGAGCGCATCGTGACGCCGACCATCGAGGGCATGGCGGCCCTGGGCCGCCCCTACAAGGGCGTCCTCTACGCCGGTCTCATGATCGACGCCGATGGCCCTAAGGTGCTGGAATACAACGTGCGCTTCGGCGACCCCGAGTGCCAGCCCCTGATGCTGCGCCTCAAGTCGGACCTGCTCGAGGTGCTCGTCGCCTGCGCCGAGGGGCGGCTCGACGAGGCCGCCGTCGAATGGCACGCCGACACCGCGCTCACCGTGGTCATGGCCGCCAAGGGCTATCCCGGGCCTTATGAGAAGGGCACCGAGATCAAGGGGCTGGATGCGCTGGCCGGGCGCGAAGACGTAGTCGTCTTCCACGCCGGCACCATGGCCGACGGCGGGCGCGTGCTGGCCAACGGCGGGCGCGTGCTCGGCGTCACGGCGCGGGGCGCCACCGTCGTCGCCGCCCAGGAGAACGCCTACCAAGCCATCGACCGGATCGAGTGGCCGGACGGCTTCTGCCGCCGAGACATCGGCTGGCGCGCCATTGGGCGCTAGCCGTCTTTGCGCGATGAGCGCAGCAGACCTATATTTCCGGCAAGCACAAAACCAAAACACGGAGGGGAGACCCAAGGACGACAAGACCAGGACCGAGCTCGAGGCCGCCGCCTTCCGGGGGCTGCGCGACCACCTGCGCCGGCACACCGACGTACAGAAGAACATCGACCTGATGAACCTCTCGGGCTTCTGCCGCAACTGCCTGTCCAAGTGGTACGTGGCGGCCGCCGAAGAGCGCGACATCGACATTTCCTACGACGAGTCCCGCGAGATCATCTATGGCATGTCGTATGGCGAGTGGAAGGACAATCACCAGTCCGAGGCCTCGGACGAGCAGAAGCGTCTATACCGAGCAGAAGCGTCTATACAAGGAAAGCAAACCCCTGCACGCCAAGATCGCCGGCCACGATTGAGGGGCGGGGTACCTCCTACCGCCTCTCCCGAAAAAACTCCTCGAGAAGCTTTGCCGCTTCCGTCTCAGCCATGCCGCCCACCACATGCGGCTTGTGGTGGCAGGTGGGGTGGTCGAAGACCCGCGGCCCGTGCTCAACGCCGCCCGACTTGGGGTCATAGGCGGCAAAATAAAGGCGCCGCAGGCGGGCCAGGGAAACGGCGCCGGCGCACATGGCGCAGGGCTCCAGGGTGACGTAGAGGTCGCATCCGGGAAGGCGAGGCGCACCCAGTTTGGTGGCGGCCTCGCGCAGCGCCAGCATCTCGGCGTGGGCGGTGGGATCGGCCAGTTCCCGCGTGCGGTTGCCGACTGCCGCCATCACCTCGCCGGTGGCGCCGTCGACGAGCACGGCGCCGACCGGCACCTCGCCGCGCGCCGCCGCGGCGCGCGCCTCCTCCAGCGCTTGTATCATCGGGGCTTGTTCCATCGGGGAATCGTCCGTGCTCATGGGCCAAACCTTGCGGGTGGCGGGCGGGGCCGTCAAGGGAGCCGCTTGCCGGGCCGCGTCACGCGACCTAGAGTGCGGCCATGAAAAGGCCCCTCATCGGCATCACGCTCGATTCGGAGGAGCCCGGCCATTACTCGGCGTTTCCGTGGCTGGCGGTGCGCCAGAACTACGCCGGCGCCATCACGCGCGCCGGCGGCCTGCCGGTGGCGCTGCCCCACGAGATCGGCCTCGCCACCGATTACCTCGACGCCATCGACGGCCTGGTGGTGACGGGCGGCGATTTCGACGTCGACCCTTCGCTGTTCGGCGCCACCGAGCGTCACCAGACGGTCAAGACCAAAGAACGGCGCACCGCCTTCGAGCTAGCCATCACGCAAGACGCCATGGACCGCGACCTACCGGTGCTCGGCATCTGCGGCGGCCAGCAGATTTTGCACGTGATGCTCGGCGGCACGCTGATCCAGCACATCCCCGACGCGGTGCCGGAATCCTTGGCCCACGAGCAACCCAACCCCCGCGACGAGGCCGGCCACGAGGTGAAAATCGTCGCCGGCACGCTTTTGCACCGCATCGTCGGCACCGATCGCCTAGCCGTGAACAGCGCCCACCATCAGGCGGCGGCGGACGAACCGGCGGGAATCGTCGTCAACGCGCGCGCGCCGGACGGCGTCATTGAGGGCATCGAGGCGCCGGCCCATGGATTCTGCCTGGGCGTGCAGTGGCACCCGGAATTCGAAATCAGTCAGGGCGACGGGCGCCTCTTCACCGCCTTCGTCGAGGCGGCCCGCGGCACCCCATGACCGCACCCAAGGGCGAACGCATCGCCAAGGTCATGGCGCGCGCCGGGCTGTGCTCGCGGCGCCAGGCCGAACGCTGGATCGCAACGGGGCGCGTCGCCGTCAACGGACAGGTGCTGGACACCGCCGTCCTCAACGTGACGGCGGCCGACACCGTCACCGTCGATGGCAAGCCGCTGGCGGCGCCCGAGCGCTCGCGCCTGTGGCGCTACCACAAGCCGCCGGGCCTGGTGACTACGCACAGCGACCCCGAGGGCCGCCCCACCGTGTTCGAGCGCCTACCCGCCGACATGGGGCGGGTCATTTCGGTGGGCAGGCTCGACCTCAACTCCGAGGGGCTGCTCTTGCTCACCAACGACGGGGAGCTGGCGCGCCGTCTCGAACTGCCCGACATCGGCTGGACGCGACGCTACCGGGTGCGCGCCTTCGGCGCCGTCGACGAGGACCGGTTGGCGGCCCTGGCCAAGGGCACCAAGGTCGGCGCCGTTTCCTACGGCCCCATCCGCGCCCGGCTCGACAGCCGCAAGGGCGCCAACGCCTGGATCACGGTGTCGCTGACCGAAGGCCACAACCGCGAGGTGCGCCGCGTGCTCAAACACCTGGGACTGACCGTCAACCGGCTCATTCGCCTCGCCTACGGCCCCTTCCAGTTGGGGGGGCTCAAGCGCGGCACCGTGGCACCCATCCCCCGCAAGGTCATCGCCGAGCAGTTGGGAGAGGGGTTGGCGTTTTGAGGATTATCGCCGGTGCGCACCGGGGACGGCGCCTGCGGGCGCCGGCGGGGGGAGCGCGGCCGACGGCGGACCGGGCGCGCGAGGCCGTCTTCAACATCCTCGCCCACGGCGTGGCGGGGGCTGGGATCGACGGTGTCTCGGTGCTCGACGTCTTCGCCGGCAGCGGCGCGCTGGGCCTCGAGGCGCTGTCGCGAGGGGCCGTCCACGCCACCTTCATGGACGACGACGGCGCGGCGCTGGCGTGCGTGCGGGCCAACCTCAAGGCCCTCGACGCGGCGGCCGACGCCACCCTCCTCGACGCCGACGCCACCCGGCCGCCGCCGCCGCCCCTGGCCGCCCGGGCGCCGTGCGCCCTGGTCTTCCTGGACCCTCCCTACGGAAGTGGCCTAGCGCCCGAGGCCCTGGCGGCGCTGGCCGCCAAGGGATGGATCGCCGGCGGCGCCGTCTGCGTCGCCGAGGTGGCGGCGCGTGAGGATTTCGCGGTGCCGGCCAGATTCGATATCCTGGAAGAGCGCACGTACGGCGCGACGCGGGTAGTGTTCCTGAGACGCGCCCGCGAGAGCGCGATCATTTCAAATTGATTCATTTTGAAACGTGAATCGCTCTCTGATTTACATATCTAGCGCCGACCAAACAAACGCTCGATGTCGGCGAGCTTGAGCTCCACGTAGGTGGGGCGGCCGTGGTTGCACTGGCCGGAGTGCGGCGTCGCCTCCATCTCGCGCAGGAGCGCGTTCATCTCGGCCACGTTGAGGTGGCGTCCGGCGCGCACGCTGCCGTAGCAGGCCATGGTCCCGCACACGTCGGTGAGGCGTTCCTTGAGGGCCAGGGCCTCGTCGTACTCGGCGATCTCGTCGGCGAGGTCGCGCACCAAGCCCTGGACGTCGGCCTCGCCCAGGAGCGCCGGCATCTCGCGCACCACCACGGCGCCCGAACCGAAGGGCTCGATCACCAGCCCCAGGTCGGCGAGCTCGCCGGCGCGGGCGGCGAGACTTGCCGCGGCGTCCTCGCCGAGTTCCACCACCTCGGGAATGAGCAGGCCCTGGCGCGCCACGCCTTGCGCGGCCAGCGCCTTCTTCATGCGCTCGTAGACCAGCCTCTCGTGGGCCGCGTGCTGATCGACGATGACCACCCCGTCGGCGGTCTGTGCCACCACGTAAGTTGCGTGGAGCTGGCCGCAGGCGACGCCGAGGGGGTAGTCGGCCGGGGCCTCCTCGGGCTCTTCCGTTGCCTTGGAGGCCGGCGGCGCCTCTAGATCGGGCAGCGGCGCATGATAGGCTGCCGCGCGCTCGGCCAGGCCGCGGCCCACGGGAGACATGCCGCGGGCCGCACCGGTGGGCCGGGCGCCAGGGAACGCCGTCGTTCCACCTTCGGGGCGGGCCGCTCCCAGCGCCGCCGCCGCCACCGTGGTCGAGGCCCGGTACCCGGTCTCGGCCAGGCTATGCTTGAGGGCGCCGACGATGAGCCCGCGCACCAAGCCAGCATCGCGGAAGCGCACTTCGGTCTTGGCCGGATGCACGTTGACGTCGACGGCCTCCGGCGGCGCGTCAACGAACAGCGCCAGCAGGGGATGGCGGTCACCGGCGAGGAAGTCTCTGTAAGCCCCGCGCACGGCGCCAAACAGCAGCTTATCGCGCACCGGACGCCCGTTGACGAACAAGAACTGCATGGCCGCCGTGCCCCGGTTTAGGGTGGGCAGCCCGATGTGACCGGTGAGGCGCACGCCCTCGCGCTCAGCCTCAACGGCGAGGGCGTTTTCGGCAAACTCACGGCCCATGATGGCGGCCAGGCGATCGAGGCGGGCGGCGAACAGGTCGCCCTCAGCCATCGTCAGCTTGAGGAGACTGCGGGCCCCGTCGCCGACCGAGAAGGCGGCCTCGGGGTGGGCCATGGCGAGGCGCTTCACGGCATCGAGGGCGTGGGAGGTTTCGGTGCGCGGCGTCTTCAGGAACTTGAGCCGGGCTGGCGTCGCGAAAAAGAGATCGCGCACCTCGACCCGGGTACCGGGCCCGCCCGAGGCCGGCCGCGGCGCGTCGGCGCGCCCGCCCTCGACGGAAAGGACCCATACTTCGGTGGCGCCTTGCGGGCGGCTCGTTATTTCGAGGCGGCTGACGGCGCCGATGGAAGGCAGCGCCTCGCCCCGGAAGCCGAGGGTAGCGATGTTCTCGAGGTCGTCGCTGGGAAGCTTGGAGGTGGCGTGGCGCTGCACCGCCAGCTCGAGCTCCGCCGCCGTCATGCCGGCGCCGTCGTCGGCCACCGAGATCAGCGTGCGTCCGCCGTCGCGGATGACCACGTCGATGCGCGCGGCACCAGCATCCAGGCTGTTCTCGACCAGCTCCTTGACGGCGGAGGCCGGGCGCTCGACCACCTCGCCGGCGGCGATGCGGTTGACGGTGGTCTCCGGCAACAAGCGGAGGGTCATTGTGGTTTCGCCTTCAAGTCCTTGAAATAGTTGATCAGGCCGTCGGTGGACGAATCGTGACTACGCACCGGTTGACCGTCTTCAAGCTCGGGCAGGATGGTGCCGGCCAATTTCTTGCCGAGTTCGACGCCCCACTGATCGAAGGAATTGATGCCCCATATCACGCCTTGGACGAACACCTTGTGCTCGTAGAGGGCGATCAGCATACCCAGAGTGCGCGCGTCGAAGCGGCGCACCAGGATCGAGTTACTGGGCCGGTTGCCTGCGGACGCCTTGTGGGGCGCCAGACGCGCTTCCTCCGTGGCGCTCGTGCCGGTCATCAAGGCGGCGCTCTGGGCGAAAAAATTTGCCAGCAGGAGGGCGTGATGATCGTCCACGGGGTTGTGGGACAAGGCGGCGGCGATGAAGTCCGCCGGGATCAGCCGGGTGCCCTGGTGGAGAAGCTGGAAGAAGGCGTGCTGGCCGTCGGTGCCGGGCGCGCCGAAGACGACGGGGCCGGTGGCGTGCGCGGCGGGCGCGCCATCGCGGGTGACGCTCTTTCCGCTGCTTTCCATGTCGAGCTGTTGCAAGTGGGCGGGCAGGCGCCGCAGGTACTGGTCGTAGGGGACGACGGCATGACACTCGGCGCCGAAAAAGTCGATGTACCAGACGCCAAGCAAGGCCAGGACCACTGGCATGTTGGCCTCCAGCGGCGCACTCAGGAAGTGCTCGTCCATGGCGTGGGCGCCGTCCAGAAGTTCCTCGAAACGGTCCATGCCGACGGCCACGGCGATGGAAAGGCCGGCCGCCGACCATAGGGAAGTGCGCCCGCCGACCCAGTCCCAGAGTTCGAACACGAGTTTGGCCTCGACGCCGAAATCCGCCGCCGCCCCGGCTTCTGCCGTGACGGCGGCGAAATGGCGCCCCACTGCCGCCTCGCCCAGCGCGCCGGCGAGCCAAGCCCGCGCCGTCTTCGCGTTAGCCAGGGTCTCGACGGTGGTAAAGGTCTTGGAGGCGACGATGAATAGGGTGGTGGCGGCCTCCAGGTCCTTCAGGGTCTCGGCAATGTGGGTGCCGTCCACGTTGGAAACGAAATGGACGCCGAGCCTGGGCTTGTGATAGGGGGTCAGCGCCTCCACCACCATCGCCGGGCCGAGGTGTGAGCCGCCGATGCCGATGTTGACGATATGGGAAATCGGCGCGCCCGTGGCCCCCTTCCAGACGCCGTCGCCGAGCGCGTCAGCAAAGGCCCGCATGCGCGACAGCACCGCCTCGACGGCAGGCATGGCGTCG
>DASCNF010000111.1:0-3270 GCA_036011345.1 Rhodospirillales bacterium | reverse complement strand
CGCCAGGAACGCATGCGCGAGTTCGACATTAAGGGATGCTCGTTCTCCGGGATTCTCCACCTCTTCTGCCACAGGGCTGGCGCGCCGGCAACCGTCGCAACACATCCTGCCCTTGGGCGGATAGCGGCGGGTTGAGCGTGAGGTGTAGCCGGTCCGAATTTCTGCTCTCCACTCAAGAGCAGTCTTCGGTTCCTTACGGCGTTTGAGTCCGTTCTTAGCCATAAAGGCGACATTTCTCTGCTTGTTCGCCAACTAGGCGTTCCACCGCCAAGCTATATCGGTGCGGCTAGTCATCCGCGACGGCGGTTGCGCGGATTAAATTATTCCAATGATAGTGGTATTCGAGTGACCGTCGGATCCGCTATGAAGGCTATCTGGGAAATATCGGGTAGACTGCCTTTCACACCCCCCATGATCGAGGATCGAAAACGATGATTCCGGTAAAACCGATCGCCAATCTGCCCACGCACGAAGTTACCAACATGCCGCCTCATCTCGGGGATCAGGATTTATGGAGGAACGATGCAGCACTGCGGGAGGGCATCGCGCGAGAGGGCGGCGGCTGGGCCAAGGAAAAGCTAGCGGCTTTCGGCAAGATCGCGGGCGCCGCTGAGACTTTCGAGAAAGCCGATCTCGCCAACAGGCACACCCCGGAGATCAAATCCTTCGACCGTTACGGCATGCGCATCAACCAGGTCGAGTTCCATCCCGCCTATCACGACCTGATGGGCGTCGCGATTGAAAACGAGTTGCCGAGCTTCGCCTGGAGTCATCCCCAGCCCGGCGCCCAGGTCGTGCATGCGGCGCTCACCTACATGTTCAATCAGGCCGAGGGCGGCGTGCTGTGCCCCATGGCGATGACGTACGCCGTAGTGCCGCCCTTGCGCGCGACCCCCAGCGTCGGCGACGACTGGATCCCGAGACTCCTTTCGACTTCCTACGATCCCCGTGACATCCCAGTAAGCGAGAAATCCGGAGCCACCATGGGGATGTTCATGACGGAGAAACAGGGCGGTTCCGACGTGCGAACCAATTCGACGCGGGCCGTGGCCACAGGCGAGGCCACGGACCAGGGTGCCGAATACCGGCTGACGGGCCATAAGTTCTTTTGCTCGGCGCCCATGTCGGACGCTTTCCTGACGCTGGCCTACACGGACGACGGCCTGTCATGTTTCCTGGTGCCGCGCTGGACGCCCGATGGGGAGCGCAACAACCTCTTCATCCAGCGCCTCAAGAAAAAACTCGGCAACCGTTCCAATGCGTCCTCGGAAATGGAACTCCAAGACACCTGGGGAGTCATGGTCGGCGAAGAGGGCCGGGGCGTGCGCACGATTATCGACATGGTCCAGGGCAACCGCTTTTACTGTTGCTTCAGCTCCGCCGCCCTGATGCGCCAGGGCCTGGTCCAGGCGCTGCACCACACGACGCACCGAACAGCCTTCCAGAAAAAGCTCATTCAGCAGCCCCTGATGCGGAACGTCTTGGCCGATTTGGCGGTCGAGGCGGAGGCAGCGCTCGCTTTGACCTTGCGCCTCGGGCGCGCCATCGACGAGACAGCCGACGACGAAAGCGCCGCCGCATTGGCCCGCATCGGAACGGCGGTGGGCAAGTACTGGATATGCAAGCGCGCCCCGGGACACACCTTCGAGGCCATGGAATGCCACGGCGGCCACGGCTACATCGAGGATTCGATCATGCCGCGCCTCTACCGCGAAGCGCCGGTCAACAGCATCTGGGAAGGCTCGGGCAACATCATGTGCTTGGACGTGCTGCGCGCCATAAGTCGGGAGGAAGCTGCCGTGCCCGCGTTCCTGGCCGAACTCGACGCCGCACGTGGGGCGAATGCCGCCTTGGACACCGCCGCCGATGCGCTCAAGGACGATCTCACCCATCCCAAGGACTTGGAAGTGCGGGCCAGGAACATCACCGAATTGATGGCGATCGCCCTTCAGGGCGCGCTGTTGGTACGCCATGCCCCCGCCGCCGTGGCCGATGCCTTTTGCGTCTCGCGCCTGGGGTCGCCCTGGACCGGCGCTTACGGCGCTCTGCCCGTCGGCGTGGATTTTGATGCCATCATCGACCGCGTGGTACCCGCTTCATGAGCCCTCGAAAACACCGAGACACTCGACCAACGCAAGGACGATGAGAGGTGATGGCGAACCGGTCAGACCGGGGATGGGGACACCCCGATAAATGTCTAGGGCAAGACAGCCCGCAAAGCAGAATGGGACCTGATCCGCGGAATTCATCAAGGCCAGCGGTTCCAAACACCGCATCAACAGGCCGGACACAAGACTGAATCCGACCAAGTCGTCAGACCATAATAAAAATCCTTGCAACACGGGAGCCATCCACACAAGACATTGGATGATTGTTCGGCCCACCCTGTGTTAAAGCAAATCTCGATGGTTGTCTTATACGCTATACGCTGGGGCCAGCCACCACCGGCGCGCATGTCCACGCGTTGCCGTCGCGCGTCGGCAACCAAGGCCTGATTAGGGTCAGCTCGTCATCGTAGCGCCGCGAGCCGCCGATGCCCCGGAGACGGATGGCCAATCGTTTCTACGGCCGGCAAGCGATGCCGTGAGGCTGCTTGCCGGTGGCCACCGAGCCCTTGATGCCGAGGTCGCCGACGGTGAGCTTGTACATCTTGTCCTCCCCACGGCTGGTGACGAAGACGAATTTGCCGTCCGGGCTAGTGGTGATGAAGCCTAGGCGCTTACCAACCTTGCGGGTGGCGATGATTTTATTCGTGTTGGTATCCATCATCACCACCTGATTGAGCTTGCGCTGGACGATGAACAGCAGGTTGCCGTCCGGACTCAGCGCCATGCCGTGGGGCTCGCCGGGTATGGCCACGTCGGCCACCTTCACCCGCCGCTTGAGATCGAGCTTGAATATGCGGTCCTCGGCCGGCGCCGTCGCCCAGGCGTGGGACCAGTCGGGCGTCGGCACGAAGGCCATGATGCTCTTGCCGCCGGGAAGCGTGCGGATCACCTTGCGCTTGGCCACGTCGACGATGGAGATGGTCGTAGCCTTGGCGTTGGGCACGTACAAAAGCTTGCCGTGGGGGGGATTCGAACCTCTGACCTTCGGATTAGGAATAACGGGGCCTAATCTTCCTGAACTCATTGGCGGGGTGAACGTGACGTAATGCAAGATCGGTTGAGCCGAGGATCGGGAAAACCCGTTTGGGTCAGGGCCCATCAAGCGCGTGCTTTTGATTGGGACTCGATCCGGCGGATCGCATTAGGGCCAGCGGTCATGGAA
>DASCNF010000110.1:0-6087 GCA_036011345.1 Rhodospirillales bacterium | reverse complement strand
ATGTCGGCGAGCTCGATGGGGGGGGGGCTTTTGCCATCGAGCGCTTCGTCGATGGCCCGCCCCAGCATTTCGAACAAGCCCTGAAGGCTCCGATTTTCCCAAAGCGTGGCAAGAAACGGCTGCGCCTCGGCTAGGCGGTCGCCGAGGTCGGAGAGCTCCTCGATGTCAAGATAAAGCAAGCTGCTCCGGCGGATGGTCGGGTCGCCGGCAAGGTCGTAAATATCGCCGAAAAGCTGGGGTACGTCGCGGAGCCTCCGCGCCAGGGCCAGTGCGGCGTCATCAGCCAGATCCGGCACCGCCCCGTCGATCACCACCAGGATGTTGTTTGTGAACTGCGGAAAGGCCTTTTTCAGCGCCCCCGCGTCCCGGCGGTACGGCAGGTCGTGCGCCAGCAAATCGACGGTATCGGTATTGAACGTCATCGTGGAAGCGACGAAATAGCCGATACCGACCGTCGCCGTCAGCGCGCCAAGAACCACCACAAGTGCGACGCGGCGGACGAGATCCACCCACCGAACCAGCATACGGCGATAGGTCGTGGTGGCGGCGTTAGTCATCATAGGGGCGGCCCCGTTGAGGCCGCCGCTTATAGCAGGCCGCCGGTCACCTGTCATATGGGCGCGGCGAAAGTGCGCGCCGGACCCGAAGGCGCCCTAATTCCGGGAATTCTTGACTTCTTTACGTATGTGCAACACCTTTCCGGTTCTATCGTGGGCGCGGTGAGGCGATATTCCCGCCATCCGCGCCGCACTTGTAAACCTTCGGATTCGAGCCATGCACATAACTCCTTGGGATCAGCGCCTCGCACGCGTCATGGTACGACCCATGGCCGGAACGTGCATCGCCCCCAATCACCTCACGACGCTGGTCCTCTTGACGTCTCTTTCCGGGGCTGGCCTGTTCGCGACGGGCAATCCCGTTTTAGCCAATTGGGCGGCGGGGGTGTTCGTTCTTTCCAGATTCCTGGACCACTTCGATGGCGAACTGGCCCGCTTTCAAGGAACGTCTAGCCGCTTCGGGTATTACTACGATTACGTGACGGGAGCGCTGGGGTACGGCGCGCTGTTTCTGTGCATAGGATTGGGGTTCCAAGACAGTTGGTTAGGAATCTGGGCAATCGTTCTGGGTACGGCGAGCTGTTTTTCGGCCCTCGTTTCGATGTTCATCAACGTCGGCATCGATCGCGCGCTGGGCGAGAAGATGGACGGCGACGCCAACGGATACCCCGCCTTCGCAGGCATAGAGTTGGAGGACGGAATATACCTGCTGGCGCCAATCACCTGGTTGGGATTGCTGATGCCCTTCTTCGTCGCCGCAAGCATCGGCGCTGTCGTGTATTGCCTTTGGGCCCTGTGGACGCTGCTGGGGCTCAGGCAATCTTCCCATTGCTGACGCGGGAGGTCCATGGGAACCACGCCTTCCGGTAATGTCCGGCGGCAATGACTAGCGGACCTTCGCAAGCGGCCGGAATCGTTCTCAGCGGCCTTATCGCTGTTGCCGCGGCAATTGGTGTCGGGCGCTTCGTCTATACACCCATCCTGCCCTTCATGGAGGCGAGCCTCGGGCTAACCAAGGCACAAGGTGGGGTGATCGCCTCGTCCAACTATCTGGGCTACCTCCTCGGCGCTTTCGCCGCCGCGAAGCCGGCGCTGCCGGGTGGACGGCGTTCTTGGCTACTGGCGACACTGGCGGTCAGCGCCGCGACCACGGGGATTATGGGGTTCTCATCGTCGATGACGGCATTCATGGGGCTGCGCTTCATCGGCGGGTTCGTCAGCGCGTTCGTACTCATTTTCGCATCGGCCGTGGTCATGGATCGCTTGGTGGCGGCGAGACGGTCCGGCCTTTCCACCTTGCATTTCGCGGGTGTCGGCTGCGGGATCACGGTGTCCGCCGCGCTCGTCTCGGGGTTGGCCGCCGTGGGCTACGACTGGCAGACATTTTGGCTGGCGAGTGGAGCTATTTCATTATTAGCGCTTGGCGCCACCGCCAGCCTGCTTCGTAGCGACGCGCAAACCACCCCGCCAGCGGCAAAAGGGCAAGATAGCCGCATCGACCGCCGATTGGCCACCCTCATCGTGTCGTACGGGCTGGTTGGATTCGGATACATCATCACGGCGACTTTCATCGCCACCCTGGTGCGGACGTCGACTGAAATTCGCCATATCGAACCGGTGATATGGCTGGTGGTTGGTCTGTCCGCCGCTCCTTCGGTGCCGTTGTGGATTTGGATCGGGCAGCGTTGGGGCAATGACCGCAGCTTGGCGCTCGCATGCCTGGTCGAAGCGGTCGGCGTTGCCATGAGCGTTCTCTCGACAAGTGCGCTGGCGGTGATCGTTTCCGCGACGCTGCTCGGCGGAACGTTTGTCGGGATCACCGCGATCGGGCTGGTCCACGCGCGCCATCTGTCGACAGGCGATCCTCGCCGTAGCATCGCCTTTATGACGGCAGCCTTCGGCGCCGGCCAGATTATCGGCCCGACATTCGCCGGATACGCCTACGGTCTTAGCGACAGTTTCCTTGTGCCTTCGCTGGTCGCGGCGGCAGCCCTTTTGCTGGCCGCCGGCCTTGCCGTCAACACGCGGATCCAGCACCGCCCGACGGCCTAGCGGCTCGCCTTTCGGCGGTACCACCAGAAAAACAGGGTGGCGAAGACGGGGGCGCCGATGGCGGCGGCGATAAGCAACGGCACGGCACCGCCGAGCCACACGGCAATGGGAACCGCGAGCATGGCGTCGTCGGCGTCGAAACCGCCGGCCGGCGGAAGTTCGAGAGCCCTCAGACCTTGCGAGCTTTCGACCCGCACCACCAGCCACAACACTGCCGAGACGGCGCCGCCGGCGAGGACGCCCATGGGCAGCGCCCAGTAGGCGAGAACGCTTTCCCGCAGACCGACGCCGATGCCGACGAAGACGAGCCCGTTGGCGAGCCCGTCGGAAATCAGGTCGAAGCGATGCCCCCACAGGCTGGACTTTCCACCGAGGCGCGCCAGCTCCCCGTCGGCGCGGTCGAGCACCAGGGACAGCACGAAGATGACGCCTCCAACGTTCTGCCAGAAGGTTTCTCCCACGGCGAATGCGGCGGCCGCCCCGATCCCGGTCAACAGGCGCAGGGTGGTGATCTGATTGGGCGTGACCGGCGTCTTGGCCAAGGGCCTGACCAGGATCCGCACGCCTCTGTGTATCCAGGTATTGTGGCTCATGTGCCGGCCAGGAACTCCTTGAAGCGCCACGCGACCTCGTGGGGTTTCACCGTCGGCCGGCCGAGGCCGGACGCCGAGCCCGGCGAAATCCGCATGTGCACGAGGTGGGGGCCGGGTGCGCCGAGCCCCAACGACACGGCTTCTTCCAACCCCTCGAGGTCGTCGCAGGAAAAGCCGCGGGCGTAGCCGCAGGCCAGGGCCGTCGCCGTGAAGTCAACATTGGGGGCCACCGTCGCCTGTCCCCCGGTCGAATCGTAAACGCCGTTGTCGAGGATGATATGGAGTAGGTTGGCGGGAGCGCACGCACCGATGGTTGCCAGGGTCCCCATCTTCATCAACACCGCCCCGTCGCCATCCACCACCACCACCGGGCGCTTCACGTTGAGGGCGACGCCGAGCCCCATGGCACCGCCGCATCCCATGGATCCAACTTGGTAGAGGTGCTGGGGACGATCCCGCAGGGTGAACAGCTCGCGCCCGCACTTTCCGGTCGTGACAATCACCGCCGCTTCCGGCGGAAGGACGCCGAGAAGACTTTCCAATGCTTCCATCCGCGCCGGCGGGGGGGCGCCCGCCCGCATGTCCACGTGGTTTCCCCTGATGCGCCGCTCCAGCGGCTCGGCGAAGAGGCCGTCGTCGCGGACACTGCCCTTCTCCATGAGGAAGGCGTAGGGCAAGCCGGTGCGCTCCATTTCCGCACGCGCCGCGTCCAGCGATTCGTCCACCGCCGCCTCGTCGGTGGGAAATGCCGCGTGGGGGATGCGGATTGTTTCCAACAGGGTTAGCGTAACCGCCCCCATCAGCTCGTGCTGAGGTTCGTCTTCGAGGCCGGGTGCGCCGCGCCACGTAACGATGAGCAGTGTGGGAATTCGAAAAGGATAATTTAACGAAGTCAAAGGGTTGATCGCGTTTCCGAGGCCGGAGTTCTGGCACATGACCACCGTTCCACGACCGGCCAGCCACGCCCCTGCCGCGATCGCCACGGCCTCGCCTTCGCTGGCCGCCGCAACGTAGTTCGTTCGCGCGTCGCCGATCACTCGGTTGATGATGGGCGTAAGAAATGAGCACGGCACGCCGGTGAAGAAATCGAACCCGATGGTACGCGCCGGGACGAGAAAGGTGTCTGCGGAAATCACAGGAAGGAAATCACAGGAATTCTTGGGCGTCCGCAACGTCGGCCGCGACATCGACGTCGAGCCACTGCCCGGCGGCATAAACCACCCTGATATTGTGACCCGCTTCGGCCAAACGGGTGAACAGGTCGAGGAGGCTGGCCTCGTGCAGGGTGCCGCCCTCGCGCATGGCCTCAAGCTCGCCGCGCACGAGGTCGCTGCCCACCTTGCTCAACTTGGCGAGGCCCATCCACTCACCATCGACTTCGTCCTCGGGAACGTCCGAACCCATGCGCCGCAAATACGCCGGTTCGTCATCCAGATAGTCGCTGGTAAACGGGCGCGTGCAGCTGGCGAAGTCGCGCACCCAGTCCTCGGCCTCCGACGTGCGGTTGCGCCAAAGCGCGTCCACGGTCACCACCACATCGCCCTCGGCCTCCATCAGCAGATCGAGAATGTGATGGCGGAAGAGTATGTCGCCGTACGCGACCACGCATTCCCCGTGGATGTAGTCGATGGCGCAGGCGAGGCTGGCGGCTTCGCCGGTCGTCGCGTAGAGGTCGTTGTCAACGGTGTTGACCGAGGGCAGGTTTATTTTCTCCTTCTTGTAGCCGCGTACCACGGTGACGTCCCTGACACCGGCACTACGGATGGTCCCCACCAGGCGCCGCAACAGCGGCTGCCCACGTATATCGACCATGCATTTGGGGCGGTCCTCGGTGAGCGGGCCGAGGGCCGCCCCGCGCGAGGCGGCAATCAGGATGGCCCGCGTCTCGCTTTCGGAAGGCGGCAGGTAACGGTTCTCCGCCTCGGCCAGTTCCTCGTTGCCGGCGAGCTCGAAGATCTCCTGAACCCCGACCACTTTGTCCTCGACACCCATCAAGGTTTCGTCGCGCTGGATGCGCCGGCAGATTTCCTGCATGGCGGTGATCGACGCCCTGAGACTGTGGTTGGCCCAAATGGCGACGGAAATCCCCGACTCGCGGAATTCGTCCGTCGGCGTGGCGTAATATTTAGTCGGCACTATTACCACGGGACAGCGATTTTGCCACTCAGCGTTGAAGGCCAGAATCTCGTCGGCCGTCGATTGCCGCGAGTGAATCAGGATGGCGTCGGCCCCGGCGCCGTAATAGGCCTCGGCGCGGCGCAGGGCCTCGTCGAGCCCCCACCCCGATATCAGGGCCTCGATGCGCGCCACAAGACTGAAGTCGGGGTCCGTCTGGCTGTCCTTGCCGGCCTTGATCTTGCCGCAAAACTCGTCGATATCAGCCAGGGGCTGCCCTTCGCCTATGAACGAGTTGGTTTTCGGAAATAATTTGTCCTCGATGCAGATGCCGGCGACGCCCCGCTGGCACAGCTTGCGCACGGCGCGGCGGACGTTGTTGAAGTTTCCCCAACCCGTATCGGCGTCAACGAGAATGGGAATGGTCGTGGCGTCCGACATGAACTCCAGGACCTCGAGAACCTGGGTCCACGACGCTTCGTTGTTGTCACGCACGCCGAGCGCCGCCGAAACCGACAGTCCGGACGCCCACACGCCCTTGAAGCCGGCAGCCTCGACGATCTTGGCCGACATGCCGTTGTGGGCTTCCATGAGAAATTCCAGTTGCGGCGAAATCAGGAGAGCGCGCAGCCGCGCCGCCTTGGAAGCCGGCTGAAGCGATTCCGCGAGTGCCGCCTTGGGAGTCGTAACCATCGTTCTTTAATCAGGGCCTTACGGCGGTCAGATTTTCTTGCCGACAGCGCTAGTGAGCGCTCGGGCGCCCAATCCCG
>DASCNF010000109.1:0-5030 GCA_036011345.1 Rhodospirillales bacterium | reverse complement strand
CGGCCATGTGGGAGCGGATCGAGTTGATCAGCACGGTCCGCTGGCGAACCAGCAACTCCCGCGTCCGGTGAAGCATCAAGACGCTTTGCTACTCCATGCTATTCACGGATACGAAGCGCATCGTCGGTCGAGTGACCGCCTCGCAGATGGTCGCCGCCTCGGACGCATCGTTCTTGCCGCGCTTCACGTAGGGCTTCACATAGTGCGCCGGCATCAGCTTGACCTCGTGGCCGAGCCCGATCAGTTGCCGCGCCCAATGGTGCGCCGTGGCGCAGGCCTCGATACCAACCAGGCACGGCGGCAGCTTCTCGAAAAATGGCAATATCCGGGACCGGCGCAGCTGACGGCGGATCACGACATTGCCTTCATCGTCAACGCCGTGGACCTGAAAAACGTTCTTCGCAAGATCAACACTAATCGTGATAATTTCCGTTTTTGGCGGCTCCTATTTCCCTGTGGTTCATGAGTAACCACACTTTGGCACATCGCGATGCCGTCGGGTGGGAGCCGTCCACCGCATCAGAAGCAGAAATCAGTGGCGACGATGCCTAAGGTCCGCTTTGCGGCCGATAGCGAACACTGGCACTCAAAATACTCATTAATGATTCCGTGACTTAAACGGCGCGTACCAGGGCGTGGCGTTTCTTGCCCGCCGAGAGCTTAATATAGCCCTGGTCGTTGACGTCGACGAGGCTCACTGTTTGCATTTCGCCGGCGATGATGATGTCGTTGGCGCGCCCGCCGCCGCCCTTGATGAGGCGCCGCGCCTCGCCGTTGCTCGTCGCCAATCCGGTGCGGCGCAGGATCTCGAAGGCGGGAATGCCGCTTTCCAGTTCGGCGCGGGGTATATCCACGATGGGAAGTTGGTCGCCAGCCTCGCCGTCCTCGAAGGTGCGGCGTGCCGTCTCCGCGGCCGCCCGGGCGGCGTCTTCGCCGTGACACAGCCGTGTTGCCTGGTTGGCCAGAACCTTCTTGACCTCGTTGATCTCGCTTCCGCCGAGGGCCTCGAGGCGGGTGATCTCGTCGAGCCCGAGGTCCGTGAACAGCCGCAGGAAGCGGCCGACGTCGGCATCGTCCGTATTGCGCCAATACTGCCAGTAATCGTAGGGCGAGAGCATATCGGCGTTGAGCCACACGGCACCCGAAGCGGTCTTGCCCATCTTGGCGCCCGACGCCGTAGTGAGCAGCGGCGTCGTCAGCCCGTACAGTTCCCGCCCGTCGGCGCGCCGGCCCAACTCGACGCCGTTGACTATATTGCCCCACTGGTCCGAGCCGCCCATCTGCAGCACGCAGTCGAAGCGCCGCGCCAGCTCGAGGAAATCGTAGGCCTGCAGGAGCATGTAGTTGAACTCGAGAAAGGTGAGCGGCTGCTCGCGCTCCAGACGCAATTTAACACTATCGAACCCGAGCATGCGGTTGATCGAGAAATGGCGCCCGTATTCGCGCAGGAAAGGGATGTAGCTGAGGCCGTCGAGCCACTCCGAGTTGTCGATCATGACGGCGTCGGTAGGGCCGTCTCCGAAGACCAGGAACTGGGAGAACACTTGTTTGATGCGCCGCATGTTCTCGGTGATCTCGGTGTCGTCGAGCAGGGTCCGGACGTTGTCCTTGCCGGATGGGTCTCCCACCTTGGTGGTACCGCCGCCCATCAGAACGATGGGCTTGTGGCCGGCCTCCTGAAGCCATTTGAGCATCATGATGGAGATCAGGCTGCCGACGTGCAGGCTGGGCGCGGTGCAATCGAATCCGATGTAGGCGGTGAGGGGTTTTTCGGCGGCCAGGGCGTCCAGGGTCTCGTCGTCCGTGCACTGGTGCACGAAGCCCCGTTCGGTGAGCGTGCTTAGGAATTGCGAGCGGTGGGTGGCCATCACGTGTCCGGGTATGCGCCGCGGTTCCGCCGCGCCCGTCCCCGGCCCTTGCCGGGACGGCGCGTAATTAGCACAATCGCCCCGACCCGACAACGCCGGTGCCCGGAGATGAAGAAGCAATGACCAGCCGCGCCTCCCGTGTCGCCCTCGGTCTGATGAGCGGAACCTCACTCGACGGCATCGACGGCGCCATCGTCCGCACCGACGGCGAAAGGATCCTCGCCTTGGGCCCGGCCTCGACCGTCCCCTACGATGCGCCGTTTCGCGACCGCCTACGCGCCGTCCTCGGCGAAGAGGCGAAAGCGGAGGCCATCGCACCCGTCGCCCGCGAACTCACCTTGAAGCACGCCGAGGCGGCACGTGCCGTGATCGACACCAATGCCGCGTCGCCCGCCGGTCTCGGCCCCGTCGAAATCATTGGCTTTCACGGTCACACAGTCCTGCACCGGCCGGAACGGCGGCTGACCCGCCAGATCGGCGACGGCGCCCTGCTGGCGCGCGCGACGGGCGTCGCCGTGGTCGATGATTTCCGCTGCCGAGACGTCGCCGAAGGCGGCGAGGGCGCGCCACTCGTACCCCTTTATCACGCCGCCCTCGCCGCGTCCCTGGAGAAGCCCCTCGCCGTTCTCAACGTCGGCGGCGTCGCCAATCTCACCTATCTGAACGGCGACGTGATGGCCTTCGATACCGGTCCTGGAAACGCCCTCATCGACGACTGGACGCGCGCCGCCACCGGCCAACCCTTCGATGCCGGCGGCGGTTTGGCCGGCTCCGGGTGTCCCGACGGCGCCATCGTGGCGGAGATGATGGAGCATTCCTACTTCACCCGGCCGCCGCCCAAGTCCCTGGACCGTGGAGACATCGGCCTCGGCGCCGTTTTCGGCCTGTCGCCCGCCGATGGCGCGGCAACGCTCACCGCCTTCACGGCGATGGCGGTGGCGCGGGCCGTGAAATTCCTGCCGGCGCCCCCCGGGCGCTGGTTGGTGAGCGGCGGCGGCCGCCATAACCAGGCCCTGATGAGGGCCTTGCGCGATGTCCTCGCGGTCCCGGTGGAGGCCGTGGAGGCGGTGGGCTGGCAAGGCGACGCCCTGGAGGCCCAGGCCTTTGCCTTCCTGGCCGTGCGCTCTATTTACGGGTTGCCGCTGAGCCTGCCCTCGACGACAGGGGTGGCGCGGCCGATGACGGGTGGCAAGCTGCACGGGGTGCCCGGTGCGGCGGCGCTACAATGACGAAGGTGCTAGGCGGCTTCCGTCGATAGCGCCGTATCCAAGTAGTCCTCGATGTGATTATTGAGGATATTGAGGTCGTCCATGAAGAAATGGTCGGCGCTTTCGATCACCCGGTAGTCGACGGAGATGGTTTTCTGGGCGGCCAGCTTTTGGGTCAGCTTCTCGACCGACGCGATGGGGACCAGATTGTCCTTGCCGCCATGCACGATCAATCCGGAGGCGGGGCAGGGGGCAAGGAAGGTGAAGTCGTAGATGCTGGTCGGCGGGGCCACCGAGATGTAGCCGCTGATTTCGGGACGGCGCATCATCAATTGCATGCCGATCCAGGCGCCGAACGAGAATCCGCCGATCCAGCAGCCCGACGCGTTGGGATTGTAGCTTTGCATCCAGTCCAACGCGGAGGCGGCGTCGCTCATCTCGCCGGGGCCGTTGTCGAACAACCCCTGGGACCGCCCGACCCCGCGGAAATTGAACCTCAGAGCCGAGAAACCGCGGCGCACGAAGGTCTGATAAAGGGAATAGACGACCTTGTTGTTCATGGTCCCGCCGTGCTGCGGGTGCGGATGGAGAAGGAGCGCGACGGGAGCGTTGGGCATCTTGGAGTGGTTGTAGCGGCCTTCGAGGCGGCCGTCGGGGCCGTTGAAGTTGACTTCAGGCATGATCTCTCACGAAAGGTCCTGGATTCCGCGTTTGTTCGAATTCGTCATCCCGGGTTGTATATCTGAGGCACACCCTCTCTCAATTAGTCAAATGCACCCTTGTCCAAAAGAAAAATACTTGACTAAAAAAGTCGGACATACTAAATTCCGGCGACTCGGACGTTGGCGCGGTTTCCGTGAATGGCGCAGGAGCGGCTGGGCGGTTCGCCAACCCAGAGTGGCTTACTAAGATATAGCGGTAAAGATGATTTTCAAGGGTCTTCAAGAGGATATCGACGCTTTCATGGCCCGCGACCCGGCGGCGCGCTCGCGTTGGAGAAGTCTTGCTTTGCTATCCGGGCCTTCACTCTCTGATCTATTACCGGCTGTCCCACAAGCCGTGGAAGCGCTGCTGGCGCCTTGTGGGACGTTTTCTGTCGCACGTCGGAAAGCTCCTGACGCAGATCGAGGTTCACCCGGGCGCCGTTTGGTGATCGATCACGGGACCGGCGTGGTCATCGGCGAAACCTCGGTGATCGGTGACGACGTGACGCTCTATCACGCGGTTACTCTGAGCGGCATCGCGCCATCGGTGGGTTCTTCGGCCCAGATTGGCCGAAAGCGCCACCCGACGGTCGAGGATAGCGCCATCATCGGTTCCGGCGCCCAGGTCCTCGGTCCGATTACGGTGGGCGTCGGTGCCCGCGTCGGGGCCAACGCGGTGGTCACCAAGGACGTGCCCCCGGGGGTGACGGCGGTCGGCATCGCGGCCCGCGTGGGTAATGCCCCGTGACCGGGAAAAGGCCAAGGAATTCGTCGCCTACGGGACACCGGTGGACGGGCCTCCCGATCCGCTGGTGGCGACCATCCACAACCTGCGCGAATAGTTACGCGGAATGACGGCGCGAAACGAGGATTTGGAACAGCGCCGGCAAGAGCAAGAACAGGATGACATACGCCAAGGGCCGGTGCCCCGACTCTCGGCGCGGAACTCCTGAATTTCTTCTGGCGGAAATAGTTCTCTTTCATAGGAGAAGGGCCGTGAAACTGAGCACCAAGGGGCGCTACGCCGTCATGGCGATGGTCGATCTGGCCAAGCATGAGTCGAACAAGCCAATCTCGTTAGCCGATATCGCCGATCGCCAGGAGATATCACTGTCTTATCTTGAGCAACTTTTCGGTAGGCTGCGAAAGGGCGGCCTGGTGAAAAGCGTGCGTGGCCCCGGTGGCGGCTATATGCTGTCGCGGACCCCCAGTCACGTGCGCATCTCCGACATCATCCTCGCCGTGGAGGA
>DASCNF010000108.1:0-34052 GCA_036011345.1 Rhodospirillales bacterium | reverse complement strand
ATCGGGGTGCTGCAGCTTCTCAACGCCCAGGACCCCGAAACCGGCAAGCTCGTCGCCTTCAGTCGGAACATCGAGCCCCTGGTCGAGGCGTTGACCTCGCAGGCTGCCGTCGCCCTCGACAACCAGAACCTGATCGACGCACAAAGGGCACTCCTCGACGCCTTCATTGAGCTCATCGCCAGCGCCATCGACGCCAAATCACCCTACACCGGCGGCCACTGTCAGCGGGTGCCAGAGCTCACTAAGATGCTGGTGCGTGCCGCCTGCGACTCCGAGGACGCTTTGTTCGCCGGTTTCGACCTCACCGAAGACGAATGGTACGAACTGCACATCGCTTCGTGGCTGCACGACTGCGGCAAGGTGACGACGCCCGAGTACATAGTCGACAAGGCTACCAAGCTGGAAACCATCTACGACCGCATCCACGAGGTCAGGACCCGCTTCGAGGTACTCAAGCGGGACGCCGAGATCGAGCACCTAAAGGCACTCCTCGACGGCAAGGGCAAGCCCGCCAAACTCAAAAAGGATCTGGACAAACGCCTCGCCCAACTCGACGACGACTTCCAGTTCATCGCCGAGTGCAACGTGGGCGGCGAGTTCATGGCCGACGACAGGGTCGAGAGGGTCAGGCGCATCGCCGCCATGAAGTGGCAACGTACCCTGGACGATCGCATCGGCCTCTCCCACGACGAGCTCGAACATTTGGAGTGCACGCCCAAGAAGGAGCTTCCCGTCACCGAAAACCTGCTCGCCGACAAGGGGGAGCACGTCATCGAGCGCCAACCGCGCGACATCATCGGCGACGACAATGAATTCGGCTTCAAGCTGAACATGCCCGAGAATAAGTACAACCTGGGAGAGATTTACAACCTGTGCATCGGGCGCGGTACCCTGACGGCAGAGGAGCGCTTCAAGATCAACGACCACATGGTTCAGACCATCGTCATGCTCGAGCAGTTGCCCTTCCCCAAGCACCTGAAGCGCGTGCCCGAGTACGCCGGCGGCCACCACGAGACGATGATCGGCACCGGCTATCCTCGCCGGCTGACCAAGGCCGACATGTCGATCCCGGCCCGCGCCATGGCCATCGCCGATATCTTCGAGGCGCTGACCGCCACCGACCGCCCCTACAAGAAGGCCAAAACCCTGAGCGAAAGCGTGCGCATCATGTCTTTCATGAATAAGGACGAGCACATCGACCCCGACCTTTTCGCCCTGTTCCTAAAGGAGGGCGTGTTCACCGAATACGCCGAGAAGCACTTGTTGCCCGAGCAGATCGACGAGGTGGACATCGACCAGTATCTGGGCACTGGCGGCTGAAAGGCATTCTGCCCCCCATGAACGCCGCCGCGCTCCGCCGCGCCAAGACCTACCCCTACCCGGCACCTGACGGCTCCTACGTGCTCGAGCACGGCGGCCACCGCGAACTCACCGACGGTACACCGGTGCCCGGGCTCGACGGGCGCGCCCCGGTGCTCGCCGTCGGCTCCAACCGCGCGCCCGAGCAACTGGCCCGCAAGTTCGCGCCGCTCGGTGGCGCCACCATCCCAGTTACCCGGGCGCGGCTCGCCGATTTTGATGCCGTCTACTCGGCCCACTTCGCCAGCTACGGCGCCATTCCCGCCACCCTGCAGCACGCCCCTAGAACCACCGCCGCCCTGTCGGTGACCTGGCTGACGGCACCACAACTGGTTCGCATGCACGAAACCGAGATGGTCACCGAAAACTATGCCTTCGGCGAGCTGATGGGAGTGCAGTTGGAGACCGCCGGACGCGTGCTCGGGCGCGTCTTCGCCTACGTCAGCCGACGTGGTTGCCTGACCGACGCCGGCCGGCCGGTGGCCCTTGCCGAGGTGGCGGCAGAGGGACGGCGCTGGCCGGCCCTCACCCAGGAGGAGATACTGGGCCGGGCGCGCGACCGGCTGGCGCCGCAACACTCCCTCGACGAGTTTGTGGGCGCGGCCATCGCGCAAACGGGAACCCGCGCCGCACGCACGAAAGCCCTGGCGGCACAGGCACAGCCCTTCGCCTACGAAACCTTCCGCGCCATCACGGTTTGAGCGGCGGCGCCGACTACGCTATAGTCGATTATGCCGAGGACGCTTCCGAGAGGAGGCCCGATGGCACCTATTGCAATCAAAGGCGCCGGCGATGGGCGCACCGTGATCGACGCGGCGCAAGCGCTGCGCATCCGCGAATACGACCTCTTCCGCGCCGCGTTCAGGCAATGGTGGGGGCGCGAGGCGGATGACAAGACGCTGGAGCGCGTCTTCGTCGCCTCCATGTTCCACCAGGTGGTACCGCCCTGGGTGCGCCATTTCTGCCGCCGGGTCCTGGAGATGCGGCGCCAGGACCGCCTCGACCCCGTGGCGCTCGGCGTCGCCGGCTTCCGGCGCGTGGAAAGGCCGCCGCCGCTGGGCCGCCTTTACGTTGCCCTGACCAGCGTCGCCGCCCTCATCCTCTATCTGATGATCCTCACCACCACTTACAACCCCGGGGCCTCGGCGCCGATGGGGTGCTCGGGCGGCTCCGGGCTCAAGTTCTTTGCCGACATCGCCCACGCCTTCGCCGACAAACCCCCGCCCGATTGCGGCACGCCGGGGGAGTCGCGCTGAGGGCGCGCCGACAGACCGCCTAGGCGGCGAGTTGTCCGGCGACGATGCCGCCTAACACGATCCACGCGAAGAGGCGGTTGGAGTTGAACTTGGCGAGACAGTCCTTGGCGTCGTCAATGTCGACGCGTCGGGCCTGCCAGACCAGTTGCACGGCGCCGGCCACCAGGGCCGCGTAAAAGGGCCAGGCCAGTGCCGCCAGATGGCCGGCGAGGCCGATGAGGACGGCGGCGGCGGCGTAGAAGACAAACAGCCAGGGCCGTGTGTTCGCGCTCAGCTTGAGGGCCGACGACTTGACCCCAAACAATAGGTCGTCCTCCTTGTCCTGGTGGGAGTAGATGGTGTCGTAGCCCAGCGTCCAAAAGAAGCCCGCCGCGTAAAGTGCCAGCGCCGGTACCGCCAGCTCGCCGCGCACCGCCGCCCACCCCAGCAGCGCCCCCCAGTTGAAGGTGAGGCCGAGCACCGCCTGCGGCCAATAGGTGACGCGCTTCATGAGCGGATAGAGAAAGATCAGCGGCAGGGAGCAGGCTCCCACCACCACCGCAAACCAGTTGAACTGCAAGAGCACGGCGAGGCCAAGAAGGAACAGCAGCCCCATGTAGGCGATGGCTTGGCCGAGGTTGATCTGACCGCTGGCCAGGGGGCGCATGGCGGTGCGGGCGACCCGCCGATCCAGGTCGCGGTCGGTGATGTCGTTGAAAACACACCCGGCGCCGCGCATGATCAGCGCGCCGACGCCGAACAGCGCCATCAGCCACGCCTCGGGCCAGCCCGGCGTGGCCAGCGCCACGCTCCACCAGCCCGGGAACAGCAACAACCACGTGCCGATGGCCCGGTCGAGGCGTATCAAGCGCAGATAGGGCCTTAGCCCCGGCGGCGCGAAGCGGTCGATCCAGTCACCCTCGGCGATGTCGCTGGCGTCCGTCTTGGCCAACTCGGTCATGGGAAACTAATACGTCATCCGCCGCCCCTTGGGCAAACGGCGCGACGCGCGCTCCTTGAGCCAGCCTTTGCCGCGCCCCCCCCAACCCCCTATGATTGGGCTCCCGGTGATTGGGCCCTTTTTTACCATGCCCCATTCCAAGCCCAAGGCCAGACTGTTCGTAGACGCCGCCCTCGGGCCGGGCGCCGGGGTCGGCCTCGACGCCGGCCAGGCCCATTACCTGGACCGCGTCATGCGCCTCGCCGCCAGCGACGCCGTTCTCGTCTTCAACGGCCGCGACGGGGAATGGCGGGCCCGCCTCGAGGATGGCGGCGGCAAGCGCCGCGCCCTCGCCGTCGACCGCCAAACGCGTGCGCAGGCCGCCGAGCCCGGCCCATGGCTGGCCTTCGCGCCCCTCAAGAAGACGCCCATGGACTTCGTCGCCGTCAAGGCAACCGAGCTCGGGGTCTCGCGCCTGCTGCCGGTGTTCACCCGGCGCACGGCGGCACGTCGCGTCGCCACGGCGCGGCTCAGGGCCAACGCCCGCGAGGCGGCCGAGCAGTGCGGCCGCCTGAGCGTGCCGGAGGTCGTCGAGCCCGTCGATCTGCAGGCCTTGCTCGCCCAGTGGCCGGCCGGGCGCCGCCTGCTGGTTCCCGACGAGAGCGGCGGCGGCGTGCCCCTGGCTCGGGCGCTCGCCAAGGCGGCGCCGGACGATCACGCTTTCCTGATCGGCCCGGAGGGGGGATTCGCCCCCGATGAACTTGACGCGCTTCGTAAACTACCCTTTGTTACGGCGGTGGGATTGGGGCCGCGCATCCTGCGCGCCGACACCGCGGCGCTGGCGACCCTGGCCGCCTGGCAGGCGCTGGTGGGCGACTGGCACGACGGTCCGCCACCATCTGATCGTTGACTTTGAACCCAGGGGAACGGGTATCCGAATGGCTAGCGCGAACGTGACGGACGGCGAGGTCATCGCCGACAAAAAGCCGCTCCTCGAATACATGGAGGCGGGGTGCAAGCCGCCCGCGAACTGGCGCATCGGCACCGAGCACGAGAAGTTCGCCTACCGGCGGAGCGACCTGCGGCCGCTCGATTACGGCGGCGAGAGGGGGGTGCGGGCACTCTTGGAGGGACTCACCCGTTTCGGCTGGAAATTGGTCTTCGAGGACGGCAACCCCATCGCCCTCTCCAAGCCCGACATGAGCTCCATCACCCTGGAGCCGGGCGGCCAGATCGAGCTCTCGGGATCACCCCTGGAGACCGTTCACCAGACCTGCGACGAAGTCACCGAGCATCTCAAACAGGTCAAGGCCATCGCCGGTAACTTGGACATCGGCTTCCTCGGCCTCGGCTACAACCCGAAATGGTCGGGTTCCGACATCCCGTGGATGCCCAAGGGCCGCTACGCCATCATGAAAGAGCACATGCGCAAAAAGGGCGCCCTCGGCCTGGAAATGATGCTCGCCACCTGTACCGTCCAGGTCAACCTGGACTTCGATTCCGAAGCGACCATGGCACGCATGTTCCGCGTCGCCCTGGCGCTGCAGCCCATCGCCACCGCCATGTGGGCCAACTCGCCGTTCCGGAAGGGCGAGCCCACCGGATACCTGAGCTACCGCAGCCATATCTGGACCGACACCGACCCCGACCGCACCGGCATCCTCGACTTCGTCTTCGAGGACGGCTTCGGCTTCGAGCGCTACGTCGATTACATGCTCGATGTGCCCATGTACTTCGTCTACCGCGACGGCACCTACATCAACGCCGCCGGCCTTTCGTTCCGCGACTTCATGGCGGGCAAGCTCGACGTGCTGCCCGGCGAGCGGCCAACCCTCAAGGACTGGGAGAACCACATGACCACCGCCTTTCCCGAGGTGCGGCTCAAGCAGTTCCTGGAAATGCGCGGCGCCGACGGCGGCCCGTGGCGGCGCTTGTGCGCATTGCCCGCCTTTTGGGCCGGTCTCCTCTACGACGCCACGGCGCTGGGCGCGGCGTGGGGGCTGGTCAAGACGTGGACGCCGGAAGATCGCGCCCACCTGCGCGACGAGGTGCCGCGCCTGGCCCTCAAGACGCCTTTTGGCAACGGCACCGTCGGCGACATCTCCCGCGATATCCTGCAGATCGCCC
Organism: Rhodospirillales bacterium; assembly: GCA_036011345.1. Lineage (GTDB taxonomy): Bacteria > Pseudomonadota > Alphaproteobacteria > Rhodospirillales > JASLQF01 > JASLQF01. The sequence goes on along the minus strand of DASCNF010000108.1, from coordinate 28,391 downwards.
ACGAGGGCCTGTCTCGGCGCGATCGGGTGGACGCCGCCGGCCTCAACGAGGCCCACTTCCTCAACCCGCTCTTCCAGATCGCCGAATCGCGGCTGACGCCGGCCGAGAAATTGCTCGACGCCTACCAGCGCCTGTGGCAAGGCAGCGTCGACCCCATCTTCCAGGAATACACTTATTGAGGCCCCGTCAATCGCGCTTGCATGGTTTTACCGAAAGTGGCAATCAGAGCCACCATCTCCGACCTTAGGCTTCGCTTGCGCGATTATCTGCGCAAGGTGCGAACCGGCAAAACCGTTCTCGTGCTCGACCACAACCGTCCCATCGCCCGCATCGAGCCCATCGGCGGGCGCCAAGCGTTCGATGAACGGCTCCTCCGCCTGGAGGCCGCCGGGCTCGTCCGACGACCAAGCCGGCCCCTGCCCGTGGCGACCCTCAAGGCGAAGCCGCCGAAGTCCCGCCGCAGCGTGCTCGACGCGCTTGTCGAGGAGCGGGCGGGCGGACGATGAAGTTGTGGGATGAAGGACGGGACGGTGCGGTACGTTCTTCCGAATAGCAAAAAATCTGCTATAAGACGTGCTGGTGGGAGTTGCCGCGCGGGCGTAGTTCAAAGGCAGAACGAAAGCTTCCCAAGCTTTAGACGGGGGTTCGATTCCCCTCGCCCGCTCCAACTCCCGGTCGGCCCCCCAGAACTTGGCCAGATACTCCGTCAACGGATGGATCGCCGAGGTGGAGCCGGGGCGTTGACGCGCCAGCGTTGTCATGAGCATTTTCTCCCTATTCGGTGATTTCGTGTCTACAACACGATTACCGAACTTGATAATATCGGGCGACGAGCGGAGGTCTGCAAAAAGAGCCCCCCGTGAATATCGCCATACCCGAGCGTTATCGGCGCCGCCGCCCCGGCGGATGTAATTCATAATCGGATCCCGCCTATGAAAATCGCCCTGCCCGATCTCGTCTCCAACTCCTACTTTCCGGCCCTCGCGGCGATTGAGCTTGGCTTTTTCAAGGAAGAGGGTCTGGACGCTATCCACGAGTTGATCTTTCCGGTGCCGGATGCCTTCGCCGCGCTCGCCGACGGTAAGGTCGATCTGGTGGCTGGCTCGGCGCACGCGCCGCTGATGGCCTTCCCGCGCTGGCGCGGGTGCAAGCTGGTTTCGGCCCTGTCCCAGGGCATGTATTGGTTCCTGGTGGTGCGCGCCGAGCTTGGCATCGAGCGCGGCGATCTTGCGGCGCTGGGGGAATTACGCATCGGGGCGGCGCGGGGCGTCGACGTGGGACTGCGTCGGCTGCTGGTCGAAGCCGGAATAGATATCGAGGCCGAGAACATCGACATCGGACCGCTGCCCGGCGGCGTGCCGCCCGGCGTCTCGTTCGGTGTCACCGCCGCCAAGGCGCTGGTGGAAGGCAAAATCGACGGGTTCTGGGCCAACGGCATGGGGGCGGAGGTGGCGGTCGATAGCGGCATCGCCAGTGTGGTCATCGACGTGCGCCGCGGCGATGGACCGCCTTCGGCATTCCGCTTCACCCAGCCCACCCTGGTGGCCACCGATCGGCTGATCGAGGAACGGCCCGAGGCCGTCGCCGGCGCCGTGCGCGCCATCGTCGCTACCCACAACGCCCTCAAGGCCGACACCGGCCTTGCCACCGAGGTTGGGCGCAAGCTCTACCCCGCCAAGGAAGCGGGGCTGATCGCCCGGCTTATCGAGCGTGACCCGCCCTTTTACGACGCCACCATCAGCGCAGAGTTTGTGGCCAGCATGAGCGCCTTCGCTGAGGCGGCGGGAATGCTCGACGCCCCGGTTCCCTACGACCAAATCGTAGCCACCCGCTTCGCCAACCTGTGGAGGGGTTGAGGGGGCGGCGGCAAGCGCGGCATGACCGTCGGGATAAGCCCCTACGTCATCTTTTCCGTTTGCGCGGTGATCAGCCGGCGGGTAATGCGGTAGAGGTTCTCGTTGCGCCCGAGCCGCTTCTTGCGCACCTCGATCCGCTTTCGGTAAAGGCGCCGGCGACCGCGTCCAGCGCCTCCCCGGTCACCGCCGGGCGGTGGGAAAAGTGATCGATGATCGATGTCGTGCCGGTGCGGATCATGGCAATGGAATCGACCAGCGCGCTGACCGCGACATCGCGTCAGGTGCGTCCCGTGCCGGCGGCCATGACGTACAGCATGTAGATGTCGAGGGGGACGCCATCGATCGTCCCCTTGAGGAGGGCGGTGTAGGAATGGCAGTGCCCGTTGATGAGGCCCGGCGTGACGATGCGCCCCGCCGCCTCGGTGGTGCGCGCGGGCTCCGCGGCGCCCGGTGGCTTGACGGCGCCTTGCCGACCTACCGCCGTGACGCGGCGATCCTCGATCCACACCTCGCCCGGGTCGAACACCTTGTGGTCGGGATCGCAGGTCAATACCCGGCCACCACGAATGAATACCGTGTTCGCGGAAGGGTTCATCTGATATTCCTGAAAAACCTGAGGCCGAAATACGCCAGGTTGGCTGGGGCGGGAGGATTCGAACCTCCGAAATGCCGGTACCAAAAACCGGTGCCTTAGACCACTTGGCTACGCCCCATCTAGCCCAACCGACGGCACCGACGATAAAACCAAAGCGCATGGCGGGCAACCACCGGATGGCGCCCGCCAGCTGCCCGCCAACTTATCGGCGCCCCGCGCTGGCACGGCCGGCAAGCGCCGAGTACGCCACCCACCACCCGGGCCGCTCGCCGCCCAGCATGCGCGCCGCAGCGCGCGCCGCTTCCTCGTCCCCGAAAAGCCCGAAGCAGGTGGCGCCGCTGCCGCTCAAGCGCGCCAGCAGCACGCCCGGACAGGCCTCCAGCGCCGCCAGGGTGTCGCCGATGGCGGGCTCCAGGCGGCGCGCCGGCGCGTCGAGGTCGTTGCGGCGGCGGGCCAGAAGCGCTGCCAGTTCACCGGCGTCGGCGGGCGCTTGTGAGAAGCGGCCGGACCCTGTGAAGGGGCCCGCGTAATCGGCGAAGACGGCCGCCGTCGACAGTGCGCGGCCGCAGTTGGCCAGCACCACCCAGGCCGGCGGCAGGGGCGGCGCCGGGCTCAACTCCTCGCCGATGCCGCCGACGAAGGTGGGCTGCCCGTCCAGGCACGCCGGCACATCGGCGCCGAGCCCGAGTGCGATGCCGTCGAGGAGGCCGGGCGCCGCCTCGATCCCCCACAGCGCCGCCAGGGCGCCGAGCGCCGCAGCCGCGTCCGCCGAGCCGCCGCCCAGCCCGGCCGATACCGGCAGTCGCTTGGTCAGGCCGATGGCCGCATTCGCCTCGACACCGGTCCCATCGGCCAGGGCACGCGCCGCGCGCAGCACCAGATTATCGCTCTCGGCCAACAAGGCGGCGGCGAACGGACCGTCGACGGTAAGCTCGAGCCCATCGGCCGGCGCCACCGTCACGGTATCGCCGAGGGCGGCGAACACGACGAGGCTGTCGAGCTCGTGGTAGTCGTCGGGGCGGCACCCGGTGACGTGGAGATAGAGGTTGATCTTGGCGGGAGCGGGCGTGCTCATGATGTCAGCCGAGAGCGGCCTCAGTCCTTGCCGTCCCTTGATACCTCGGGCTTTTCAGCCATCCCGCGCTCGATCTTGGCCTGGATACCGGCCACGAGCTCGGGCTCGGGCTCCAGGCTGAGGGCCCGGTGCCATTGGAATCGCGCCTCCGCCCGCCGCCCCACCTTCCAGTAGGCGTCGCCCAAGTGATCGTTGATGATGGGGTCCTCGGGGCGCAGCTCGACGGCGCGCTCGAGCTCGCGGGTCGCCTTCTCATGGTCGCCCATGCGGTACAACGCCCAGCCCAGGCTGTCGACGATGTAGCCATCGTTGGGACGCAGCTTGACCGCCGTTTCGATCATCTGGCGGGCCTTGTCCAGGTTTTGGCCCTGGTCCACCCACGAGTAGCCCAGGTAGTTGAGGACGTGGGGCTGGTTGGGTTCGAGCTCCAGCGCCTTCAGGAAATCAGCCTCGGCGGCGGGCCAGTTCTTGGCGCGCTCCAGCGCGATGCCGCGGGAATAGAGCAGCGACCAGTGGCGGCGCTCCAACTTGCCGATTCGCGCCACCGACTGGCCGTAGGCATCCACCGCCTCCGTATAGCGCTCGCGGCGGCGCAGGATATCGCCGAGGTTGATGAAGGGCTCGGCGTTGGCGGGATCCTCGTCGGCCAGGGCGCGCAGTTGCGACATCGCTTCCTCGTGACGGTCCAGCCTGTCCAGATTGCCGGCCACACGCAGGCGCGCCGACCATGAGAATTCGGACCCCCGCGCGATGGTCTCGTAGATGGCGTTGGCGTTCTCCAGGTGGTTTTCCGATTCCAGGATATCGGCCATGAGAATTTGGATGAGCGGAAAGTCGGGCTTCAGGTAGAGCGCCAAGTGGCCGAAGATGAGCGCCGTCTCGCGGGCGTTCTGGGTGCGCAGGAAACTGGCCACGCCGAACATCACCTCGGCGGCGCCGTCGGCTGCCGAGGCGATCAGGCGCTTGGCGCCGGACTTGGCGCGCAGCCGCGCCATCGACGCCTCGAGCAATTGCGAGGTCGGATGCGCGCTCTGGTATTTTTCGTACAAGGCCTCGGCTTCCCGCAGCCGCCCGGTTCGCCGGTAGAGCGCGCCCAGTAGTTCGACGATGCGCAGGGACAGCCCGCCGGAGGCGGCGCTCGTGTAATGGTTCTCGGCGGCCTCGAGGCGGCCGGTGCGCCCGTTGATGAGGGCGGCGTGTAGGTCGTACATGGCCTTGTAGCCGCTTTTCCCGATGAGCGGCCGCAGGGCGTCCAAGCCGTCGTCGACGCGCTCCATTCCGACCAGAGCCCAGGCACGCATGAGAGGCCGCATGAAGGCATTTATGCCGGTGGTGGAAGTCTTCTCCAGGCGCCTCCCCGCGGCGTCAAATCGCCCGTTCTTCATGTCATCGACGACCAGGACGAGGTTGGCGATGGGGGTATCGCCGCCGCGCCTGATGACGCGGCGCGCTAGCCCCAAGGCGTCGGCAATACGGCCCTCGATGGCCGACAGCAGAAACACGCTGTGCAGCAAGTCCCGGTTGCCGGGATCTTTTTCGAGCGCCGCGCCCAGGAAATCGGCCGCCGCCGAGATGTCGCGCCGTGACTGGGCATGGCGTCCAGCCAGGTAGTTGCCGACCAGGGACCGGCCGCCGCCATCCGCCCCGTTTTGCGCCATCGCTTGCTGGGCCACCGGCGTGCCGTCGCCCGATCCGCAGGCCGCCGGCAGCAGCGCGACGAGGAGGGCGGCCGCGACGCGGCGCGCGCCAACAGTGCCCAGCAAGTCATGCCCCAGGATTTCAGGCCATCTGCGGCGATCGAGGAGAGCTGTCACGTTCCATCCCTACTCGGTGCTCAATGGCGCCCACGGCGGGCACCAGGACGTACCAAGGGAGTGTAACCGAGGCGGCGCGATACACTCAAACGAGAAGTCGCGGCACGTGGCACCGCGGCGTTTTCACATGTTCGGGTAATTGGGTCCGCCGCCGCCCTCGGGCACCACCCAGTTGATGTTCTGGGTGGGGTCCTTGATGTCGCAGGTCTTGCAGTGGACGCAGTTCTGGGCGTTGATCTGCAAGCGCGGCGTACCCTCTTCTTCCACAAACTCGTAGACCCCAGCGGGACAGAAGCGCTGTTCCGGTCCGTCATAGAGGGCGAGGTTGACGTCGAGGGGCGTCGTCGGGTTCGCCAACGTCAGGTGGCAAGACTGGTTTTCCTCGTGGTTGGTGTTGGAGACGTAGACCGACGAGGGTTTGTCGAAGGTGAGCTGGCCGTCCGGCTTGGGATAATCGATGGGTCGCGATTGGCTGGCCGGGCGCAGAGCCTCGTGATCCTCGCGGTAACGGAAGGTCCACGGCGCCCGGCCGCCCAGGAGATAGGTGTCCAGCGCCGAATAGACGAGGCCGGCGATAAGCCCCCGATGAAAGGATGGGCGGATGTTGCGCACCTTGCGGAGTTCGTCCCACACCCAAGACTCCTTGAGGGCGCACGGGTAGGCCAAGGCCTCGCCCTCGCCGTTGGCAAGGGCCTCAAAAACGGCCTCGGCGGCGACCATGGCCGATTTCATGGCGGTGTGGGAGCCCTTGATCTTGGGCACATTCATGAAGCCGGCCGAGGCGCCGATCAAGACGCCGCCGGGAAAAGTCAGGCGCGGGATCGACTGGAATCCCCCTTCGTTCAGCGCCCGCGCCCCGTAGACGATACGGCGCCCATCCTCCAAGGTGGGCCGGATGGCCGGGTGGGTCTTGAAGCGTTGCAACTCGTCGAAGGGGCTGAGGTAGGGGTTGCGGTAGTCGAGGCCGACGATGAAGCCGACGGCGACCTGGTTGCCTTCGAGGTGGTAGAGGAAGGAGCCTCCATAGGTCTCGTTGTCCAACGGCCAGCCGATGGTGTGGACGATGCGTCCCGGCGCGTGCCGGGCCGGGTCCACCTCCCACAGCTCTTTGATCCCGATGCCGTAGGTCTGGGGGTCGCTTTCGGCGTCGAGGCCGAAGCGCTCGATGACGGTCTTGGCGAGAGAGCCGCGACATCCCTCGGCGAACAGTGTCTGCTTGGCACGCAGTTCCATGCCAGCCTGGAAGTTGTCCGTCGCCTGGCCGTCGGCGGCGAGGCCCATGTCGCCGGTGGCGATGCCCTGGACGGCGCCGTCGGTGCCATAGAGCACCTCGGCGGCGGCGAAGCCGGGGTAGACTTCGGCGCCCGCCTCCTCGGCCTGGGCGGCCAGCCAGCGGCACAGGTTGCCCAGGCTGACGACGTAATTGCCGTGGTTGCGCATCTGCGGCGGGGTGGAAAGCCGGATGGCCGAGGTCGCGGTGAGGAAGAACAAGCGGTCTTCCGTCGCCGGCGTATTCAGGGGGGCGCCCTTGTTCTTCCAATCGGGGATCAGCTCGTCGAGGGCACGCGGCTCGATGACCGCGCCTGAAAGGATGTGAGCGCCCACTTCCGAGCCCTTCTCGACGACACAGACGCTGACCTCGCGTTCGTGTTCGGCGCTCAATTGCCGGAGACGGATGGCCGCCGCCAGCCCGGCCGGGCCAGCGCCCACGATGACCACGTCGAATTCCACCGCCTCCCGTTCCACGGAAATCTCTCATCCATTCCTAATGGGTGGTGCCCTTAGACACCCTTCTTAGCACACGGCCAAGGCCCCCGCAGCCCATTGTGCGTTCGTTCGGCCCGGGGGTGCCGGAGGGGGGGGGTGCCGCAGCGCCGCTCCGGATGATAAGCTCGCCCATGGCTGATCCCCCTCCATCGCCGCGCGACGTGCTCGACTGGTACCTGGGGGCGGGCGTCGACGAGACCGTCGGAGAGACGCCCGTGGACCGCTACGCCGCCCCGGAAGCCGCATCGCGGGCCGCACCGGATAGCAAATTAGCGGTGCGAGGGTGGCCTGGGCTCGCCGAAGCACCGTCGCCGATATCCCCGCTAATATCCCGGGGGCCGTCCGACCCCGCCGCACCGCCGAGCCGTAACGGGACGGTGCAGGCCGCCTTCGACGCAGCCACCGCGGCCACCGGCCTCGACGAACTGCACCGGGCGCTGGCCTCCTTCGACGGGTGTCCCCTCAAGAAGACGGCCACCAACCTAGTCTTCACCGACGGCAATCCAAGGGCGAGCATCATCCTCATCGGCGAGGGTCCGGGTGCCGAGGAAGACCGCCAGGGCCTGCCCTTCGTCGGACCCAGCGGCCGGCTCCTCGACCGCATGCTGGCCTCGATAGGACTGGACAGGAGCAATACCCTGATCTCCAACATCGTGTTTTGGCGTCCACCCGGAAACCGCAACCCGACGACCACGGAAATCGCCACCTGCCTGCCCTTCGTCGAGCGCATGATCGAGTTGGTGAACCCGGCGATCGTGGTCGCCCTGGGCGGCCCCGCGGCCAAGACGCTGCTTGCCAAAAGCGAGGGTGTCGGCCGGCTGCGCGGGCACTGGTTCCCCTACTCGACGCCGGGGATGCCGCGCCCGGCGCAAGCCACTGCCGTTTACCATCCGGCGTACCTGTTGCGCACCCCGGCGCAGAAGAGGAACACGTGGCGGGACTTCCTGGGGATCAAGGAAAAACTGGAATCGTTGTGAGTAACGGTCATCCAGGGCCATAGACGCAGGCTACAATATTTAGAAGTGAATTTGATTTAAGCTACAATATGTGGAACCTATAATTGGGCGCTTCCGGTTGTTCCGGCCCGGAAGATGCTCTATACAAGCGCCGGACAGATGGGGGTGGCTGTCTATTATTTTCCCATGCATGGATATTTTGAAAACTCTGTTGGCCGGATTTTCGCGGCCGCTTCGGCGGCCGTGCTCGCCACCCTGCCGTTCCCGGCGGCGGTTCTCGCTGACGGTTCGGCCCTATCGTCCTACAAAACGGCGGCGCTGACGGACGGCCACACCATCACTCTGCCAGCCATGTTGTCGGACGCCGATATCGAACGCTACACGGCAATATTCGCCCTTCAGGAGCCCGGCCGATGGAAAGAGGCCGACCGCCTGATCGCCGCCCTCGACGACCGTTTGCTCCTCGGCCACGTGCTGGCGCAACGCTACCTGCATCCCACCAAGTACCGCTCGCGCTACAAGGAGCTCAAGGCGTGGATGGCGGCGTACGCCGACCACCCCAGCGCCCGGCGCATCTATACGCTGGCGCTGCGGCGCAAGCCCAAGAAGTGGCGCGCGCCGAAGCGGCCGGTGCCCATCGTCTGGCCGCGCGGCGCCCAGGAGGTCGCAGCGACGAACCGAGCCGCGGCGCCGGGCAAGCGCCTGAACAAGGTCCAGCGCCAAAAGGTCCGCAAGTACAAGCGCCAGATCCGCTGGTACGTGAAGAAGGGCTGGACGCTGGCCGCCAAGAAGCTGTTGCTGTCGAACGAGGTCAAGCGGCTCTTCTCCACCGTCGAATACGACCGCGCCCGGGCCAGGCTGGGCGCCGGCTATTTCGCCGCCGGCCGCGACGCGTGGGCGTTGAAATGGGCCGGCAGCGGCGCCGCGCGCTCGGGCACCTACATCCCTGGCGCCCATTGGACGGCGGGCCTGGCGGCTTGGCGGTTGCAGCGCTTCGAGGAGGCGGCGCAGCACTTCGAGGCGACCGCGAAGGGCGACGAGGACTCACCGTGGATGGCCTCGGCGGCGGCGTTTTGGGCGGCACGGAGCCATCTCGTCGACCGCCGCCCCGAGCGCGTCAACCGCTGGCTTAGTGTTGCGGCGGCCCATCCGCGCACCTTTTACGGGCTGCTGGCCCGCCGCATGCTCGGTCTGAAGACGACCTTCCGGTGGGTGACGCCCAAGCTGGAGACGGAGACCATCAGGGGGCTGACCTCGCTTGCCGCCGGGAGGCGCGCCCTGGCACTCCTGCAATTGGGGGAATACCGACGCGCCGAAAGGGACCTGAGGCTGCTTTCCATGAGGTCTGAAGGCGATACCGTGCGCCACATCCTGGCCCTTTCCGGCCGCGTCAACATGCCGGCCCTCGCTGTTCGCCTGGACAACTTGCTGTTTCCGGCCGGCGGCGGATTCGACGGCGCCGCCTATCCCGTACCCCGCTGGACGCCTGCCCAGGGTTTCCGCGTCGATCGCGCCTTGATCTATGCGCTGATCCGCCAAGAGTCGGGGTTCAACCCGGAAGCCAAGAGCTGGGCGGGAGCGCGCGGCCTGATGCAGCTGATGCCGCGCACGGCGAGCTACGTCGGCCGCGACCGAAGGCTTCGCGGCTCGCGGCGCCATGTCCTCTACGAGCCCAGGGTCAACCTAGAACTGGGGCAGAAGTACATCGAGATGCTGCTTGGGGAATCGTCCATCGAGGGGCGCCTCTTCCTGCTCACCGCCGCCTGGAACGGGGGGCCGGGAAACCTCAACAAGTGGCGGCGCCAGATCAAGTATCTGGACGATCCTCTTTTCTTCATAGAGAGCATCCCGTCCCGCGAGACGCGCAATTTCATCGAACGCGTGCTCGCCAACCTGTGGATTTACCGCGATCGGCTGGGGCAGCCGGCGCCGTCGCTGGATGCTATTGCCGCCGGGGAGTGGCCGGTCTATATACCCTTGGACACGGACATCCCAATGGTGGCTGAGAATGGCCTGCGGCCCCGGCGATCAAGAGTTCCTACCCGTTAACATCGCGGTCCTGACCGTTTCCGACTCGCGCACGCCGGAGACCGACAAGTCCGGCCAGACCCTGTGTGACCGCATCGCGGCGGCCGGCCACCGCCTCGCCGCCCGCGACATCGTCATCGACGAACGCGACGTCATCGTCGCCAAGCTGCGGACCTGGATCGACGACCCCGGGGTCGACGTGGTGATCGCCACCGGGGGCACCGGGGTCACCGGGCGCGACGTTACGCCGGAGGCCTTCCATTCGGTGTACGAGAAGGAAATCCCCGGATTCGGAGAACTTTTCCGCTGGATCAGCTTCCAGAAGATCAAGACCTCGACCATCCAGTCGCGGGCCACCGGCGGCGTCGCCGGAGAGACCTACCTTTTCGCCTTGCCGGGATCGCCGGGGGCGTGCCGGGACGCCTGGGAAGAGATCCTCGTCCACCAGCTGGATATCCGCTACCGGCCCTGCAATTTTGTCGAACTCATGCCGCGGCTCAACGAGCACCCCGACTAACCTCGGAGCCGCCGGCGGCAAGATCGTTCTTGAGTGAAGCGCCGTTACGTCCAATATAGTTACGAGCGATCGGTTGCCATCGATGTGAGAGAGGGCCGATCAACCCTTCGACCGTGATCGGAATGCTGGGCGGCATCGCGCTGCTCGTTCTTTCGGTCATCGCGACGGCCAAGGACGCTTCCGTATTCATCAACTGGCCGGGCCTCCTGATCGTGCTCGGGGGCACCGTGGCAGCGACGCTCATGAGCTTCCCACTGCGCGAAGTGCTCAGGGTGTTCAAAGTCTTCGTCCAGGCCGAGGACGTCATCAGCAACCTGCGCAATCCCATCCTGCGCACGGGCTTGTAACTGGTCTCGTCGACGGGGTGCCGGTAGAAGACATCCTCAACCTATTGCAGTGGCGCATCACGCGGCTTAAGGCGGGAGTACGCCGAGGCGCAGGTCTGTCGCGTCATGGGCGGCGGCGACTTCGCCAACATCGGCGTGAACATGGCCGTCGCCCTGATCACCACGTTCTACGGCATCGTGCTCGCCAATCTCGCCTTCAAGCCCATCGCGGTGAAGCTGGAGCGCCGCACCGAACAAAGGGTGGCGCTCTTGAGCATGGTCATGGAGGGTGTCGTCCTGATCAGCGAAAAACGCACGCCGTCGTTCGTCCGCGAAACCCTCCTTTCGTTCATCGCCCATTACAAAGACGAGGTCAGGGGAGCCGCGGCGGCGGATGTTCCACCAGTCGACGGCGCCAAGCCGGAAACGGCGGACCGCGCAAAGGCGGACCCGCCAAAGACGGATTGAGGATAAGGAGGCAGCGCGCTGGCCATGGCCGAAACGCACCACAAACTGGCGCTGTTCAAGCGCATCCGGCGCAGTAGCCGGCAGGGAGATTTTGACCCCGAGACGGCGCCGCCCCCGGGCAGCGCCGAGCAAGGTGAAGAGTGGCTCATCGCCTACGTCGACCTGATCACGCTACTGCTCGCGCTGTTCGTGCTACTGCTCTCTTTCGCCACCCTCAACGAAAGCAAGTTCCGGGAACTGGCACAATCGTTGAGCAGCGTCATGAGGGGCGGCGTCCCCCTGGTCAAGTTGCCGGGCGCCATCGAATCCGAGCTGCCGGCCGGAGGGCCGCGCGCCGCCGACGCCGAGGACGTGGCCCGCGAACTGCGCGAAGAGACCAAAGCTCAAGGCATCTCCCATCTGGTCGCGGTGAAGGCGGTCGGCGACAAGGTCGAGCTCGAAATCCGCGACGACGTACTGTTCGACGTGGGCAGCGCCGAAATTCTGGACAAGGGCGCGCATCTGCTCGATGCGCTGGCGCCCGTGCTCAAGGCCGGAAAGTATTGGATCTCGGTCGACGGCGCGGGCCAGCAACGTGGTGCGCCGTCTCGTCGGGGGCAAGATCGAGCCCACGCACCTGCGCGCCGTCGGCCATGCCGACACCGAGCCGGTGGCCGACAACGCGACGCCCGAGGGACGTGCCCTCAACCGCCGGGTCAACCTGGTGTTGCAGGGGGGAGACGAGCGGCCGTTCTGATCATTGCCGGGACCGGCGCGCCCGCCAGCGCCCGAACGCCGCACCGTCGTCGACGTCGGCCAGGACCTCGAGAAACGCCGCCGAGGCGCCACGGTCGAGGTTGGCAACGGTGTCGGCCAAGGCGTCGGGACCCGACCAGTTGACCCTCTGGAAGATGTCCGGCAGCCGTGGCCGGCGGCGCAAGCCGACTAGCCAGTATCCGCCGTCGGCGGCGGGGCCGAAAACTGCGTCGTGGCGCCCCAGGGTGCCGAACGCATCGGCGATGTGTCGCGGCCGGATGCCGGGGATATCACTGCCGACGATGACCACGGGACCCGGCGGCAAGGTGCCCATGGAGCGCGCCATGCGTGCTCCCAAATCGCCTGGCCCCTGCGCCACGCGGGCGCAGCCGGCGGGCCAAAGGGCGGACGCCCCGGCGTCTCTGTCGGGGGTCACCGCCAGCCAGCAGCACCAACGACCGTCGCCGGTTAGACGCCGCACGACGCCCCACAGCGTGCGCCGGTAGAACGCGGTGGCGGCGACGGCGCCGATGTCGCGGGCCAAGCGCCGCTTTACCAGGCCGAGGCGCGGGGCGCGGGCGAAAATCACCAGGTGCTTGACGAATCGCGCCGGACCGCCGTTCATCGGTAAAGGCGCTCGATCAGGCGCGGCACCACGCCCAGGTAATAGAGGGCGAGGCAGACGAGGTTGCGCAAGGGGCGGCGCACGTACCCCCCCCGGCGGTAGGCCGCCGCCGAGGTGACGGCGACGGCATCGAGGGCGATCAGGCGGCGGCGCCCGATGCGCCGCACCATGTCCACGTCCTCCATGAGCGGCCATGGCGAATAGCCGTCGAGTTCGTCATGGAAGGCGCGGCTCATCAACAGACCCTGGTCGCCGTAGGGGAGTCCGAGGACGCGGCAGCGCCAGCCCACCAGACGCTCGAGTCGGCGCGCCGCCGGCGACGCGTCATTGAGCACGAAGCGGAAGTGCGCGGCACGCCGCGCGTTGGCGGGATCGGCCATGAAACCCTCGACGGTGGCGGCCCACCCGGCGGCCGGCACCGTATCGGCGTGCACAAACAACAGCCACGCACCGGCGGCGGCGGCGGCCCCGGCGGCGAGCTGCGTGCCGCGCCCGCGCGGCGCCGCGACGAAGCGCGCCCCCGCCCTTTCGGCGACGGCGCGGGTGGCGTCGCGGGAACCGCCGTCGGCGACGATGGCCTCGGTCTCGAAGGCGGCCTCGCCAAGCGCCGCCAGGGTCGCTCCCAGGGTGTCGCCGGCGTCAAGGGTCGGTATGACGATGCTGAGCACGGTAGCCCCCTTCTCCCTCTACCTCCGGTCCCCCACATAACATAAACGGCGCGACCAGGAGAGGGCGGGTCCTTGGTGTATCCACCAATGTTCTTTAAAAGTTCTTATTCACCCGCTACCCTCCCCCTATGGATGAAGTGCTGGCTTCCAGGGCACGCAAGGGCCGGGGCGTGGTCAGCAACCCGAGCGGCCGTTTCGAGGCCCAGGCCCGCCATGCCGTCGACGATGGCTGGCGACGCGATGACGAAGATGGCGAGCCGCCCCTTAGAACAACGGTGCCGACCGAGGCCTGCCGCGCCATCATCACCGAAAACCGATCCCCCGACGTGCTTTTCGAGCTGTCCATCAACCCCTACCGGGAGTGCGAGCACGGCTGCGTCTAATGTTTCGCGCGCCCGTCCCACGCCTACCTCGGCCTGTAGCCGGGACTCGACTTCGAAAGCCGCCTTTATTACAAGCCCAACGCGCCTGAGCTTCTGGAAAAGGACCTCGCCCAGCCCGGCTACCGATGCCGAACCATCACCCTTGGCGCCAATACCGACCCCTACCAGCCCATCGAGCGCCGGCACCGCCTGACGCGCCGCCTGCTGGAAGTGCTCGCCGCCCACGACCATCCGGTGACGGTGCTCACCAAGTCCGACCTGGTGCTGCGCGACATCGACGTCCTGGCGCCGATGGCGGCCCGTGGGCTGGCCAGCGTCGGCGTCTCGGTGACCACGCTGGACGGCCGGCTGGCGGCGGCCGACGTGCCGGTCACCGTCATGGCGGCGCCGATGATCCCGGCCCTCAACGACGCCGAGTTGGAACGCATCCTGAAAGCGACGGCGCAAGCCAGGGCGGAAACCGCCGCCTACATCCTCCTGCGCCTGTCCGGCGAGCTCAAGGACCTGTTCACCGAGTGGCTGGAAGCCCATTACCCGGACCGCACGCGCCGCGTGCTCAATCAGGTGCGCGCGTGCCACGGCGGCGCCCTCTACGCGTCGGGCTTCGGCACTCGCATGAAGGGCACGGGCGTCTTCACTGAGCTGCTGGCAGAACGCTTCGATGTTGCCTGCAAGCGCCTCGCGCTGAATGCGTCGCGCGCTGCCGAAGACACCTTTGACACCGACCTGTTTCGCCCCCCGCAAAGGGCCAGCGATCAGCTGAACCTGTGGTGAGGCCCATCGCGGCGCGCCGCGGCGCATGATACTGTTGGGCCCATGGAAGCCGTCGGCCTCACGGGCATCGCCGTCGTCGCCCTGGCCGCTCTGGTCTGCGGCCTCGGGCTCGAGCGGCTGCGCCAGCCGGCCATCGTCGGCTACATCTTAGCCGGCGTTCTACTCGGCCCCGACGTCTTCGCCCTAGTGGAGAACCGCGAGCAGGTTGACGCCCTCGCCGAGCTTGGCGTCCTCATGTTGCTGTTCGTGGTGGGCATGGAGCTCTCCCTGCGCATCTTCCGGCGGCTGTGGCGTCTCGCCGTCCTCGCCACCCTCTTCCAGATTGGGGCGAGCACAGCCGTCATGTTGCTACTCTCGACGGTGCTCGGCTGGCCCTTCGGACTGGCTTTGGTGCTGGGCTTCGTGGTGGCGCTTTCCTCGACCGCCGTCGCCATCAAGGTCTTGGAGAACACCGGCGAGTTGAGGACGCGCACCGGGCGGCTCACCGTCGGCGTGCTCATTGCCCAGGACCTGGCGGTGGTGCCCATGCTGCTCGCCATCGGCGCCCTGACCGAGGCGGCGCTGGATTGGCTGACCGTGGTCAAGATCGTGGGCTCCATGGGATTTCTAGCGTGGCTCATCTGGTTCCTGAGCCGGGGGCCGCGCATCCGCCTGCCGTTCGCCCGCGTCGTCGCCGGTAACGCGGCGCTCACCCCCCTGGCCATCCTGGCCTTCTGCTTCGGGGCGGCGGCGCTCAGCGGCCTCATCGGCATGACCGCGGCCTACGGAGCCTTCCTCGCCGGGCTGGTCATCGGCAACAGCCACGAGCGCCAAGCCATGGCGGCCAACGCGCGGCCCATCGAAAGCATCCTGATAATGGTATTTTTCCTGTCCATCGGGCTGCTCATCGACCTCGCCTACATCTGGCACAATCTGGGCACGGTGATCCTGCTGTTTTTCCTGGCCGCCGTGTTCAAGACGGTTCTCAACGTCGCTGTGCTGCGCGCCCTCGGCCAGACCTGGCTGCATGCCTTCCTGGCCGGCGTCATGCTGGCCCAGATCGGTGAGTTCTCGTTCCTGCTCGCCCTGACCGGCGTGCAAAGCGGCCTGATCGCACCCGAGGACGGCCGCCTCGTGGTCGCCGTCACCGTGCTCAGCCTAGCCCTCAGCCCGCTGTGGGTAGTCACGGCGCGGCGCCTGCGCCAACTGGCCGAGGACGGCATCACCTCGGCCAGGGAACTGCTGCGCCTGGTCTACGGGCCGGAGGCCGAGATGGTCGCCGTCACCTACGACGGCGCCCGCGCCATGACCCTCACGGCGGCACGGCGTCTGGCCAAAGCGACGCGCCGCTTGCAGCAAACGCGGGCCGCCAAGGCGGCGCCACCAGCCAAAACCACGCCGCCCGCGAAAACCCGCACCGCCAAAGAATCGGCCAAGACCTCCACCGAAAGCCCGACCAAAGTCCCCAAGCCACGGCGTGTCAGGGAGAAGCGCGGCGATGCCTGACTTGCGCCTGGAGATGGCGGCCGGCGGCATCGTAGCCGGCGTCGACGAGGCGGGACGCGGCCCGTGGGCCGGGCCCGTGGTGGCTGGCGCCGTCATCCTCGACCCCACCACCCTGCCGGCGCGCCTCCGTGACGGCCTCGACGATTCCAAGCGCCTCAAGCCGGACCGGCGCGAGGATCTACTGGCGGCGCTGAGGGGCTGCGCGCGCATCGGGGTGGGGCGCGCCGAGGTCACCGAGATCGACACCCTCAACATCCTGCAGGCTACCCTCCTGGCCATGGCCCGCGCCGTCGCCGAGTTGGGCGCGCCGCCCGACCTGGCGCTGGTCGACGGCACCCAGGCGCCGGCCCTCGCCTGTCCGGTCCAATGCGTCGTCAAGGGCGACGCGCGAAGCCTTTCGGTCGCCGCCGCCTCGATCGTCGCCAAGGTGACCCGCGACGCCATCATGGCGGAACTCGCCGCCTCCCACCCCGGTTACGGCTGGGAGCGCAACGCCGGCTATGGCACGGCCGAGCACCGCGGCGCCCTGGAACGCCTCGGCGTGACAGCGCAGCACCGCAAGAGCTTCCGGCCAATTATCAAAATGTTGGGGCACGAACGCCCTTGAGTACCAGATGTTGGGTCTCCTCAATTTCCCTAACCCCTTGAATCCACATAGTTCTTGACCCGGACTCGGGGCTGACTCATGCTCCGGGCCATGGGGAGGCCGAAAAAAAGCGGGACGAATCAGGTTCTTCTGGGCGACTGCGTGAACCTGATGCGGTCCATGCCGGCGGCCTCCGCCGACATGATTTTCGCCGACCCCCCCTACAACCTGCAACTCGACCGCGACCTGCTCAGGCCCAACAACACCAAGGTCGACGGCGTCGCCGAGGAGTGGGACCGCTTCGACGGCTTCGATGCCTATGACCGCTTCACGCGGTCCTGGCTGGAGGCGGCGCGCCACGTGCTCAAACCGGACGGCACGCTGTGGGTGATCGGCTCCTACCACAACATCTTTCGGGTTGGCGCCGCCCTGCAGGACATCGGCTTCTGGTTCCTCAACGACGTGGTGTGGCGCAAGACCAACCCCATGCCCAATTTCCGCGGGCGCCGCTTCACCAACGCCCACGAGACCCTCATCTGGTGCGCCCGCGACCGCGAGGCGCGCTATCGCTTCAACTACGACGCCATGAAGGCACTCAACGAGGGGCTGCAGATGCGCAGCGACTGGCTGCTGCCGCTGTGCACCGGGCGCGAACGTCTCAAGGTCGACGGGCGCAAGGCGCACCCGACCCAGAAGCCGGAGGCCCTGCTGCACCGGGTCATCCTGGCCTCCACCGATGTCGGCAACGTCGTCCTCGATCCCTTCTTCGGCAGCGGCACGACGGGCGCCGTGGCCAAGAAGCTGGGGCGGCGCTACATCGGCATCGAACGCGAGCCGGCTTACGTGGCCCTCGCCGAAAAGCGCCTAGCCCGGGTCCGCCAGGTAGCCGAGGACGACCTTCTGGAGACGCCGGCTAAGCGGTCCGAGCCGCGCATCCCCTTCGGTTGGCTGGTCGAGCGCGGCCTTTTGTCACCGGGCGAGGTGTTGTGCGACGAGCGGCGGCGCTTCACGGCCCGGGTGCGCGCCGACGGCTCCCTGCTCTCGGCCGACTTCAAGGGCTCCATACACCAGGTCGGCGCCTATGTTCAGAAGGCCTCGGCGTGCAACGGCTGGCAGTTCTGGTACAAGGCGGTGAAAGGCAAGCTGGTGCCCATCGACGTCTTGCGCCAGAAGGTGCGCGCCGAGTTGCATTGAAACCCCGCCCCCCCGGTCGGGAGCCAGACCATGAACGGCACGCCCATCTACCGCGATTACAGCCAGGACGCCCTCGATCTGCAATACAACGCGCGCTCCGCCGTGCCCGACCATGCCGCCCTCATCGAGGCCTGGTCGAACGACAGCATCCGGGCGCGCCAAGACCTTTCGTGCCGCCTGGACGTCGCCTTCGGTCCGTCGGCGGACGAGACCCTGGACATCTTTCCCGCAGACACCGCCGCAACTTCAGGTCCGGTGCCGATGCAGGTCTTCTTTCACGGCGGCTACTGGCGGGCCTTCCACAAGGACGACTTCAGCTTCGTGGCGCGCGCCTTCGCGCCCAACGGGGCGGCCGTGGTGGTGGTCAACTACGCTCTCATCCCCACCGTCAACCTGGACGAGCTGGTGCGCCAATGCCGGGCCGCACTGGCCTGGGTGCATCGCAACGCCGCCTCCTTCGGCGGCGATGCCGATCGCGTCTTCATCTCCGGGCATTCCGCCGGCGGCCACCTGGTGGCGACCATGATGGCCACCGACTGGCCGGCCTTCGACGGACTGCCCTATGACATCGTCAAGGGCGGCTGCTCGGTGAGCGGGCTGTTCGACCTGGAGCCGGTGCGGCTTAGCTACCTCAACGGGGAGCTAAATCTCGGCGCCGACGACGTGGCGCGCCACAGCCCGCTCCTTCTCGAGCCCCGCGTCGCCGCGCCGCTGATCCTCGCCGTCGGCGGCGACGAGAGCGACGAGTTCCACCGCCACGGCGCCGAGATCGCCGCCACCTGGGGATCCAAGGGCGCCGACTGCCGGGTCATGAAGATGGCAGGGCTCAACCACTTCTCGATCCTCGATGGAATGCGCAACCCCGACAGCGCCCTGGCCCTGGCCATCCACGACCAGATGGGGCTAGGCTGAGCCCGGAGGCCCGGGAGACACGGAAAGATGGCGCAGGCGCCCGAGCTAAAGCGTTACCTGTCTCTTCCTCTCCTCGTCCTCTACGGGCTCGGCGTCACCGTTGGCGGCGGCATCTACATCCTGGTCGGCAAGGTGGCGGGGCGCGCCGGGATTTACGCGCCGGTGTCCTTTCTTGTCGCCGCCGGCCTCGCCACCTTCACGGAACTTTCCTACGCGGAGCTCTCGGCGCGCTTCCCGAAGAGCGCCGGCGAGGCGGTCTACGTCGAGGAGGGGCTGGGCCGGTCCTCCCTGGCCATCGTCACCGGCCTGCTGTTGGTCGCCGTCGGCGTGCTGTCGTCGTCGGCCCTGTTGATCGGGTTCGTCGGCTATCTGCACACCATGGTTCTCTTGCCGGAGTGGCTGGCCGTGGCCGGGTTGGTCGGCGCCCTCGGGCTGCTCGCCGCCTGGGGCATTCGCGAATCGGCAATTTTCGCGGCGTCCGTCACGGTTATCGAGATCGGCGGCCTGCTGCTTGTGATGTGGGCGGGGTGGGAATTGTTCGCGGAACTACCGTCACGCGTCGACGAATTGCTGCCGCCGTTGGAAACGGGGGCGTAGCTTGGTGTCGTCGGGGGTTCGTTTCTCGCCTTCTATACCTTCATCGGCTTCGAGGACATGGTCAATGTCTCCGAGGAGGTAAAGGACGTGAAGCGCACCATGCCGCGCACCATCATCCTGACGTTGGCGTTGACCGTGGTGCTTTACCTGGGCGTCGCCATCGTCGCGGTGCTGGCACTGGCGCCGGCCGAGCTGGCCGCCAGCGGCGCGCCTCTCTCCCTCGTCTACGAGCGGCGCACCAGCCAGCCGGCAACAGTGATCAATCTGATCGGCGTGCTCACGGTGGTCAACGGCATCCTCATCCAGATCATCCTGGCATCGCGCGTGCTCTACGGCATGAGCCGGCGCAAGTGGCTGCCCGCCGTCTTCGGGCGGGTGAATGCGCGGACGCGTACTCCGCTGTTTGCCACGGCGCTGGTCGTCGGCGCCGTTCTCGGGTTGGGGCTGGCCTTCCCCATGGAGAAACTGGCCCAGGCGACGACCTTGGCGACCCTGGTCGTCTTCACCCTGATCAACGCGTCTCCAGTTAGACCCAAGAGGCTCGGGCCAACGCCCCCAGGCGCCCCCGCCATGCCGGTGTGGGTGCCGGCGACGGGCTTCGTAGTCAGTCTCGCCTCGCAGTCCTCGAAGTCGCCGACTTAGCGGGTTGGATGGCGTGACGCTGCTAGCGCGTCGGCACCGGCTTGTCGCCAGCGTAGTCGTAGAAGCCGCGGCCCGACTTGTGGCCTAGCCAGCCGGCCTCCACGTACTTCACCATGAGGGGACAGGGTCGGTACTTGGTATCGGCGAGGCCGTCGTAGAGCACCTGCATGACCGCCAGGCAGGTGTCAAGCCCGATGAAGTCGGCGAGCTCGAGCGGGCCCATGGGGTGGTTGGTTCCCAGCTTCATGGCGGTGTCGATGGCTTCCACCGAGCCGACGCCCTCGTACAACGTATAGACCGCCTCGTTGATCATCGGCAAGAGGATGCGGTTGACGATGAAGGCGGGGAAGTCCTCGGCGTTGACCGGCGTCTTGCCGAGCGCCACCGTGAAATCACGGACGGCCAGATAGGTATCGCTCTCGGTGGCGATGCCGCGGATCAGCTCGACCAGTTCCATGACCGGAACCGGGTTCATGAAGTGGATGCCGACAAACTTGCCGGGACGGTCGGTCCTGGCCGCCAGGCGGGTGATTGAGATGGACGACGTATTGGTGGCGATCACCGTGTCCTTGGCGAGCCTGGGACACAGTTTCTCGAAAATTTTCTGCTTGAGCGCCTCTTCCTCGGTGGCCGCCTCGATGACCAGGCCGCAACTCTTGAAGCCTTCGTATTTGGTGCCGGTCTTGACGCGCTTCAGGGCCGCCTTCTTGTCAGCATCCTTGATGATGCCCCTGGACACCTGGCGGGACATGTTCTTATCAATGACCGACATCGCCCTGTTGAGAAGCTTCTTGTCGAGGTCCAGAAGGTAGACGGCGTGACCGGCGAGGGCGCAGACGTGCGCGATACCGTTGCCCATCTGCCCGGCCCCGATGATGCCGATTTTCTTGAATTTCTTGCTCATTTCTCCATTCCGTCCTGATAGGGATTAGGCTTCCTTGTCCAGTTCCGCCGAAAGCTCCGGCAGCGCCTTGAACAAATCGGCGACGATCCCGTAATCGGCGACCAGAAAGATGGGCGCCTCGGCGTCCTTGTTGATGGCGACGATGACCTTGCTGTCCTTCATGCCGGCCAGGTGCTGGATGGCGCCCGAAATGCCGACCGCGATATAGAGCTCGGGCGCCACCACCTTGCCGGTCTGGCCGACCTGGTAATCGTTGGGCACAAACCCGGCGTCGACGGCGGCCCGCGAGGCACCGACGGCGGCCCCCAGCTTGTCGGCGATTTCCTCGATGAGCGCGAAGTTCTCCCCGCTTTGCATGCCGCGTCCGCCCGAAATGATGATCTCGGCGCTGGTCAGCTCGGGGCGCTCAGACTTGGTCAGCTCCTGGGAGACAAAGGCGGATAGGCCGGCGTCACCGGCCGCCGCGATCTCCTTGATGGGCGCGGTACCGCCGCCCGCCGCCGCCGGCTCGAAGGCTGTACTGCGCACGGTGATGACCTTGATGGCGTCGTTCGAGCTGACGGTGGCCAAGGCGTTGCCGGCGTAAATGGGGCGCACGAAGGTATCGGCGTCGACGACGACGCTGATTTCGGAAATCTGGGCGACGTCGAGAAGCGCCGCGATACGCGGCATGACGTTCTTGCCCGTCGTCGTGGCCGCGGTGACCAGATGGCTGTAATCGGCGGCCAGGCCGACCACCAGCGCCGCGACATTTTCGGCCAGGAAATGAGCGTAGACCGCGTCGTCGGCGCACAACACCCTGGCGACGCCGGCCACGAGGGCGGCGGCCTCGGCGGCGGCGCGGCAGCCTTCGCCGGCAACGAGGACGGTCACCTCGCCCAGCTCGGTGCCCGCGGTGACGGCGTTGAAGGTGGCCGACGACAAAGTGGCGTTGTCGTGTTCGGCGATGACGAGTACGGCCATCAGATCACCTTCGCCTCGTTGCGCAGCCGTTGTACCAGGTCGGGGATATTGTCCACGATGACCCCGGCTTGCCGCTTCGGCGGCTCCTCAACCTTCAAGGTAACGAGCCGCGGTGCCACGTCAACGTCGAGTTCCTCGGGCGTCAGGGTGTCGATGGTCTTTTTCTTGGCCTTCATGATGTTAGGGAGCGAGGCGTAGCGCGGTTCGTTCAAGCGCAGATCAGTGGTGATGACGGCCGGTAACTTGAGGGAAACCGTCTCCAGGCCACCGTCGACCTCGCGCGTCACTTCGGCCGCGCCGGCATCGCAGAGTCCAATGTTGGATGCGAACGTGCCTTGCGACCAACCCATCAAGGCGGCCAGCATCTGTCCGGTTTGGTTGGAATCGTCGTCGATGGCCTGCTTACCCAGAATGACTAGGTCCAGGTTCTCGCGCTCAATGACAGCTTTCAGCAGCTTGGCCACGGCCAACGGCTGAAGCTCGGCGTCGGTATGCACCAGAATTCCCCGGTCGGCGCCCATGGCGAGCGCCGTGCGGATGGTTTCCCGGCACAACTCGACCCCCAGGGAGACGACGACGAGTTCGCTCGCCGCGCCGGCTTCGCGCAGGCGCACGCCTTCCTCTATGGCAATCTCGTCGAAAGGGTTCATGGACATCTTGACGTTCGCCGTCTCGACGCCGGTATTGTCCGCCTTGACACGGATTTTGACGTTGAAATCGATAACCCGCTTGACGGCGACGAGAACTTTCATGTGGAACCTGCGACCGGAAGGGATGGCGTGGCTTCGCCCGGGACCGAACAATCACTCGAAAGGGCTTGCTAATGAACGGAGATTGCAGGCGAATCGGCTGCTCCTCCTTCATTTCGCAGGCGCACACTAAGGGCAACAAATGGTCAGGTCAAGAAGCCAGTCCCAGTTCTTCGATTCCCCGCCGGCGGCGGTTCAGGCATTGGCGCCGGGCGCCCACAACACGTCCTCTTGGCCGCCTTCGTTGAGGTGGCGGGCGAGGACGAAAAGATGGTCGGACAGGCGGTTGACGTACTGGACGCAGGTCGGGTTCACCGGTTCCTTCTCGGCCAGTTCCGTGATCAGCCGTTCGGCCCGGCGCACCACGGTGCGCGCCAGGTGCAGGTGGGCGGCGGCGGCCGTGCCGCCGGGCAGTACGAAGGAGGTGAGCTCCGCGAGCTCGGCGTTGAGGCGGCCGATCTCGCCTTCCAGCCGTTCCACGTGGGCGGCGGTGACGCGCAGCGCGCCCGCGCGCTTGCCACCGTCCTCGCGAGCACACAAATCGGCGCCCACGTCGAAAAGATCGTTCTGGATGCGCCCCAGCATGTCGTCCGCAAAGCCTGACGTGTGCAGGCGGGCGACGCCGATCACGGCGTTGGCCTCGTCGACGGTGCCGTAGGCCTCAACCCTGGGGTCGTGCTTGGCGATCCGCCCGCCGTCGCCGAGCGACGTCATCCCCTGGTCGCCGCCACGGGTGTAGATGCGCGTCAGCTTCACCATCAACCGCCCTCCCGCAGGTACGAGAGCGCCACGATCAGGCCGAGCAGGACCACCGCTGCGCCTTGCACCGCTACCCGCAGGCGCATCAACTTGTTGCCGTAGCGGTCATTGAAGCCGCCGCCCAGGGCCATGGTGAAAAGGCCGGCGAACACCACCACAACGGTGGCCACTAGAGCGGCACCGAGGAGATATTGCAGAATGGCGGCGAGCACGCTCATTAGGCCTGCCTTGATATGGGACGAACTCGCCGCCGGACAAATTCGTCCCCTTTACTAGGGCTTGATGCCGGGCATGAGAACAGGTACGGGCGTCACCCTTTTGCCGGAACCCTTGGGGCTGGCGACCAACGACTCGAGAACGGAGGTCAGATATTCGATCACGCCGAGCTGCATTTTCTCGCGGACCAGGGACCACGTTATGAAGAAGCCGCCGTTGACCTCGTATTGCATGATGTCGTCATTATCGGAAATGATCTCGACGGAAGCGGCCGGGTTCTTTATACGGCTCACGTATACCCACCGCGAACGGACCCCGGAATGCCAGATCACGGAGACGGCGGGAACACCCTTGAGCCCGGCTTTCGTGGGATCGAGATGGACGAGGCGATAGTATTTTCCAGCCGGCGACGTCGCCCATTTCGGGCCCCGAGGCTCCATCGCGGTTTGTTGCTCGTTTCCGTGGCCCGTTTCGGCCATGCGCCCAAAACTCCAAATCCCCTCGCCCCACAAGCGTCACGGCCCGATCGGGACGTGGTTGCGTGGCCCACCGATGGGCGCGAAACTATTACGAGAGGGCACTCAGTTCAACACTCTCCTTCACCCCGCCGGCGGTGGGGCAACGGGGCCGCCGGATGAGCATATAACTGGCAGCCCTTGGGGCGGTGCTTGTCACCGTCGGCTCGATCCTTGTTTATGCCTTGCGTACCGGCATCACACCCATGCTGACGTCGCACCGCGTCAAGGCGGCGATGATGGAACTGGTGCCCGACGACTTCGAGGGAACGATCGTCGAACTGGGCTCCGGGTGGGGGACTCTGGCAGTGGCCTTCGCCCGACGCTACCCCGGGTGCCAAGTCCTCGCCTATGAACTGTCGCCCCTGCCCTAGCTTATTTCGCGGCTGCGGTGCGCCGTAGCGCCCCTTGCCAACCTGAGAATCCACCGAGCCTACTTCCACGAGGCGCGCCTGCACGGGGCCGGGCTCGTGGTGCGCTACCTGTTTCCCGACACCATGGAACGGCGGCGCCCCAAATTGGAAGCCGAGCTGACCCCTGGGGCGCTGGTCCTTTCCAACACCTTCGCCATGCCCCGATGGCGGCCGGTAGCCTTCGGTGCGGCCGAAGACGTGTACCGCAGCAAGGTCTATCTCTACCGGATTGCGGCCTGACAGCGCGCCGCCCTCAGAGTACGATCGTTTCGATCCAGGACGATAAGACCCTACCGAAGTGGCCGCGTCGCCCGCTTCAGCCAACGCCCGGTGGCAGCGTCGACCATTGGTGTCAGCACCTTGCGCACGCCGGCGTGGTAGGCGTCGAGCCACGCCAATTCGCCGCCATCGAGGAGCGCCGGCGCCACGAGGTCGCGGTCGATGGGGGCCAAAGTCAGGGTCTCGAAACCGAGGAGCGCATGCTCGGCGCCGGGCGGCGGCGCCAGCGGCACCACGGCAACCAGGTTCTCAAGGCGGATTCCGTAAGCCCCGCTCTTGTAGTAGCCGGGCTCGTTGGAGACCACCATGCCCGCCTCCAGGGCGACTTGGCTGGGCAGCCGGGAGATGCGTTGCGGCCCCTCGTGAACGCCGAGATAGGCGCCGACCCCGTGTCCCGTGCCATGGTCGAAGTCGAGCCCGGCGTCCCACAGGGCGCGGCGCGCCAGGGTGTCGACCTGGGAACCGGTGGTGCTCACGGGCAGGCGCGCCGTGGCCACGGCGATGTGCCCCTTGAGGACGCGGGTGAAGCGGTCGCGCATTTCCGCCGAAGCCTTGCCGATGGCCACCGTGCGCGTCACGTCGGTGGTACCATCCAGGTATTGGGCACCCGAATCGACGAGATAGAGGGACCCGGGCCTGAGCCGGCGGTCGCTAGCCTCGGTGACCCGGTAGTGGACGATGGCACCGTTAGGCCCGGCGCCCGATATGGTGGGAAAGCTGAGACCCCGGAACAGGGGATCGGCGGCGCGCAGGGTCTCAAGGTGGCTGGCCGCCGCCATCTCGGTGAGCAGGCCGCCGGGCGCCTCCCCGGCGAGCCAAGCGAGGAAGCGGGTGAGGGCGGCGCCATCGCGCCGGTGGGCGGCGCGCATGCCCTCCAACTCGACGGTGTTCTTGCGCGCCTTGGGAAGCTGGCAGGGGTCCGCCCCGTGCACCACCCGCGCCCCCGCCTTGGCCAGACGCTGGTGCACCCAGGAGGGAGCGCCGCCGGCGTCCAGGCGCACGCGCCTTACCTTGTGCCCTCCGCCCTTGCCTCCCAGGCCATCCAGCACCTTGCCAAAATCACCCATGGCGTGGATGCGCACGGCCGCCCCGAGATGGCGCAGTACCGCCGGCGTCAGCTTTCGCGAATCGACAAAGAGGTCGAGGGCGGCATCGGCGTGGAGGATGGCGAAGGCCAGGACCAGCGGCGTGTACGGCACGTCGCCGCCGCGCAGATTGAGCAGCCAAGCGATGGAGTCGGACGCCGTCAGCACTGCCACGTCGGCCTCGCCGTGGACCACGGCGCGGGCGATCTCGCGGCGCTTGGCGAGGGACGTTCTGCCGGCATACCTGGCGCCGTGGGCGACGGCCGGCGCCACCGGCGGCGGCGGCTGGCCGGCCCACACGGCGTCAACCGGATTGCTCTTGACGGCGACCAGCCGTCCTCCGGCCTTGGCGCAGGCGGCCTTGAGGGCGGCCACCTGCGGCGCCGTGTGCAGCCAGGGGTCGTAGCCGAGCCGGGCCGTGGCCGGCAGGTTGGCGGCGATCCAGTCGGTGGCGGAATGGTCGTTCAGATGGCTGAACTCAAAAAGCGCGCCGTCGACCTCGGACGCGACTTGCAGGGTATAGCGGCCATCGGCGAAAACCGCGGCCTTCGCGTCGAGCACCACGGCGGTGCCGACCGAGCCCGTGAAGCCGGTGAGCCAGGCCAAGCGTTCGGCGCACCGGGGGACGTACTCGCCCTGGTGCGCGTCGGTACGCGGCACCACGAAACCATGCAGGCGGCGGCGCTTGAGTTCGGCGCGGAAACGGCGTAGCCGCTGGTCCGCCGGCGGCGCCTCACCATCCGCCTCGGCCGCCGCCAATTGCGCCGCCAGCGCGGCGAGCTGTTCGTGCAGCCGCCGGCCGAGGCGCCTGGCCGGCACCGCCAGGGACATCCACGCCTCGGGCTGGCGTCCCTGCGGCGCGGCGAGCACGCCCTCGATCAGGCGGCGCGTGCCAGCGACGTTCAGCGCCGAACCGGCGCCCTTCAAGAGCGCGCCCAATGCTGCGTCGCCGTCATAGGCCTTGCCGTCGCTCAACCCCTTCTCTCCCCCGTGACTTGGCATGCCTTGGTGTGCCGTAACAGAGAGAAGCTATGGGCGGCGCAAGGTTCAAGCAAGAAGGAAAGGCCGCGCCCAGGATCTGATACTTGACGACAGGCATGCATAAATTGCAATGCTGCGTCGCAACATTAATATTTTTACATGAATTATTGGTATTATTATAAACACAACCCGGCGCCCGGCGACACCCCCATGCGGGCCCCGAACGGCCCACGAAGAATACGGAAAATGAGCAATTATTCTCACGCAGAGAACCAACTGACCAACTTCGCGGAAGCGGTCTGGGTGGCCCCGGCCAAGGCCTTCGGCGCGGCCCCCGCCTTGGGCTCCACCGGTACCGCGCTGGCCCGCTTTGCCGGCGCCCTTGTGGCACCCCTGGCCGGTCTTTACCGGCGCCGCCGCCTCCACGAGGCGTTGATGGCTTTGGACAACCGCTTGCTCGCCGACACCGGCATCGGGCGCGTCGACATCGGGCACATCGTCGATGACGCCTTCCGCGACCACGCCGCCAACCGGCACGGCGCGGCCGCACGAGCCGCCCAGCTGATCACCCTACATGGGCGATGGACTGGATTTCGACCAGAAACTCGGGCAGCACGAGGTCGGCACGGATGCAGTAGCGTGGCGGCGGCGTGCCCGGAAAAAACTCCTTGTAGACCTCGTTCATTTCCTTGTAGTCGCCCAGGTCCTTGATGAAGATGGCATTGAACGTGATGTCGGCCATGGTGCCGCCGGCAGCTTCGATGACCGCCTGGATAGACTCCAGCGTCATCCTGGTTTGGCCCTTGATGTCGCCCACGTGCGCGGGCTTGCCGTCTTCGCCCAAGGCCACCGTCCCGGCAACGTAAACGACGTTACCAACCTTGGCACCCGGAACATACGGAGCCAGCGGCGGCGCTGTTCCCGGTGGTATAATCGGCTTCCATTCCATGATTTTTCCTCCCCTTCCTTTGTCAATAGGTTGAAATTCAATCGCCAACGCCAACGTTCCCTTGCCTCCATCCCGACAGCGGCCTCATTAGCCTAGCAGCTCCAGCAGCTGATGCTTGTTCTTCACCAGGTCGGCAATCGTGTAGCGGTCGAGCACCGAGATAAAGGCGCCACTGGCTTCGGCCAGCGCGGACCTGAGGATGCACGACGGCGTGAGGGGGCAGAGCGGCTTCCAGCAATTGAAAATCTCCAGGCTCACTTCCGTATGGCGCACCACTTCACCGAGGTTGATCGACTCCGCGGGACGGGCGAGACGCATGCCACCGCCCCTGCCTTTGTACGTCTGAATATAGCCGAGAGTGGCCAAGTTATGCACAACCTTGACAAGATGGTTGTGCGATATGCCGTAGTTATCGGCGAGCTCGGTGACAGTCACCTGGATGTCATCTTTTATCCTATCCCGAGATAAATCAGCACCCTCAAAGAATACTCCGTATAGCGCGTCAGCTGCATTGCCGTGCCCGGGCCTCCATGCAATCACTTCTCACTACAACCTTGCTTGCATAGCCGTTGACA
>DASCNF010000107.1:0-14760 GCA_036011345.1 Rhodospirillales bacterium | reverse complement strand
TATACAGATCCACGGTATACATCCTCCTGCCTTCCATCCCAGGGCAGGACGAAAGGCTACAGGTGGCTGAGTTTTACTCCGCCCGCTGACGGGACATCCCCGCCGCTTCCGTGGTCTATTTTTGCTCCGCCGTTCACAGATAGCATCAAATGCCGCCCATAGCTGCACTGTTTGGCTTACTTCTCACCCCATCAACTCCCGTGCAATCGCATCAATAGCCACCTTGTGATCGTCGGACGGGAACAGATGCCCATAGCGATCCATCGTAACAGCGAGACTGCTACACTCGGCAAAGGTCTGCAGCGTGGTGCCAAGCCCTAACGCACCGGCATGACCGAGAACCGACCCACATCCAATTTTATGGGGGGTAGAGTGGGGGGTTAAATAAGGTAATCCCAAAATAAATCAATTAAATCAGCGTTTATAAAGAATAATTGGCGGAGGGAGTGGGATTCGAACCCACGATACGCGTAAACGTATACACGCTTTCCAAGCGTGCGCCTTCAGCCACTCGGCCACCCCTCCGGCGGCCTGGTCAAGGTAGATGAGCCCCCTGGTTGCGGCAAGGGCGGGGTTATTCGCCAGACCCCGATGCCGCAACCAATTGGGCGCCCACCGTACCGTGATGGAAGCCGTTGGCGAAGGGCTTCCCCGCGGCCAGGACGCCCAATGCCTCGAGGGCCGCCAGCGGCGCCTGGCGGCCCTCCAGCACGTCGCCGAAGACACGCGCCACGGCGACCATGTCGATGTCCTGGGGCGACAGCCGAAAGCGCCGCACCCCCATGGCTTGCAGTGCCGCCAACTCGCCGACCAGATTACCGTAGGAGTAAGACAAGGTCTGGGTGCCGTTGACGGCGAGGAACGCATCGCTATCGAGGGTGCGTAGTTCCATGCCGTCCGCGTCGTCGCCGCACACGTACTGGCAGCCGTCCTTGTGCAGGCCGTGGGCGCGCGCATGATAGCAGCGCGCCGAGAGGGCCAGCGGCAGGCGCCCGAAGACCTGCACCTCGAGTTTGGCGTCCGCCGAGCCCGCCAGCGCTGCGATCGAGGCGTCGTCGAGCTCCACCGGCAGCGCCACCCTAACGGCGCCGCGCCGCTCCAGATACCCCAGCGTGCCCTCGTTGTAGACGTTGACGAACGGGCCGATGGCGTGGGGGCGGCCATCGAGCAGAGCGGCGGCGGCGATGTCGTTGGCCTCGATGAGGAAGCCGTCAGCGGTGGTCAGGGCGCGCACCGTGTTCATCTCGTTTTCGTCCATGATGAGGGCGAGGGTGGACAGAACTACCTCCTTGCCAGCGGCTTGCAGGCGCTCGATGACGCCGGCCAGCACCGGCTCGAAAAGGGATATCCGCTTCGAGCACACCACCTCGCCGACGCATACGGCATCCACCGGCGCTTCGTCGGCAATCCGCAAATAGAAATCGCGCCACTTGTCGGGCGCCCAGTTGAACAATACCGGCCCGAGGGTGAGCTTGGCGGCGGGCGTCTTTGTCATGGCTAGCCTACTTCCAGCGGGAGCGGTAGGCGCCGGCTGTTTGGCGCCCGCCCTCGGCCACCGCTAGCAGGTCTTCGGCCGGCACCGCCTCGCCCCGCGCCGCCGCATCGACGGCGCGGCGGAATGCCGCCACCACCTGGGAAACGTAAGCGCGCCCCCGTTGCCGCCCCTCGATCTTCAACCCAGTCACGCCGGCATCCATGAGCTCGGCAAGCATGTCGATAGCGTTCAGGCTGACCGGGTCCTCGAACAGATAGGCGGTGTGCCCGCCGACGTCGAAGCGTCCCTTGCAGAGCGTCGGATAGCCCGGCGCCTCACCCTCGCCAAAGACGTTGAGGGTGTAATCGCCGAGCCGGCACACCGTTCCGTCGTCCCTCTCCTCGTAACGCACGTGGCTGGCCGGCGAGCACACCCCGTGGGTGTTGGGGGATTGGCCGGTGACGTACGAGGATAGCGCGCAGCGGCCCTCCGCCATCACGCACAGGCCGCCGAAAACGAAGACCTCGGTCTCCACCGGAATGCTTTTGTTGAGCGCCGCGATCTCGCTCACCGTGAGCACCCGCGGCAAGACCACGCGCTTGACGCCAAACTCTCGGTGGTAGAAGCGGATGGCCTCGGCATTGGAGGCGGACGCCTGCACCGAAAGATGACGGCACAAGCGCGGGTGGGTGTCCCGGGCGTACTCGGCGAGTCCGATGTCGGCGAGGATAACGGCGTCGGCGCCGAGCGTCGCGGCGTCGTCGATGGCGCGCCGCCAGGGTTCGGGGTGGCCGGCCCGGGGGAAGGTGTTGATGGCGAGAAACACCCGCGCCCCGTACTCGTGGGCGTAGGCAACGCCGTCGCCAAGTTCGTCGCGGTTGAAATTGAGGCCGGGGAAGTTGCGGGCGTTGGTCTCGTCCCGGAAGCCCAGGTAGACGGCATCGGCGCCGGCGTCGACGGCGGCGCGCAGCGCCGGCGGCGTCCCCGCCGGACACACCAACTCCAGGGTACCGGTCCTGGTCATGAGGACCGCCTTCCTCGACGGAGGGGGCGCCGCGTCAACGCCTCGATCTTGTCGTCCAACTCGCGCAGCCGGGCGGCCTGCGCATCGGCGCGGCCGAGGACGGGGGCGACAACCGCCGCGTGCACGACTGCGAGGTCCTGGCTGAGGCGCGCGTAAACGGCGCGCGCCGCCTGTAAGGCCACGCCGGCCGGGCCGGCAGGGAAACCGAACACCGACAACGCCTCCGCGGTCAGATCGAGCTCGGCGCCGTCGACCGCGTTGCGCAGCGCCACCACGGCCTCCATATCGCCCTCGACGGCCAGCTCGCCCGAGAAAAATAGGGCATCGCCGTCGAGGCGCCCTTCCAGCAGCTCGACCAGCGTCAACAGTGGGCCGCGAATGGTGGCGGCGGCCTCCATCTCCCCGGTGTCGGCGTGCGCCGTTAGTCGCGCCGTCTCGGAGCCGGCCCCGAGGACGAACACGAACGGCAGGTCGATGGGATCGATCACCATCACCAACTCGCCCAGTCCGGCCAGACGCTCGAACACCTCGGGATGCCGGCGGCGCAGGGCGGAGACGG
Organism: Rhodospirillales bacterium; assembly: GCA_036011345.1. Lineage (GTDB taxonomy): Bacteria > Pseudomonadota > Alphaproteobacteria > Rhodospirillales > JASLQF01 > JASLQF01. The sequence continues at coordinate 11,703 of DASCNF010000107.1, read as the reverse complement.
CGATATTCAACGCCGGCTGCAAGAGCACCGGGGGCAACGGGCGCAGGGCCAGTCCCGCCAGGAGGACCGGCGATAGCGGTGGCGTCAGGCGCCGAGGTGGGCTCACAGTCCCTTCCCTGTCCGATTGCGGGCGGCTAAGGCGCCTCTTAGAGACTATGCGACGCCCCTTCCATGACTTCGGTCAAGCGGACGCGCGCCGAGAATCTTCGCTTTTACTGGGCCAGGGGCGCTATGATGAGTCGATGGACGTGAGGCACCTCGCGGGTTGGGGCCTTTTGGTCTTCGCCTTCCTTAGCACCGGCTTGGCGTCGAGGTCGGTTTCTTCATATCGTCTCAGGAACTGCTCAGCGCTTATCGGCCGGAATACCTGCGCGCCGCCCAGGAATGGATCGAAGGCACTCTCCACTGGGCGCTGTGGGATCCCGTCTTGGTAACGCTTGTGCGCCTTCCGGCCTGGGCGTTTCTAGGCATCCCCGGCATCTATCTGATGATGCGCTACCGGACGCCGCGTAGCTACGCGGAAGACATCGACGAGGACCAGTTCTTCTTGTTCGACCGCCTCGTCAAAAGGGCGCGCGAGGAGGGCTACCCCGATACCGAAGAAGACGTCTACACCCAACACACGATCCAGGACAACTACGACTCCGCCGGTCTCACCGCCCCCGAATTCATGGAGGATTACGTGACTGGCTGGGAGGCCCCGGGCCCCCGCGACAGCAGCGACCTTCCCGGAAAGAGCTAGCGCCTTATCCGTTTAGATGTAATCACCGCTAGCGGGCCGGTCTGAGACAGGCCCATACTCTATTTGCTGAATGTAGCGGGGGTCTCGGGCCCGATCGTGTCGAATAGGCATTACGCTCCGTGAAACTAACCGGGGGTTGCTCTAGGACGCCTAGTCGCCGTCCGTCTTGAGGGTGGCAAGGAAGGCCGACTGGGGAATTTCCACGTCGCCGAACTGGCGCATGCGCTTCTTGCCCTTCTTTTGTTTCTCCAGGAGTTTGCGCTTGCGGGACACGTCGCCGCCGTAGCACTTGGCGGTGACGTCCTTCCGGAGCGCGCCGAGGGTTTCACGGGCGACGATTTGTCCGCCGATGGCGGCCTGCAGGGAGATCTTGAAGAGCTGGCGCGGGATCAGTTCCTTGAGCTTGCGGCAGATGGCGCGGCCGCGCTGCTCGGCGTGGCCGCGGTGGGCGATGAAGGCCAGCGCGTCCACCGGCTCGCCATTGACCAGGATGGAGACCTTGACCAGATCGCCCGGCGCGTAGCCGTCCATCTCGTAATCGAAGCTGGCGTATCCGCGCGACACCGATTTGAGGCGGTCGTAGAAATCGAACACTACCTCGTTGAGGGGCAGGCGGTAGACAGCCATGGCCCGGTTGCCGACGTAGGTCAGCTCGACCTGCTCGCCGCGGCGCTCGGTGCATAGCTGGAGGACGGCGCCGATATAATCGCCGGGCACCATGATGGTGGCCTTGATCCAGGGCTCTTCGATGTGCGCGATGTGCACCGCGTCAGGAAGGTCAACCGGGTTGTGCAGGTCGAGGACGCGGCCGTCGTCCCTGTGCACGCCATAGACGACGCTCGGCGACGTGGTGATGAGTTCGAGATCAAACTCGCGCTCGATGCGCTCTTGGACGATTTCCAGGTGCAGGAGCCCGAGGAACCCGCAACGGAACCCGAACCCCAGCGCCGCCGAGGTCTCAGCTTCGTAATGGAAGCTGGCGTCGTTGAGGTGGAGGCGTGCCAGGGCCTCGCTGAGGTCCTTGTATTCGGCCGAATCCAACGGAAAAAGGCCGCACCACACCACCGGCACCGAGGGCTTGAAGCCAGGCAGGGGTGCGTCCGCCGGGCGCTTGTCCCCGGTCAGGGTGTCGCCGACACGGGTGTCGGCGACGGTCTTGATGGCGGCGGTGATGTAGCCCACCTCGCCGGGGCCCAGCGCCTTGACAATCTCGGGCTTCGGCGTGAAGACGCCGACCTGCTCCACCTGATGGACGGCGCCGCTCGCCATCATGCGCACCTTGTCGCCGCGCTTCAGGGTGCCGTCAATGACGCGCACCAAGATCATCACGCCGAGATAGGGGTCGTACCAGCTATCCACCAGGAGCGCCTTGAGGGGTGCCGCCGCGTCGCCCGTGGGCGGCGGCAGGCGGTGGACCAGGGCCTCCAGCACCTGCGGCATGCCGTCGCCGCTCTTGGCGGAGATGGAAAGCGCGTCGGTGGCGTCGAGGCCGATGACGTCGGCGATTTGGGTACGCACGCGCTCAGGCTCGGCGGCCTGTAGGTCGATCTTGTTGAGCACCGGCACGATCTCGTGTCCGGCCTCGATGGCGAGATAGGCGTTAGCCAGGGTCTGCGCCTCGACGCCCTGGGTGGCGTCGACGACCAGCAGTGACCCTTCGCAGGCGGCGAGTGAACGGCTCACCTCGTAGGAGAAATCGACGTGGCCCGGGGTGTCGATGAGATTGAGCTGGTAGTCCGCGCCGTCCGCCGCCCGATAGGCGAGGCGCACGGTTTGCGCCTTGATGGTGATGCCGCGTTCGCGCTCGATATCCATGGAATCGAGAACCTGCGACTTCATCTCGCGCTCCGAGAGCCCGCCGCACAACTGGATCATGCGGTCGGCCAGGGTCGACTTGCCGTGATCGATGTGGGCGATGATGGCAAAGTTGCGGATGCGCGCGAGGTCGCTCATGGGGCCGCTTATAGCCCTAAGGGGCGAGTGGTGAAACGCCGATGACGTACTCGTGGGCGAAAAATAAAATGAGATAGAGCGCCATCCCGACGGCGAGGCGCCAGTAGCCGATCTCGCCCAGGCCGAGACGGGCGCGCCCGGCGAGCACGGCGGCGAAGGGCACGTTGGACGACGCCGCCGCGAAGGCCTCCCAATCAGCCCCCAACGCCGCCTTTTTCTTGCGCTCGATGAAGACAGTGCCGAGCAACGCCAGCCCGGCCAGCCACCCGAAGAACAGGAACGACGCAGCGTCCCCGTTGGCCGCCATGTGGGCGAACCCCCACAGGCCCACCCCCCACATCACCGGGTGTCGCGTGATCTTGAAGATGCCGGCCGGCCGGGGTGCCGTCTCGGCGGCGAGCACGCCGGTGGGGCTGCTCGGCGACAACCCGGCGGCGACCAACATGCAGGCGACGAACATGATGCCCATGGCCAGGTGCCTGTGCCCGGTGCCGAGCGCCCAATACTCGACGTAGGGCGCGGCGCCGTGGGTGCGCACCATCCACACTAGAAGGGCGATGCTGAGCAGCGAATAAAGCACCAGGAAGGGGCGCTCGCCCACGACACGGACCAGGGCCGGGCGGAGCGCCGTGCTCGACACCACGACATGACTGCCGACGAAGACGAAGCCGGCGAGGAAAAGCTCGGCGAACGTGCCGGTCATGGGCGGTGGCTCCTGGCGCGTCGCCGCGCGCCTGTTACGGCTCCTCAGATATCGGGCACGTCGATCTTGTGCTGGCGGCACGCCGCGATCACGGTGTTGCGCAGCAAGCACGCGATGGTCATGGGGCCGACGCCGCCTGGCACCGGGGTGATGGCGCCGGCCACTTCCTTGGCCTCGTCGAAGGCCACGTCGCCGACCAGGCGGGTCTTGCCGCCTTCTGCCTCGACGCGGTTGATGCCGACGTCGATGACGGTGGCCCCTTCCTTGATCCAGTCGCCCTTGACCATCCGCGGGTGGCCGACGGCGGCGACCAGGATATCGGCCTGACGGCATTCGCCGGCCAGGTCGCGGGTCCTCGAATGCGCCATGGTCACCGTGCAGTGCTCAGCAAGCAGCAACTGGGCCATCGGTTTGCCGACGATGTTGGAGCGTCCCAACACCATGGCCTTGAGGCCGGCGAGCTCGCTCAGGTGCTGGCCGATGAGCATCATGCAGCCGCTCGGCGTGCACGGCACCAGCGCCGTGCCGGTGTCGCCGGTGGACAGAAGGCCGGCGTTGATGACGTGGAAGCCGTCGACGTCCTTGGCCGGGTCGATGGCGTTGACGACGGCGCCCGGCTCGATTTGCTCGGGCAGCGGCAGCTGCACCAGGATGCCGCTCACCTGGGGATCGTTGTTGAGCCCGTGGACCAGGGTCAGGAGCTCGTGCTCGGTGACGTCGTCGGGCAGGTGATGATCGAGGGAGCGCATGCCGACTTCGGCGCACTGCTTGGACTTGTTGCGCACGTAGATCTGGCTCGCCGGGTTCTCTCCGACCAACACCACGGCGAGGCCCGGCGTCAGCTTATGGTAGTCATCCAGGCGCTCCACCGCGTCCGCGATCCTGCGCCGCAGGGTGGCGGCTAGCGCCGCCCCGTCGAGCATCTTCGCCTCAGCCATCGTTGCTCTCCATCCACCGCTTCAAAGCTTGTCTTCCAACCATCGCTTCAAGCGCGTCATCAGTTCCCCAGAGTCACCGGAGACGAACAGGGTCTTGCGCTGCGACGCCACGCCCCCGGTTATGGACATGGTCGATTTTGGCAGCCCCCACTCCTTGGCCAGCATCCGGAGCAGTGCCGCGTTAGCCTTGCCGCCCTCGGGCACCGCCGTCACCGCCACCTTGAGCGTTGTGCCGCCGCCTGCCTCGGCCGCGATACCGGCGACGTGTGTGGCGCCGGCCCTGGGACTGGCGCGCACACGGACCCGGATTCCACCAGGCGCGGCGACGAAGGGAGTGGAGGAATCGGGATTACTCAAACTTTACGATCAACCGGATGAGCATGGCCTGGACGGCCCACAGAACCAGAATAAGAACCACCGGCGAGACGTCGATGCCGCCGAGGTCCGGCATGAAGGCGCGGATGCGGCGCAGGGCCGGCTCGGTGATGCGATAGAGAAAATCCCCCACCATGTAGATGAACCGGTTGGACATGTTGATCACTTTAAACGCGGCCAACCAATTGAGGATGACGGAGATCACCAACAGCCAGATGTAGATTTCAATGGCCTTGACGATCAATCCGAGAAGGGGGACGAAGAGGACGTCCATGGCGGCGGTATCCGGGCTCCGTGAAAGCGCTGGGCAGCCTAGCTGCGATGGTGGGGTGACGCAAGGGCGGCGGCGCGCCGGGGGCGGCGGCAAGCCTTGACAGCAGGCTCGGCGCGCCCACATTATCCGCCCACCCCGTGCCCGCGGGCCGAGCGTTCGGGGCCGTAGCTCAGTTGGGAGAGCGCGACGTTCGCAACGTCGAGGTCAGGGGTTCAATTCCCCTCGGCTCCACCACCCTACGCCTCCGGCTTCGGGCGGCAGGTCACGCCAAGTCGTTTAGGCGGAACGGTTTCGCCTCTTCCCTCATGGCTGGCTCTCGATCCTTTCCATGTCCTCGTCGCTGAGGCCGAAGTGGTGTCCGATCTCGTGTATCAGGACGTGGCGCACGATATGGGTTAGGTCCTCTCCCGATTCCAACCAATAATCCAGGATAGGACGGCGGTACAGGAAAATCATGTCGACGTCGGCAGGCGTCTCGGAGACGCTTTTCCGGTCCAGGGTCACGCCGCGGTACAGCCCGAGAAGATCGAACGGGCTTTCCAGGCGGAGTTCGCGCTCCGTCTCGGCGTCGGGAAATTCTTCGACCTGGATGACGACGCCGTCGGCATAACGCCGCAACTCGGCGGGGATCCTTCGGAAGGCCTGGCGCGCGAAGTCCTCGAGCTCCCCGAGGCCCGGGGCGGCGGTAAATCGGCTGGCCATGGTGCGAGCTTAGCGTGCCTTGAGCGCACCGCCAAGCCGACCCATGCTCGCTACTCTAGACCTACGGCGATGACCGTGAATGGAAACCGCACCATGATCGAAAAGCTTGCCGGCGCCGAGCGCGCGGCGGCCATTGGCGGCCTCGAAGGATGGAGCGAGGCGGAGGATCGCGACGCCATCCGCAAGACCTTCCGCTTCGCCGACTTCAACGCCGCCTTCGCCTTCATGGCCCGGGTCGCCATGATGGCGGAGAAGACGGACCATCACCTGGAATGGTTCAACGTTTACGACCGCGTCGAGGTGACGCTCAGCAACTACGACGCGAGCGGCGTCACCGGGCGCGATATTCGCCTCGCCCAGTTCATGGACCCGGCGGCCTCCTGAGCATATCGAAGGAGGGGCACGTCGAAGGAGGGGCGCGGCAGGCTTGGGGAAAGCCCGCTGCGGCCGCCGCCGGGCTGGACCTGATACTGGCGCCCAGTTGGTTGATCGAAAGAGATCTCGCCGAAGGTCGGCTCAAAGAAGCCTTGCCCGACTACCGGGCGGTGCCGAACGCCATGCTCATCTACGCGGTTTATCCCCAGCAGCGCCACCTGGCGCCGAAGGTGGGGTGTTTGCCTACTTCCTGGTCGAACGCTTCCGGGAAACGCCGCCCCGCCACGGCGCCTAGGGCGTTAAATCGGCTGCATGCGGATGGCGCCGTCGAGGCGCGCCACCGTGCCGTTGAGCATGACGTTGTCGAGCATGTGCATGACCAAGCTGGCATACTCGTCCGGTTCGCCGAGGCGTGACGGGAAGGGGATGGACGCGGCCAGCGACTCCTGCGCCTCCTCGGAAAGGCCGAACAGCATGGGTGTGGCGAAGATGCCGGGCGCGATGGTCAGCACCCGGATGCCGGAGCGCGAGAACTCGCGGGCGGCGGGCAGGGTGAGCGCGGCAATGCCGCCCTTCGAGGCGGCGTAGGCGGCCTGACCTATCTGGCCCTCGAACGCGGCGATCGAAGCGGTGTTGACGATGACGCCGCGCTCGCCGGTCTCCAGGGGCTCCAGCCCCTTCATGTCGGCCGCCGCTAGACGCAGCGTGTTGTAGGTGCCGATCAGGTTGATGTTGACGACGCGCACAAAATCGTCGAGCGGCGACGGCCCGTCGCGCCCGACGATGCGCCCCGGCGTGCCGACACCGGCACAGTTGACCAGTATGCGCGCCGCGCCGTGGGCGTCACGGGCCTCGACCAGGGCGGCGGCGGTGCCGGCGTCGTCGGTGACGTCGCAGGCGAGGCCGAGGCCGCCGACCTCCGCTGCCGTCTTGGCGGCCGCTTCGCCATTGACGTCGAGAATCGCCACCCTGGCGCCGGCGGTGGCCAGCGCCCTGGCCGTCGCCGCGCCCAATCCCGAGGCACCGCCGGTAATCAGCGCCGCCTGTCCTTTCGCATCCATGAGAATCCTCCTTGGTCTTCGAGGAACAGTTACGGGGCGCGCGTCCTATTTCTTGTGCCACTCCGCCCTTTTGTCGACCGGATAGCCCTCGTGGTAGACGGGGGGGCGCTTGTCCAGGAACGCCGAGATACCTTCCGCGCAGTCCTTGGTGCGGGTGATCTCGAAGATGCGTTCCATTTCTGTCTCGCCGTGATTGGCCAGGCGGTTTTGGTTCTGATAAAGGCGGATGGTCTCCTTGGCGTAGCGAAGCCCGAGGGGGGGGTAGGAGGCCATGCGCCCGGCCCATTCGCGGGCCTCATCCAACAGCTTGGCCGGTTCCACCACCTTGTTGACGAGGCCGATCTGCTTGGCCTCGTCGGCGAAGACGAAGCGTCCGGTGAGGATCATCTCGTTGGCCATGGTCTGGCCGACCAGCGCGGGCAACGAACGCGGTGCGCTCCACTCGCTCATGAAGCCGGCGGGCACCGCGATCTCGGCGAAGCGCACCTTGTCGGAACAGATGCGCAGGTCGCACGAGATTGCCATCTCGATGCCGATGCCCACCGCAATGCCGTCGACGGCGGCGATGGTCACCTGGGGCAAGTCCTCGAGCTTGCGGCACATGCGCTGGGCGACGATGTGGAAGTGGTCATTGGCGAACCACACCAGCATCTCGCCATACTCGCCGCCGAGGCCGTGCTCGTCGCTGAAGCTGTCGTCCTGGTCCTCCTTGGGGATGGTCTCGACCTGCAGATCGCCCCCACCGCAGAAGTTGCCGCCGGCACCGGTGATGATGACGACGCGCACCGGCGAATAGCGGACCTCGTCCATCATCTGGTGCAGTTCCATGGTCAGGCGCGGCCCGATGGCGTTGGAATGCTCGGGTCGGTTGAGGGTCAATATCCCGACGGCGTTGTCGCCCGGGTTGCCGGGCGACGATTCGATCTTCCAGTCCAGGTAGCGGTATTTCATTGGATCATCCCTTTCTTGTCTTGATGCGTGGCTTCGGCCCTTATCGTCGCAAGGGACGGGGACCGCAAGGGGCTCCGGGTCCGAAACCTCGGCCTAGGCCGCTTCTTCCTTCTCCGTGTCGTCCTCATTCTGCGCCGGTCCCGCCGGTCCGGCACCGTCGATGACCGGCTGGGCGACGGTCTGGCGCACCGGCTCGCGGGCCGTCACCGCCTCGCGGTGGGCGATGTAGAGGGTGGCGCAGAAGATCACGGCCGAACCCATCCACAGCCAGATATCGGGCCGCTCGCCGAACAGCACGAGGCCGAGGGTGGCGACGAAGATGAGGCGGAAGAAGTCGAAGGGCAGCACCGCCGTCACGTCGGCGATGGCAAAGGCGCGGTTGAGACAGATGTGGGCCAGGGTCGCCATTAGCCCCAGGGCCGCCAGCCACGCCCAGGTTTTGGGTGCGGGCGCGGTCCAGAACAAGAGCGCCGGTACCAGCGACAGAGGGGTCATTAACATCGCGGCGTAAAAGACGATGACGTGGGCTGAATCCGTCTTCGACGCCGACTTCACGCAAAGGATCGAGATGGCGATGAAGATGGACGCGGCGAGGACGAGTATGACCGGAAAGTCGATCGTCTCGATTCCCGGGCGCAGGATGATCATGGCGCCGGTGAAACCGACAAGGGTCGCCGCCCAGCGCCTGATACGCACCACCTCGCCCAGGAACAAGGCGGCGCCGACGGTGGCAAACAGGGGCACGGTGAAGCTGAGCGCCGTCACCTCGGCGATCGGCATCATGGTCAGCACCGTGAACCAGCACAGCATGGCGCCGGTGCTGGTTATGGCCCGAAAACCGTATAGCCTGATCCGCGTGGTGGCGAAGCTCGCCAGGCTCGAACGCCAGAACCACGGCAAGATGAACAACAATCCGAAGGCGTTGCGGAAGAACGCTATTTCGAAGGGATGAAGTTCGCCCGCGATATGACGTACGAGCACGTTCATGAGGGAGAAGAAGAGGCAACTCAGCACCATCCAGAGCGCCCCGCGCACGGGCGCAAGGATGCGGGAGACGGCGGTGGCGGGAGAGGCGTCAGGCGGCATCGACCCACAATCTAAGTTGTGTCCGGCGAAAACGCCACCTCGCACCAGGCGGGGTTGGGTTGCGCACCGCGCCGCCCCTCCGCATACTCGGCCGATCCCTCCCCGGTGACGGAGTGCGGGAACCCTTTCGATGGAGCGCCCCATGGCCGAACCGATCTGGCAGCCTTCGGACGACCGGGTCCGGCAAACCAACATGGCCCAATTCATGGAAGCCGTGGAGGAGGACTGGAACGTAACCATCGGTGACTTCCAGGAACTCTACTGCTTCTCCATCACCGAAAAAGAGAAGTTCTGGACCTCGCTCAAGGACTTCGCCGGCATCATCGCCGAGAGCTGGGGTGCCGAGGTGCTGGTCGATGGCGACAAGATGCCCGGCGCCAAGTGGTTTCCGAGCGCCCGGCTGAACTTCGCCGAGAACTTGTTGCGCCGGCGCGACGCGGCGGACGCGCTGGTGTTCTGGGGCGAGAACCGAGTGCGGCGGCGGCTCTCCCACGGCGAACTCTACGACCAGGTATCCTGCCTCGCCCAGGCGCTTCGCGGCGCCGGACTGAAGGCCGGTGACCGGGTCGGCGCTATCATGCCCAACGTGCCCGAGACTATGGTTGCCATGCTGGCCACCACCGCGCTCGGCGGCATTTGGTCCTCGTGCTCGCCGGATTTCGGGGTGCAGGGGGTGCTCGACCGATTCGGGCAGATTGAGCCCCGCGTGCTGTTTGCCGCCGACGGTTATTTTTACAACGGCAAGAGCCACGACATCCGCGAAAAACTGGGCGAGATCACCGAAGCGCTGCCGTCGGTGGAGCACGCCATCGTCGTCCCCTACATAAACGAGGTGCCGTCCCTGGCAGCACTTCCCGGCGCCGTCGTGCTCGTCGACTTCACGGACAGCTTCTCGCCCGGCGAGATCGATTTCGAGCCCCTGCCCTTCGACCACCCGGTCTACATCCTTTATTCGTCAGGCACCACCGGCGCGCCCAAGTGCATCGTGCACGGGGCCGGTAGTACCCTGCTGCAGCACCTGAAGGAGCACATGCTGCATTGCGACATCAAGCCCGACGACCGGGTGTTCTACTTCACCACTTGCGGCTGGATGATGTGGAACTGGCTGGCCTCGGTGCTGGCCTGCCAGGCGACGCTCTTGCTTTACGACGGGGCGCCTTTCCATCCCGACGCCAACGTGTTGTTCGATTACGCCGACGCCGAGGGCATGACCCTGTTCGGCACCTCGGCCAAGTTCATCGACGCCGTCAAGAAGGCCGGCCTAGAGCCCATCAACACCCACCGGCTCGACACCCTCAAGACGATGACGTCAACCGGCTCGCCCCTGGTGCCCGAGGGCTTCGATTTCGTCTACAAGAAGATCAAGAAGGACGTTCACTTGGCCTCCATGTCGGGTGGCACCGACATCATCGCGTGTTTCGTCGGCGCCAACCCGACGGCGCCTGTGTGGAGCGGCGAAATCCAGGCACCGGCGCTCGCCATGAACGTGCAGGTCTTCGACCAAGAGGGAAGATCCATCCGCGGTGAGAAGGGGGAACTGGTGTGCACCGAGACCTTCCCCTCGTTGCCGGTCGGCTTCTGGAAAGACCCTGGCGACGTGAAGTACCACGCCGCCTACTTCGAGAAGTTCCCGGGCGTGTGGGCGCAAGGCGACTGGGTGGAATTCACTGAGCACGGCGGCATGATCATTCACGGGCGCTCCGACGCCACCCTCAACCCGGGGGGCGTGCGCATCGGCACCGCCGAGATCTACCGCCAGGTGGAGAAGCTCGACGAGGTGGTGGAGAGCATCGTCGTTGGCCAGGAGTGGGACAACAACACGCGCATCGTGCTGTTCGTCGTGCTGCGCGACAGGTTGGTGCTCGACGACGACCTCTCCACGAAGATAAGGAATCAGATCCGCGTCGAATGCTCGCCGCGCCACGTGCCGGCCAAGGTCATCCAGGTCGCCGACATCCCGCGCACTAAGTCGGGCAAGATCACCGAGCTGGCGGTGCGCGACGTGGTGCACGGCAAACCGGTGAAGAACAAGGAGGCCCTGGCCAACCCCGAGGCACTGGCGCTCTACGCCGGCCTCGAGGAATTGCGAGGCTGAGCCTCGGGCGCCCTATCTCCCGCCGATCAAGTTGCTTTCCCTGTTCGGGCTTTGCCCGTCCCCGCCTCTTGCAGCAGCCACTCGCGGAAGGCTTTAACCTTGGGGCGGTCCTTGGTGACTCGCGGCGACACCACGTAATAGGCGAACTCTACCGGCAGGCTCACGTCGAAGGGCTTGACCAGGCGCCCCGAGGCGAGCTCGTCGGCGACCAGCACGCTGCGTCCCAGCGCCACCCCTTCCCCGGCGACCGCGGCCTGCACGACCAGATTGGAGAAGTAGTAACCGGGGCCGCGCATGGCATCGACTTCAGGCGCGCCGGCGGCCAGCAGCCACATGCGCCAATTTTCGTGCAGGCTGTCGTGAATCAGCGTGTGGCGCGCCAGGTCGACCGGCTTCTCCAGCGGCGGGCCGCGCTCGACGAGCGCCGGGCTGCACACGGGAAACACCT
>DASCNF010000106.1:0-5221 GCA_036011345.1 Rhodospirillales bacterium | reverse complement strand
CCACATCGACGGCGCCATCAAGGCGATCGAGACCGGCGGCAAGGCCGCCCTCAAGAAATTCAAAGGCTGCAAGATATGGAAGGCCGGCCTCCCCTTAAAGCACCTGAAGCGCCTCGACGGCTGGTTCTGGGGCGGCACCTTTTGGCCGCTTTGACGACCTCGAGCCATCCCGGATACATCTCGGTCAGGAGGCGCATCATGTCGGCCTGATCGGTCAGGGGGCGGCGCTCCCTGGGCAACTGGTTGATGTATTCGATGGCCAGGTAAGGGGTCTCGGCGATGAGGAAACCGTCGCGCCCGGTAACGTTGCCGTCGGTGGCCGCTTGCGGTGTCTATAGAAGCCTCCATAATCATCGCGCGCCCCGGTGGTGCGGGATGAAGTGAAGTTTGCTTCTTAGTGCCGCCCTCATAATCGGCACGGCGCCCATGGTAGGGCGTCAAGATTAACAAATCGTTCCGATGGGGATCGTTTCGACGCCTTGCGTTGACTCGTCTTTCCGGGGCTTCCTACAATCGCCGCCAAACAACCGGCTGGCCATGGGTGCCGGAGGGGAAGGAGGCGCTATGAAGCTGCGAATCCTGAGCGAGGACGACGTGCGCGCCGTCATCACCATGGCCGACGCCATCCCCATCCAGGCCGAGGCCTTCACGCTCCTCGCCGAGGGACGCTCGGTGGAGGGCCTGCGCAGCTTCGCACTTTCCGAGACGCCGCCCGGCGTGGCCATCTTCAACCCCTCCTTCCTCAAGGAAGGCAAGGGCTACGGCGTCAAGGTGGTATCCGACTTCTACGAAAACCCGGAACGGGGCGTGCCGCGCATGTCGGCGCTGGTGGCGCTGTTCGATGGCGAAACGGGCCTGCCCCGGACGGTGATGGAGGGCGGCCACCTCACCGACTTGCGCACCGGCGCCGGCACGGCGCTGGCCGCCCAACACCTGGCCCGGCCCGAATGCCGAACCCTGGCCATGATCGGGGCGGGAAGGGTGGCCCGCAACCAACTCGCCGCATTGTGCGAGGTGTGCCCCATCGAAAAGGTCAGGCTGTCGACGCGCACCGAAGCGCGCGGCCGCGAGTTCATCGAGCGCATGGCGGCGGCCGGCGGGCGCGTGTCCACCGACATTGAACTCGTCGCCAGCCCCGCCGCCGCCGTCGCCAGGGCCGACGTCGTGGTTGCCGCGACCACGGCGCACCAACCGGTGTTCGACGGCCGGACGCTCGGGCCGGGCACCTTCGTGGTCGCCGCCGGCGCCTACGAGGCGACCACCCGCGAGGTCGACAGCGAGACCATCGCCCGAGCCTCCAAATGGGTCGTCGACAGCCTGGAATGCCTGCCCGACGCCGGCGACCTCGTCATCCCCATGTCGGAAGGCATCATCGAGGAGGGCCACGTGGCTGGCATCGCCGACGTCGTCGCCGGCAACCGCCCGGGCCGCGATAGCGACGACGAGATCACCTATTACAAATCCATGGGCGTGCCCATCCAGGACCTGGTGACCGCCCAGCACATCGAACGCCGCGCCGAGGAACGGAACATCGGCACCGTCATCGAAATCGGCGGCGACCACGATTGAGGCGACAAGGGAGACAGCCATGACGCAAGCAAAAGCCAACGAGTCGCGGCAACTGCTGGGGGGTGATCCCCTCGACCTGCCGTTCACCATGGAGGAATATCGGGCTAGGCTGGGGCGCGTCCACGGCGAGATGGCGGCCCTCGACCTCGATCTCCTGCTCGTCCACCCGCTTGAGAACACCTACTGGCTGACCGGCTACCGCACCGTCGGTTTCTATTCCTACATGTGCCTGATGGTGGCGCCCGGCGCCGACCCGGTTCACCTGTCGCGGCTTATTGAGTTGGGCTGCATCCAGGGATCGAGTTGGGTGCCCGACATCGAGACCTACCCGGACACTGAGAACTACCTCGACGCCACCGAGCGCGTGCTCTGCGATCGCGGCTGGGACAGGGGCCGCGTCGGCATCGACCTGAGCGCCCCGACCCTCGGCGTGCGCGACTTTGAAACCCTCAAGGAAAGACTTCCCGACATCACCTGGGTCGATACTTCGCTGATGATCGAGAACATGCGGCTCATCAAATCGCCGGCCGAACAGGTCTACAGCCGCAAGGCGGGCAAGGCGGCGTCGACGGGCTCGCGCGCCGGGCTGGTGGGCTTGCGTGCCGGGATCACCGAGGACGACCTGATGGACGCCGCCTACCAGGGCCTGTTCTCCATGGGCAGCGAATACCCGGGCCTGCCGCCGCTGATCACGGCGGGGCCGCGCAACTCCATGGGCCACGCCATGGCCGAGGGCAACCCGGTCGGCGACGGCGACCCCGTCTATTTCGAGGTCGGCGCGTCGATCAAGCGCTACCACGCCGCCACCATGCGCATCGGCTACGTGGGCACGCCGCCCAAGTTGTTCTATGAGCTGCACGATCTTTGCTGCCGCGCCATCGACGCGGCGCTGGCCGTGATGAAACCCGGCGTGCCGGCCGAAGACGTGGACCACGCGGCGCGCGTCGTCATCGACGAGGGCGGCTACGGCGACAAGTTCCGCCACAAGTGTGGCTATTCCATCGGCATTGCGCTGCCCCCCGACTGGAGCGAGGCGCGCACCATGATGCTGCGCGGCGGCGAGACGCGGCTCTTGGAACCGGGCATGGTCTTCCACGTGCTGCCGGCGGTGTTCGAATACAAGCTCTACGGCGTCGGCGTCAGCGAGACCGTGCTCATCACCGAGGACGGCCACGAGATCCTCACCGATGTGGAACGCAAGCTGCACGTGGTGAAGTAGGGGGGCGGCGTGATGCGGCCGCCGCCAGTCCCGGCTAGGGCGGTTTCCGTTTAGATGTAGCCACCGCTAGCAGGCCGGTCTGAGACCGGCCCCTACGCAATTTGCGAATGTAGTGGCGGGTCTTAGACCCGACCGCGTCGAATGGGTAATACGCTGCGTAAAGCTAACCGGGCGTTGCGCTACCCGAGTTCCCCCAACGCTGCCAGCGCCTTCTCGAAACACGCTAGCGGGGTGCGCGCATAGCCCGCCCCGATCTGGCCGATGCCCGGAGCCTTGTGGGCGATGCCGGTGTTGAAGATGGGTGTGATGCTGGTGGCTACCACTTTGCGCACGTCGATGCCGCACGGTGTGCCCCGGTAGTTCAGGCTGGGGATGTTGAAGCGTGGGTGCTCGTCGACGGTGATCTCGTACATCTCGATCGACAGCTGCGCCGATTCCTCTGGCGTGCCGCCGACGTAGCGCGCCAAGGCCGGCGCCGCCGCCATGGCAAAGCCGCCCAGCCCGGTGGTCTCCGCAATCTCCGAATCGCCGATCGCTGGGTTGGCGTCGGCGGGCCCGTAGTCCTCGAAATACTGGCCCTCGACTTGCGGCAGGGGCCCGGTGATCCAGCGCTCCCCCAAGCCGCTCACCTTGATGCCGAACTCGACGCCGCTCATGGCCATGCAGGTGACCACCGACGAATGCGCGATGCCGTGCACCGACAGCATTGTCGCCTTGCCCGCCGCCATGGTCAGGGGCAGGAAGAAGATGTCGGTCCTGGCCAAGAATTCGAGCGCCCGGCGTGCCTCGGCTGGCGGCGCCCCGGTTTCGGCAATATGGGGCGCTACGGCGTTCATGAAGAGCGACGAGGCCGCCTTCTGGCGCGAATGCCCATCGTCGCCCATGTGCAGGGCCTGGACCAGGATTCCGTAGAGGTTGATGCCGCCCGAGGCGCGCACGGCAGCGCCCAGGATTTCGGCGAAGGGGCCCTCGATCCAGGCCAGGCGCTGCAGGGTCTCGGGGTCGCTGGCGCCGTAGCGCAGGCACTTGCCCCGGCCCTCGTTGATGGCGGCGCAGGCGAAGGTGCCGGCGGCGCGGTTCTCGACCACCAGCACCGGGGTCTTTTTGCCGATGACTCCGGCAAAGGTGCCGCCGGCGTTGTGGTCGTTGGCGGGATGCAGGCCGATGCCGCCGCCGTCCGCCATCTCCTCGGCTTGCGCCAAGTCCTTGGCCATGCCGAGGTGCACCATGGAGCCCAGCGTCGCGGCGCGCAACGCGCCCGACACCGCGCCCCAGCCAGGAAGCGGCGGCCCGGCGTGCAGGAAATCGGCGTCGCCGAGGCCGGGCACCACGTCGCCGGCCGGGCGCACGTCGACGAGGAAGGGCTCCGAACTTACGATGCGGCGCACCGCCTCGGCGTTGGCTTCGTCGGTGCGCGCGCTGATGCCGGTCATCATGCGTCTCCCATCCTGGCTGGCCGTTCGGGGGAACCTAATCAGTCGCCGCGGCGCCGGCAAGGGAGGCCTTGATCGCGGCCCTTGCGGGTTCGCACGGGGGTCCGTATGGTGCGCCCGGAAATCGAGAGAGACGGCATGAAAGACGAGGAAATCAGGGCGACCATCATCTCGGTGACGCCGTTCCAACAGAACTGCTCGATCCTGTGGTGCGCGCATACCAACAAGGGCGCCGTCGTCGATCCCGGCGGCGATCTCGATCACGTGCTGCAGGCCGTGGACAAGCACGGCGTGGCCCTCGAGAAGATCCTGGTCACCCACGCCCACATCGACCACGCTGGCGCCGTCGCCGAGCTGGCGGAGCGCCTGGACTTGCTGATCGAGGGGCCACACACCGAAGACACCTTCTGGATCGAGCGCCTGGAGGAGCAGGGTGCGGAGTTCGGGTTTTCCGGGACCCGCACCTTCGCGCCCGACCGCTGGCTCGAGGACGGCGACACCGTAACCATCGGCGGTCAGGAGTTGCGCGTCCTGCACTGTCCCGGGCACACGCCGGGGCACGTGGTGTTCTTTCATGACGGCGCCCGCCTCGCCGTGGTCGGCGATGTTCTGTTCCAGGGCTCCATCGGGCGCAGCGACTTTCCGCGCGGCGACCATGCCACCCTCATCTCCTCGATCCGCGACAAGCTGTGGCCGCTCGGCGACGACGTGACCTTCATCCCCGGCCACGGGCCACCCTCGACCTTCGGCGAGGAGCGCCGTTCCAACCCCTTCGTCGGCGACACTCTGTTCGCCTGAACGCGGTGCCCGTCGTCGCCAAATGCGCGCTGGTGGCGACATGAACGGCGCCTAGCGCGTTATGTGGCGCTGGAAGCGCTCCGGGGCGACAGGGCGGTCCAGGAGATCGCGGCCAAGAACAAGGAGCATCCTAACCAGGTGAGCACGCGGAAGCGCCAGGCTATCGACGGTCTGGGCGAGGTGTTTTCGAACGACGTGGACC
>DASCNF010000105.1:0-2686 GCA_036011345.1 Rhodospirillales bacterium | reverse complement strand
TTTTCACAGCCCGAACCCTTATCAGACATCGCAATGGGGGGTGCGAACACCATGGATTCGAAAATCACATGGGGAATGTCAGAGCAATCCTTCTCGTTGCAGCTATTGCCGAAAACAACCCCCAACCTTGCCCCGCGAGCATCTATTTGCCAAGATCGTGCCCGGCTTTCGGTGGCGTGCGGGAAAGGCCGCCGCTGCCGGCAATGATACTCTGGCCCGTATTCGAGCGCGGCGGAGGAGGTGGGGCATGACGCTTACGGCTGAAATTTGCAAAAAAATATACCTCGACATGTGGCGCATTCGCCTCTTCGAGGAAGAGGCCAACCGCCAGACCAGTATGGGCACGGTCCAGGGGGCACTGCACATGTGCTGCGGAGAGGAGGCCATCGCCGTCGGCATCTGCGCCCATCTCAGGGACGACGACTACGTCACCGGCACCCATCGCAGTCACGGCCACTGCCTGGCCAAAGGCGCGCCTATGGACCGCATGATGGCCGAGTTGTTCGGCAAGGCGACGGGCAGTTGCGCCGGCAAGGGCGGCTCCATGCACATCGCCGACTTCTCCATAAACATCCTCGGCGCCAACGGCATCGTCGGCGGCGGTATCGGCCCGGCGACGGGCACGGCACTGGCCAGCAAGATGCGGGGCACCGATCAGGTGTCGATCTGCTTCTTCGGCGACGGTGCGGCGGCGCGGGGGCCGTTTCACGAGGCCATCACCATGGGGTCGTTGTGGAAGCTGCCCGTCGTCTACATTTGCGAGAACAATCAGTATCAGCAGTGGGTGCCGCGCAAGAACGTCGCGGTCGTCGACTCGGTCGCCGACATGGCGCCGTCCTACGCCATTCCGGGCGTTTCCATCGACGGACAGGATATCGTGGAGGTATACGAGGCGTCCGGCGAAGCCATCGAACGGGCCCGTAGCGGCGGTGGCCCGACGCTCATCGAGGCGCGAACGTATCGCTTCTACGGCCACAGCCTGGGCGATCGCGAGGAATATCGCACGCGCGAGGAAGTGGAGGAGTGGCGCGCCAACCGTGACCCAATCAAGCTCTTGCGTGCCCACATGGTGGAACGACAGTGGCTCGGCGACACCGACGACGAGGCCGTCCAGGAGCAGGCAAAGGCGGAGGTCGCGGCAGCCGTGCGCTTTGCCGACGAAAGCCCGTTTCCGACGCCCGATACCGCCTTGACCGACGTTCTGCAAAACACTGAGGGAGACCGGGCGTGAAAACCATCAGCTACCGCGACGGGCTGCGCGAGGCCCTGCACGAGGAGATGGCCCGCGACGACAGCGTCTTCGTCATCGGCGAAGACGTAATCATCCACGGTGGCCCCTACGCGGTGACCCAAGGCATCGAGGAACGGTTCCCGGGCCGCATCTTCGAGACGCCCATCGCCGAAGCCGGCATCGTCGGCGTCGGCGTCGGCGCGGCGATGGCAGGCATGCGTCCCGTGGTCGAGTTGATGTACCTGGACTTCGTAACTTGCGCCATGGACGAGGTGGTCAATCAGGCGGCCAAGATGCGCTACATGACGGGCGGTCAGGCCCAGGTCCCCATCGTCATCCGGCTGCCGTGCGGCCACGGCCGAAACCTGGCGGCGCAGCATTCGCAGATCATGGAGTCCTGGTTCATGCACGTGCCCGGACTTCAGGTGATCGTGCCGTCGACGCCGCGCGATGCCAAGGGGCTGATGAAGATGGCCGTGCGCTCACCCGACCCGGTGCTGTTCTTTGAGTACAAGCGGCTGTACACGATGGAGGGGGAGGTGCCGGAGGAGGAGTACACCATCCCGTTCGGTAAGGCCGACATCAAGCGCGACGGCGAGGACGTTACCGTCATAGCCGTCGGTCCGATGGTGGCCAAGGCCCTCGACGCCGGCGTCCGGCTCGAGGACGACGGCTACGACATCGAGGTGGTGGATCCGAGGACCCTGTCGCCGCTCGACGTGGAAACAATCTGCGAGTCCGTGACGAGAACCGGCCGTGCCGTCGTCTGCGAGGAGGACACGACGTTCGCCGGCACCGGCGCTGAGATCGCCGCCATGATCGGCGAGAAGTGCTTCCCCAGTCTCAAGGCCCCGGTGACGCGCGTCGGCGCGCCGCACGTGCCCATACCGTTCAGCGCCAAACTGGTCAACCATGTCATACCCGACGTGCCTCGGATCGTCGCCGCGGTTCGCGACGTTATGCTCTAACGCTGCCGGAGGCGTAAGAAGTGGCAATCCAGTTTTGCTTGGCGGCCCTCGGCCACACCATGGAGAAAGGGCGCGTCGTCGAGTGGTACGTGCGCGAGGGTTCCCAAGTGAAGGAGGGCGAGCCGCTGCTCTCGGTCGAGACCGACAAGGCGACGGTGGACGTGGAGGCGCCGGTGGAAGGCGTGCTGTTGCGCATCGTCGGCAAGGTCGACGAGGAATATGCGGTTGGCGCCACGCTTGCGTGGATCGGCGAGGCGGGCGAGGAGATTTCGAAAGAAATGGAGGAGCCGGCCGCCGACCCGGGCGCGACGCCACCGGCACAGCGGGTCACGCCGGTGGCGCGACGGTTCGCCGAGCGCCACGGCATCGACGCCGACGCGCTTCAGGGCAGCGGGACCGGTGGGCGCGTCACAAAGGAGGACGTGCAGCGTGCCGTCAGCGAGAGCCAAGCGGCGGCGGCGCCCACGTCTGCCGAAGAGGGCGTCGA
>DASCNF010000104.1:0-16864 GCA_036011345.1 Rhodospirillales bacterium | reverse complement strand
CTGGCTCAGCCGGACCTCCGCCTCGCGGAGCTTGCCAATGATCTGCTCAACTGTGTGATTCTTCTTCGCCATCTTGCCCTCCTTCAAGCCAGCCCGATCCTAACATTCGAGCTGGACTAGTTTTCGGGGGGCAGGTCAGTCGTGCCATCGAATACGGCGGATGCGGAATCAGCCGCACCAGCGGCCGTACCGATTTCGATCGCCAGGAGGCTGGCGGTCGCACCAACGTTGCCTGTGAAGGTACTAGCTTCAGCTGCTGCGCCGGCGTCGCCATCGATGACGATCAACTTACCTTCGCCAGCCGTGGCGGCGTCAATCGTACCGGCAATGTCCTGCGCGCCGTTGAGCGCGTTAATCGTCAACTCAGCTTGACCGGTGGCGTCATTCAGCACGATGGTCGTCGCCGTCAATGCGCTCCGGAACTCAGCCGTTGCGTCGGCGGTGGCATTCCCCCCGCCCACGAGGGTCAGGGTGGTAATGGTCGCGTTGCCAACGAAGACGCCACCGGCATTCTCTCCGGCGGCATTACCACCGGTGAGGGTGACGGCGGTCGCCGCCGTGGTGCTGGCGAAGGAGGCATCGCCGCCTTTAGTGGCTGAACCGATATTGATCGCCGCCAAGGTTTGGGTGGCGCCGACGGCGCTGGCGAACGTGCCGAGATCGCTCTCACCGTCGGTGGCATCGATGACGTTCAGGGTGCCTTCGGTCTCGTCGTTGCCATCGATCAAACCGGTGATGGTCTTGGCGGCGTTAACCGTCAAAGAACCGCCATCGAGATCGATGCTGGTGACGGTGAACGCCCCCGTTCCGGCGAGGGTCAACGTCATGCCGCTATCAACTTCGACATTTGCCGCCGTGGTGGTGTCGGCAATGTAGGTGGTGACGCCGGCGCCGATCGTCGCACTGCCGTCCACGTTGAGGGTCAGCAGCGTGGCGTTCGCCGTATCCGCCAAGCCGCCGGTCAGGGAGGACCCCGCGGCCATGTTTATCGTAACGGAAGTCGCGCCATTGGCGCTGGAAAGGTCAACGGCGCCGGACCAGCACATCTAGACCCTGACCCAGCGCTACTGGTCGGGCCTGCCGGGAAGCTGAGCAAACCGGCATGGCGCGGGCCGGCGCCGTTGCGGACGCCCTGGCGTAACGAATCGTTGACGGCGCGCCGGGAATGGATAGGGTACGCCGGATTGCGCCGGGGCGTGGCGGTGTATCAACCTTGGGGAGGATACCATGAAGCTTTTGCGCTACGGGCTCGCCGACCAGGAAAGTCCCGGCTTGCTCGACGACGACGGTCGCATCCGCGACCTTTCCCAGCATGTGCCGGACATCGACGGCAACGTGCTGGGGGCGGAACGGCTGCGGGCGCTGAGCAAGCTCGACACCTCGGGGCTGCCCATCATCGATGGCACGCCGCGGCTGGGGCCGCCGGTGGCCAATCCCGGCAAAATCCTCGGCATCGGGCTGAGCTACGCCGACCACGCCGCTGAAGCCGGCATGGATTTGCCCGAAGAGCCCATCGTCTTCTCCAAGGTGCCGACGGCGCTCAGCGGTCCCAACGATCCGGTAATGATCCCCAGGGGCTCCGAAAAGACCGACTGGGAGGTAGAACTCGCTTTCGTAATCGGGCGCCAGGCCCTCTACGTGGAGAAGGCCGAAGCCCTCGACTACGTCGCCGGCTACGCCGTCATGAACGACGTCTCCGAGCGCGCCTATCAACTGGAGGGCAGCGGCCAGTTCATCAAGGGAAAGAGCTTCGACACCTTCGCCCCCTTTGGCCCGTGGCTGGTCACCACCGACGAGGTGCCATCGCCCATGAACCTCAGGCTGTGGCTGGACCGCAATGGCAAGCGCCGTCAGGACAGCAGCACGTCCAACATGGTCTTCGCCATCGACTACCTGGTCAGCTACCTGAGCGGTTTCATGACCTTGATGCCGGGCGACATCATCACCACCGGAACCCCGCCCGGCGTCGGCATGGGATGCAAGCCGCCGGAGTTCCTCAAGCCGGGCGACGTCATGAACCTCGGCGTCGAGGGCCTGGGAGAGCAGAAGCAGGACGTGGTAGCTTGGAGCGCCGGGGGCTGAGGCGGGCGCCGGCGCCTCCAGTTATTCGGATAGGCTCTAAGCCTTCGCCGCCATCGCCTCGACCTCGATGAGCCAGTCGGGCGAGGCCAGCCCCGCCACCCGCAACAGGGTCGAGCCGGTGCGCAGATTGCCGGTCATCTTGACCCGCATCTTGCGGACGGGCTCCACGTCCTCGAGGCGAACGAAGTACTGGTTGATGCGGAGCAGGTTTTCGGGGCCCATGCCGGCGGACTCGAGCACGCGAAACACGTTTTGCCACGCCACCTCGCATTGTTCCTCGATGGTATCGGGCAGGGTGCCGTCAGGACGAACGCCGATCTGACCCGAGACCAACAAAAGACGGGCACCCGCCGGCGCCTCCATCCCGTGGTGGTACTCGCTGAACGGCGGCGCCACGGTCTCGGGGGTGTGGGACTTGAGCATGGGTGCCTCCCTCAAAGTCTAGAATGAACGGCCCGGCGTCATCTCGCGGCGGCGCCGAAGCGGCCGGCACGATACCATAAAATCCATCGCCGGCCACTCCGCACAGAGGCCCCCGAACGGCCTGGTCCGGCGGATGGGGTCCAACCTATCTCGCCCAGGCGACGGCTTCCCAAGCCCGTCCGGGAAGGCGCGCCATTCCCGGCGACGATAAGACCCTAGAGGCGGCGATGAATGGGAGCGGCCGGAATATTGCGGGTGTCGAAGTCAAGAAAGGCGATCAACATCTGGCTGCCCAGAATGATGGGAAGCGCCGCGATGAAGACCGTGCCGGCGGTGGTGAGGACGCCGCTGGTGGAACTCTCGTACCATTTCAAGGCGCCGAAGACAACCCCGAACAGAAACAGCACCATGCCCAATAGCAACTCGACGGAGGCGGCGTTGAAGTCGCGCAGGAAGTAGGAATACAAAATCCGCTTGGCGGTGTTGATCCAGTGCTTGGCGGTGAATTCGAAGAGGGTGCGGCTAATCTTGAGGCCGCTTCGCTCGTCGCCGTAACGGGCGTGCATGGGGACGTCGGCGACCACCGCGCGCAGGAGATTGAGCCGGAACAGCATGTCCGATTCGAAGAAATACCCCTTGCTGATCTTCTCGAAGGGAAGGCGTTCGGCGACCTTGGCGTGTATCGCCGTAAAACCGTTGGTGGGATCGAATATGTTCCAGTAGCCGCTCGACAGCTTGCAGGCGAAGGAAAGTACCAGGTTGCCGGCAATGCGCAGGGCCGGCATCTGGGTGATATGGTCCAATTGATGAAAGCGGTTTCCCTTGGCGTAGTCGGCTTCGCCTTCGGCGATGGGCTCGATGAGCGCCGGAATGAGCACCGGATCCATCTGCCCGTCACCGTCCAGCTTGACGACGATATCGGCGCCCGTCTCGAGGGCGCGCCGGTAGCCGGTGAGGGTAGCGCCGCCGACGCCGGTGTTGCGTTCATGGACGATGACCTCGACCCTGGGGTCGGCGCACTGGGCGCGGACGTGATCGCCGGTGTTGTCCGGACAGGCGTCGTCGACCACTATGATGCGCGCCACTCCCTCGCCGATGCCGGAAATGACGGCGGCAACGCGATCGACCTCCCGATAGCATGGGATCACCACGGCGACACGGGGACGCGCGGCGGCGGTGTTGGAGCCCTGGACTTCGGAAGGCATGGTCGATTGCCGGTTCCCTGAATCGGATTAGCGCAAGTCGCGCCGTTCGCTAATCGGCCCTCGCGGAGGTCCGCCGGCGGAACGATAAACGGGGCTGCCCGGAGGTGCAAGGCCAGAGGAAACGGGACTTTTTAAGGGTCTTCCGCGGCCCGGCAGGGGGCTTGTCCGGGCCACTTCCTCGCCATTAGGGTCTTATCGTTCCAAGTCAAAATGATCCAGGACGTGAATAAGCCCCTAAATATGAAATAGAGGTCGGTTCACGCTTCAAGCTGATACAATTTGAAACGATCGCACTCTGACGTTCGAAGCGTGGTACATAAAGCCGTGGAAAGGTGGGGGATTCGGTTCCGGCAGGAGAGGTCTAGGTGAGGGAGTCCGGTGAATCCAGTCTTGCGAGCATCGACCTGTTGTCGGGGCTGAGTCCGGCCGAGCGGCGCGAGGTCGAGAAAGCCTGCTCGTGGAAACGATTTATCACGCGCCAACAAGTCATCGACCGCAACAGCCAATCCCGGGGCGTCTATATGATCGTCGAAGGCCGGGTGCGCGTCGTCAACTACGCCCTTTCCGGACGCGAGGTCACTTTCGACGAGTTGCCCGAAGGAAGTTTTTTCGGGGAGCTGGCGGCGATCGACGGACGGCCGCGATCGGCGCGGGTGATAGCCTTGACCAATAGCCTGATCGCCGCCCTACCCGGCAGTAAATTTCTTGAAATTTTGGAAAACCACTCGTCGATCGCTCTCAAGGTGTTGGTCCAGTTGGCGAGTGTGGTGCGCGCCTCCAACGAGCGAATTATGGATCTGAGCACTCTTGGAGCTAACAACAGGGTGCATGCCGAGCTTCTGCGCCAAACCCACGAAAACATGGGTGGGGACAACAGGGCGGTGATCAAACCCAATCCCCTGCATGGAGACATCGCGAGCCGGGTCAGCACGACGCGCGAGACGGTGGCACGGGTGATGAACAACCTAGCCCGGAGAGCCATCGTGAAACGGACGAAAGAGGCCCTGATCGTTATCGACATCGAGAAGCTGCGCGCCATGGTGCAGGAGGTGCGTGGCGAATGACCACCGCCCCGCGCCGCCGCTGGGGCCGCGAACGGCCGGCGGGCTGAGAACACCACGGATAAATAGAATCGCGCGGCCTGTGATGACCGTCACAGTCGAAGAGGCCGTTTTGTGTCATGACTTCTCCGATCGCGGTGACCGTCGGTTTGAAAGTCGCTATCTGGGGAGTGTGAAATGACCGCATTGAAGGCGCTTGCCCTAGCCGCATCGCTGATGCTGGTGGCGTTTGCCCTGAACGCTACCAGTCATTCATCGTTGCTGGCGTTGGAAAACTAAGCGACTGAGTGGCGGTCGAACCCGGTAAGCTCGTGTACTCCTTCACCGATGCTGTGCGCCGGCTATGGTCTGCCACCGCGCGGACGGTTGAATAGGGCAAGGATCAATTGGAGTTTTGCAACACCAGATAAACGATAAATAAGCGCTGTCGGCGCATAAAACTTGGAGTTGCCGATATGGAGGCGAAGACAATCCTGATCGTTGAGGACAACAAACTTAACATGAAGTTGTTCAACGATCTGCTACAGGCCAATGGGTACAACACCCTGCAGGCGAATGACGGCGGCGAGGCCCTTGGCCTGGCCCGCGAACATCATCCCGACCTCATTCTCATGGATGTCCAACTGCCGGAGATTTCCGGGCTGGAAGTCACGAAACGACTCAAGTCGGATGATGACCTGAAGTCCATTCCAATCGTTGCGGTGACGGCTTTCGCGATGAAGGGGGACGAGGAAAGGGTGCTCAACGGCGGGTGCCAGGGCTATATCGCAAAACCCATCTCGGCACCCAATTTTCTGGATACCGTGGCCAAGTTCCTTAATTGAGCCGCCGCCCGTCGGTTATCGTTCGACATGGGGGCTTATTTACGCCTTAGATCAATTGATCTAAGGCGTGAATCGCCCTCTAGCGGCGCTATTTGATCTTGGCTTCCTTGAACATCACGTGTTTGCGCACCACCGGGTCGTACTTGCGGAATGTCAGCTTTTCCGTGGACGTGCGGGTATTCTTCTTGGTCACGTAGTAGAACCCCGTCTCGGCCGTGCTGACCAGTTTGACGAGAATGGTATTGGCCTTGGCCATGCGGAAAACTCCCCAAGTATGCCCGTGGACGCATGGGCAGGACCGAAGCCCGGCACCATAGCTTGGGTGCCGGGTCTGTCAAGTGCCCTTACATCAAGGATCGTTGGGTTTAATGGTTGGCCTCCGCCGTGTCCTCCATGAGGCCGAGGGTGCGGCCGTACAGGGTGCGGTCGTTCAGTAACCGGCGCGCCACGTCGAGTTCGAGCGAGGCCTTGCGCCGCTCCGCCGGGCACGACGCGCGCAATAACTTTCTGCCCGCCATCTCGTCCAGTTCGATGCGGCGCCAAGCGGCGAGGGTGGCCGCCGTTTTCACCGAGTCGACAAGCGCTTTGGCGATGACACCGCGGCCATCCACGGCGATGCCGCTGGTGCAGATGCTGGGGCGCACGCCGAGTCCGTGAAAGGCGTAACCGGACGGTGCCAGGAGGCGCGACCAGGTCAGGGTGATTTCGCCGTCGTTGGGCAAGCGAATGACCGTTTGCACCGTCCCCTTGCCGAACGAGGTTGTGCCGATGACCACGGCGCGGCCTCTGTCCTGCAGGGCGGCGGCAATGATCTCCGCGGCGGACGCCGATTTGCCGTCGACAAGCACGGCCACGGGCAAGCCAGGGGCGAGATCGTTGCCGCCGGCTTCGTAGTGTTGATGGCTGTCGGGATGGCGGCCCCGCGTGGAAATGATCTGTCCGTCCGAGAGGAAGAGGTCGACGACCTTGATGGATTGCTTCAACAGCCCTCCCGGGTTGCCACGCAGGTCGAGCACCACGCCCCGCATCCCGTCGCCCAACTCCCGGCGTGCCTCTCTCAGGTGCTCGGCCACGCCGAGCGCCGTGTTCTTGTTGAAGCCGCTCACCCGGAGGGTGACGAAGCCGTCCTCTTGGGAGGCGAAGACGGTCTGCGCGACGATGTGGGCGCGTTTGATGGCGAAGCTCAGCGGTTTCGCCGCGCCGCCGCGGGCGACCGTGAGTCTGACGCGGCTATTCCGCGCTCCGCGCAGCTTGTCGGCGGCCTGGCGAACGCTCATGCCGGTGGTGGAGTGCCCGTCAATGTGCGTGATGTGGTCCCCACGTCGCAGGCCGGCCCGCGCCGCCGGCGTCTGGGGCATCACGGCGGAGACGCTGACGGTCCCTTTCTCGGCGCGAAACCGGATACCGACTCCGCCGAAACCCTGGCGTTTGGCACGGTTACGCCTAGCGTCCTCGGCGCCGGCATAGCGCGAGTAGATATCAAGATTGGAGAGCGCGCCATCGTACACCGCCTCGTAAATCTTCTCAGCGCTGGCTTCCCGCAATTCAAGGGACACGGCGTTCCCGGCACGCGACAGCTTTAGGACCAATGCCGCCCATCCCTCGGCGTCGTCACCGCCCGGCGCCGGAAAGCTACCCACCGTCTTGCCCGCCGCCGCC
Organism: Rhodospirillales bacterium; assembly: GCA_036011345.1. GTDB lineage: Bacteria > Pseudomonadota > Alphaproteobacteria > Rhodospirillales > JASLQF01 > JASLQF01. The sequence continues at coordinate 9,610 of DASCNF010000104.1, read as the reverse complement.
AGCGTGACCGTATTGCCGACCTGGCTCACGGTCAGCGCCGGGTCGACGGCGCCCAGGCCTTTCATGCCTTCCAAGGCCATCGAGCCGAGCGCGATATCCCCGAGGTGTTTTTGGGAAATACTGGCGAAGCCGACGGAAAAGACGTTTTGGCGGAGTTTCGGGGCGGCATCGGCGTCGACGACGGCGGGGGGCGTTCGGGCAGGCGCGCACGCCGCCAAGGCAAGCACCAGAATGGCGGCGCACCATCCCGTCAATCCCTGCCAAGAATTCTTCATTGGGATTATTTAGCCCGAATCGGAAGCATTCGCCACCAACGGAATGCGTCCGCCGTGGGTACCAGAGTCCAGCGTGCCCTGTCGCGGCGCGGCTTTCCCTTTCGTTTCAACGTTTTGCAGTCTCTTCCGCGGGCGGATCGCCTCTCCGGTCCAGCTGCCTTGTAAAGATCGGCACCCTCGTCGAGCAAGTGCAGGATGAGCCCGCCGGTCAGGGGCGTGGCTTCCGCCAACCTGACCTCGACCGCCTCGCCCAGCCCATAGGAACGCCCGCCGCGTCTTCCCCTGAGGGCGTACCGGGCCTCGTCGTGGATGTAGGTGTCACGGGGCAGGGTACGCACCGGGACCAGGCCGTCGCCGCCGCTTCCGTCGAGGGTCACGAACAAGCCGAAGCGGGTGATGCCCGAAATGCGCCCGGTGAAGCGGGCGCCGACGCGCTCGGCGAGAAAGGAGGCGGTAAAGCGGTTGACAGCGTCGCGCTCGGCGGCGTGGGCGCGGCGTTCGGTCATGGACAGGTTCTCGCCGATCGCCGCTAAATCCCGGTCCGCGTCCTCCAGGCCACCCTTGCCCAGGCCGAGGCCGCGGATCAACGCTCGGTGAACGAGAAGGTCGGCGTAACGGCGAATTGGCGAGGTAAAGTGGGCGTAGCGTCCGAGCGCCAGCCCGAAGTGGCCGATGTTCCGGGGTGTGTATTCGGCCTGCGACTGGGTGCGCAGGACGATCTGATTGACGATGTCGGCGTGCGGCGTCCCGGCGGTTTTCTCCAGGATGCGGTTGAAGTGGCTCGGCTTGATGACCTGTCCCTTGGCCAGCTTGAGGCCGAGGCTTGCGAAGAAGGTGCGTAGCGCCTCCAGCTTTTCCACGGTGGGAACGTCATGGACGCGGTACATGCAGGGCTGCTTTAGTTTTTTGAGGGATTCGGCGGCGGCCACGTTGGCGGTGATCATGAATTCCTCGATCAACCGATGGCTGTCGTGGCGCGGGCGCATCTCCACGGCGCTGACGTTTCCCCCGTCGTCCAGCACGACGCGACGTTCCGGTAGGTCGAGTTCCAGGACTCCGCGCTTGACGCGGCTCTGGGCGAGAGACCGGTAGGCACCGAAGAGGGGGGTGATGACGCTATCCATCAGCGGCGCCGTCGCCGCGTCGGGAGCGCCGTCCCGGGCCGCCTGCGCCTGGGTGTAGGTGAGCCGGGCGGCGGAGCGCATGATACCGCGCCCGAAGCGGTGGCGGAGAAGCTGGCCCTCGGCGTCAATCCACAGGCGGGCGAAAAGGCACGGCCGGTCCTGGCGGGGCTGTAACGAGCACCATCCATTGGACAGGGTTTTGGGAAGCATGGGAACGACACGGTCGGGAAAATAGACCGAATTGCCCCGTTCGCGAGCGTCCCCGTCCAGGGCGTCGCCCGGGCGCACGTACCAGGCGACGTCGGCGATGGCAACGATCAATCGCCAGCCGCCCCGGTTCTCGGGCTCGGCGTCCGCCTCGGCCCATACCGCGTCGTCGAAATCGCGGGCGTCCTCGCCGTCGATGGTGACTAGGGGCAGGTCGCGCAAATCCTCCCGTCCGGCCTCGGGGGCCGGTCCCGCCGCTTGCGCCTGGGCCAGGGCCGGGGGCGAAAAGTCGTGGGGAATGCGGTGGTCGTGAACAGTGATTATGCTGATCGAGCGCGGTCCGCTGTCCATGCCTAGGCGTTCGACGACGCGTGCCGCGCCGAGACCGTACGCGCGCCCGGACAAGACCTCGGCCTCGACGAGTTCGCCGGGCTTGGCGCCCCCATCGTCGGCGCGGGCGATGACGTATTCCCTCCTGTCGCGGCGATTGATGGGGTGCAGCCGGCCCTCGTCCCCGGCCGTGCGCCGGTCCTGGCCTTGGGCCTTGCGAAAAACGCCCAGCACACGGCGCGGCGCCGCCGAGACGCGGCGGATGGTGTGTCCTTCGTAGTCGCCCCCGGCGCCACGGCCAAGACGCGCCAGCACGCGCTCGCCGGTGCCGAGGGCCGGCCGGCCACGTCTTTCGGGTGCCATGTAGATGGTCGGCGGTTCCGTCTTTTCGCGCCAGCCGACGGGGCGGGCCAACACTTCGCCGTCGGCGTCGGTGCCGATGATCTGGACCACGCCGACGGGGGGCAGAACGCCGCGCCCGGCGGCGCGGTGCCCGCGGCCACTTTTGATCATGCCGGCGTCCCTCAGTTCGCGTAGTACTTGCTTGAGATCCGCCTTGCGGCTGGCTGCTAGGCGAAAGGCATGGGCGATCTCGCGCGTGCCGACGCGCCCCGGGCTGTCGGTGATGAAGGCAAGGATTTCCTCCCGGGACGGAAAGGGCGCGGCTTTCTTGCGGCTCTTGGGCAATTCCCAGCGATCAGTCGGGGGTGGGGGAGACGGCGCGCTTGCCTGCCGACGCCTTCTTGGCAGCGGATTTCTTGCCCGCGGATTTCTTTCGGGCGCCGGTTCTCCGGCCACTGGTTTTTTTGCTGGCGTCCTTCCTGCCTCTCTTCGCCGCCTTGGCGGCGAGCAGTTGGAGGGCGCTCTCTAAGCTCAGCGACTCGCTCGAGGTGTCCTCGGGCAGGGTGGCGCGCAGGCCGCCATGCTGTACGTAGGGGCCATAGCGGCCGTTGCGTATCGTCACGTCCTTTCCGTCTTCCGGGTGGGAGCCCAGGACCTTTCCGGCGGCGCGGCGCGGCGCGTCGGCGAGCAGCGATACGGCGCGGTTGAGCCCGATGCTCAGCACGTCGTCCTCCTTGAGGGACACATAGGTGCCGCCGTGCTTGATATAGGGCCCATAAGGCCCGACGCCGGCCAGGATGGGCTCGCCCGCGTCGGGGTGCTCGCCGATGACGCGGGGCAGCGCGAGAAGACCGAGGGCGCGCTCCAGGTCGACCGTTTCGGGGGGCATGTCGCGTGGCAACGAGGCGCGTTTTGGTTTCTTTTTTCCTTCCGCCTCTCCCAGTTGCACGTAGGCGCCGTAAGGCCCGTTCCTGAGGGTGACGGCAAGGCCGCTCGCCGGGTCGGCGCCAAGATCGCGAGGGCCGTTGGCGGCGCCCGAGTTTGCCGCCGCGTCGCCATTGGTTACCGTCAACGGGGTGGTGTAGCGGCAATCCGGATAGTTCGAGCAGCCGATAAAGGCACCGAACTTGCCGAGCTTGAGGCTGAGGCGTCCCTCGGCGCAGGTGGGGCATGCCCGCGGGTCGGCGCCGCCTTCTTCACCGCGGAAGAAATGGGGCCCGAGAAGGGAATCCAGGGCGTCCAGAACGTCCCTCACGCGGAGCCCCTGCGTGCCCTCCAGGGCGACGCTGAACGCGCCCCAGAAATCGTGCAGCACCGCCTTCCAGTCGATGCGCCCGCCGGAGATGTCGTCGAGCTTGTCCTCCAACTCGGCAGTAAAGTCGTACTCCACGTAACGCTCGAAAAAGCTGGACAAGAACCCGGTAACCAGGCGCCCGCGGTCCTCGGGGATGAAGCGGCGCTTTTCCAGGCGCACGTAGTCGCGGTCCTGCAGCACCGAGAGGATGTTGGCGTAGGTCGAGGGGCGGCCGATGCCGTGCTCTTCCAGGCTCTTGACCAGGCTGGCCTCGGAATAGCGCGGCGGCGGCTGGGTGAAATGCTGTTTCGGCGAGATGGCGGTGCGCTTCATGGCCTCGCCCTCGCGGACGTTGGGCAGGATGCACTCGTTCTCGCCGTCGCTTTTTTCGTCGCGTCCTTCTTGGTAGAGGCGGAAGAAACCATCGAATGCCACCACCGAGCCGGTGGCGCACAACTGGGTCCGCCGGTCTACCGACGTCACGTCGACAGCCACCTGGTCGAGCACCGCGTGCGCCATCTGACTGGCCATGGTGCGTTTCCAGATGAGGTCGTAAAGCCGCGCTTGGTCTTTGTCGAGGCGCGCCTGGAGGTCGCTTGGCCGGCGGGCGACGTCGGTGGGGCGGATGGCCTCGTGCGCCTCCTGGGCGTTCTTCGCCTTGGTTTTGTAGACGCGCGGCGATTTGGGTAGGTAGGCGGCGCCGTAGGTGGCATCGATCTGGCGCCGGCAGGCGGCGATGGCCTCGCCGGCGATCTGGACGCCGTCGGTGCGTATGTAGGTGATCAGGCCGACGGTTTCGCCGCCGATGTTGACGCCCTCGTAAAGCCGCTGGGCGACCTGCATGGTGTGCTTGGCGCTGAAGTGCAGCTTGCGCGCCGCTTCTTGTTGCAACGTCGAGGTGGTGAACGGCGCCGCCGGGTTGCGCCGGGTCTGCTTGCGCTCGACCGCAGACACGGCGAACGCCGCCGCCTCGATGGCGGCGACGGCCGCCGCTGCCGAGGCTTCGCTGCCCAAGGCCATCTTGTCCAGTTTGTCGCCGTCGAAGTGAGTGAGGCGGGCGCTCAGGGTTGCGCCGCTTGCCGTCTCGAAGTCCGCCGTCACCGACCAGTATTCTCGTGGCGTGAAGTTCTCGATCTCGGCCTCGCGGTCGCAGACGAGGCGCAAGGCCACCGATTGCACCCGGCCCGCCGAGCGGCTTCCCGGCAGTTTGCGCCACAGTACCGGCGATAGGGTGAACCCGACCAGATAGTCGAGGGCGCGCCTGGCCAGGTAGGCGTCGATGAGCTCCCGGTTGAGCTCGCGCGGGTGGGCGAAGGCGTCGAGCACCGCGCTCTCCGTGATTTCGTTGAACACCACGCGCTGGACATCGACGCCCTGCAGCGCGTTGCGCTCGTTCAGCACTTCACGTACGTGCCACGAGATGGCCTCGCCCTCGCGGTCCGGGTCGGTGGCGAGATAGAGGTGATCGGCGCCCCTGAGGGCGTTGGCGATCTCCTTGATGTGCTTGCTGGCCTTGCCGTCGATCTCCCAGTCCATAGCGAAGTCTTCGTCGGGGCGCACCGAGCCGTCCTTGGCCGGCAGGTCGCGCACGTGGCCGTAGCTGGCCAGCACGGTATAGCCCCGGCCGAGGTACTTGTTGATGGTCTTGGCCTTGGCTGGGGACTCGACGACGACGACGTTCATGGGTTTCCGTTACCGGGTTTAGACCAACGACACCTGATTGCCTGGGTGGTACTCCAGGCAACCCGCCAGCTCCAGTTCCAGCAGGACCATGGACACCACGGCAGGGGAGAAATGGACATTCCGAATGATTTCGTCAACTAAAAGCGGTGCCGGGCTGAGACTTTTCTCGATGGCGGCACGCGCCGAGTCGAGCTCGTCGAGGCTTGGCGGTTCGGGGAAAGTGGTTTGAGATCAAGGGGTTTCCACTCACCAAGGGGGCGGAGCAGCATACCGGCAAGCGCCCCTTTCACCTCTTCGGCCGATTCGACCAGAGTGGCGCCCTGGCGGATCAGATGGTTGGAGCCGCGGGCCCTGGGGTCGAGCGGCGAGCCCGGCACCGCGAATACCTCGCACCCCTGCTCCAGCGCCAGGTGCGCCGTGATCAGCGAGCCCGAGCGCGGGCTCGCCTCGACCACGACGACCTCCAGCGCCAAGCCCGAGATGAGGCGGTTGCGCCTGGGGAAGTGGCACGCCTGGGGCACGGTGACCGGCGCCATCTCCGAGATCAGCGCGCCCTGCTCGGCGATGGCATCGTGGAGGGCGGCATTTTCCTTCGGGTACACCACGTCGGTGCTGCCAGTGGCGAGCGCCCCGTCGTGGGCCCTGGCGTCGATGCCGCGGGCCAGCCCGGAGACGACGGCCATACCCGCCCGGCCGAGGCCGGCGGCAATCTCCTGCGCCAGGCGCCGGCCGTTGAGCGAGGCGTTACGTGCCCCGACCACGGCGACGGCGGGCGTCTCGAGCAGATGTGTATGGCCGCGCACGACGATCAGCGGCGGCGCGTTCTCTATGTGCGACAGAAGCGCCGGATAGCCGGGCTCACCGTTGGCTGCCACTCGGGCGCCGGCCGCCGCCACCGCCGCCATCTAGCGTTCGGCGCTCGCCTTGGTGGCCTTGCCGCGGCCGCCGCGCCACGTCAGGGCGGGCAGGGTATCGAGCGCCGCGGCGGCCGAGCTGAAACGCCCCATGATCCGGTAGAAGGTGATGGGGCCGACGTTCTCGGAGCGGATCAGCTTCAGCCAATCGAGCCTCTCGGCGGCGGAAAGGGGACGGCGGGCATCGCTCATGGCGGGCTAGCCTGCGGCGCGGGAAACGGGCACGTCAAGCCGTGGGACTTTATGGTATCGAGCATGGAGAACCCTGCGATCCGGAAATTCTCTTTGCAACGTATAAATTGTTCATGTAATGTTCTAATTCATCTCAAGGTAGATGTAAACTGAAAAATGCAGGTAGTAGGATTTTGGTGGCCGGCTGACCACCATCATGTTGCAATTGGGTCGTGGCCGGGAAAATGCCGTGAAATGGGTTCTGCTTGTACACCTGATATCCTCGGGGGAACACGTGGAGTATGAGCCGCTCCCCTTCGAAACTAAGGCCGAGTGCATCGCTGCGGGCCGGGCATTCGCCGAGAAGTACCCGGCTTTCGAGTGGTTGGACCGATCCGGCGAGCCGGCCCGGACAGAATACGCCGTTTTTCGCTCCTTCGTGGAATGCGTTTCGGCAAAGGAGTACAAGCGGTGCAAGTATAGGGATGACGATGGGAAGGTCGAGTGAGCGAATAGGCCGTCTAAGACGGCCCTTCGCCGTTTTCCTTGGCCCTGATCCTAGGCTCCCCGCCCTTGAGCAGCCTCCGGATATTGGCATGGTGGCGGATGATGGCGAGCAGTGCTAGCAGGGCCGCGGCGCCCACCGCCTCGCCGCCCAGCCATTGCGCGTAGAAGGGGGCCGCGCCAAGCGCCGCCAGCGCCGCCAGGGACGAGTAGCGCGACAGCGAGGCCACGGCCAGCCACGTGGCGCAGGCCAGCAGGCCCACCGGCCATGCCAGGGCGAGCAGCACGCCGAGCGTGGTCGCCACCCCCTTGCCGCCCCGGAAGCGCAGCCACACCGGGAAGTCGTGGCCGAGCACGGCGGCGAGGCCGGCCAAGGCGGTGGCTCCGGTGCCGCCATCCACGCCCCCCTCGCCGCCCCACAGAGCGACGGCGAGGACGGCGGCGGCGCCCTTGGCGGCATCAAGCGCCAGGGTGAGGGCGGCCAGGGCCTTGGCGCCGCTCCTCAGCACGTTGGTGGCGCCGATGTTGCCGGAGCCCGTGGCGCGGATGTCGCCCCTGCCGGCGAGGCGGGTGAGCACCAGCCCGAACGGGATGGAGCCGAGCCCGTAGCCGAGCGCCGCTGCCCATGCCCACGCCGCCAGTCCCTCGGGCCCACCCACCGCTCAGGTCTCCAGCTCGAAGACGGCGCGGCCGTCGACCACCGTCCTCAGCACCCGGCCCTGCACGGGGCGGCCGTCGAAGGGCGAGTTCTTGGACTTGCTGTGCAGCGTATCGGCGTCCACCTTCCAGCCGCGTCCGGCATCGAAGAGCACCAAGTCGGCGGCGCCGCCCTCGCGCAGCTTGCCGGCCGGCAGGTCGAGGAGTTCGGCTGGCGCTTGCGTGAGCAGGCGCAGCACCTCGAGTAAGCTCAGGTGCCCGTTGTGGTAGAGCTCGAGGGAAATGGCCAGCAGGGTCTCCAGCCCGACGCCGCCGAACGCCGCCTGGGCAAAGGGCAGGCGCTTGGCGTCCTCGTCCTGGGGATTGTGGTCCGACGCGATGGCGTCGATGGTGCCGTCCTTGAGGGCCTCGACGACGGCCTGGCGATCGTCCTCGGAGCGCAGGGGCGGCGATAGCTTGGCGAAGGTGCGGTAATCGCCGAGCGCGTTCTCGTTGAGGGCGAAATAGGGGGGTGCGGTGTCGCAGGTTATGGCGAGCCCGCGCGTCTTGGCCTGGCGGATGGCCTCGAGGGCGGCGGTGCATGACACGTGGGCCACGTGCAGCCGCCCCCCGGTGAGTTCGGCAAGGCGTATGTCGCGCTCGACCAGGATGATCTCCGCCTCGCTGGGAATGCCGACAAGGCCAAGACGGGTCGCCACCTCGCCCTCGTTCATGACGCCGTCGGCCGCCAGGCTCGGGTCTTCCGGGTGTTGGGCGACCGTCAGGCCGAAGGTGGCGGCGTAGCTCAGCGCCCGGCGCATCACCTGGGGATCGGCTACCGCCGCGACGCCGTCGGTGAAGGCGACGGCGCCAGCCCCGGCGAGCAACCCCATCTCGGCCAGTTCCCGGCCCTCCAGGTTCTTGGTGACGGCGCCGTAGGGATAGACCTTGGCGAGGCCGAGAAGGCGCGCCCGGCGCGCCACGAATTCGACCACCGCTGATTCGTCGATCACCGGATCGGTGTTGGGAAGGCAGACCAGCGAGGTGACGCCGCCGGCCGTCGCGGCGCGCCCCGCCGAGGCTAACGTGCCGCGGTCCTCTACCCCGGCCTCGCGCAACTGCACCCGGATGTCGACGAGCCCCGGCGCTAGGCAATGGCCGCCGCAGTCGACGACGACCACACTCTCGGGGGCGCCGTGCTTGAACAGGCCGGCCCCAAAATTGGTGATGGCCCGACCCTTGGTCAGCAGGCCGCCTAGCGCGTCCAGCCCCGACGCCGGATCGAGGAGGCGGGCGTTGACGTAGGCGACCCTGTTCTCGGCGGCCTCGTTGCCCGGGCCCGGCATCAGCCGCCGCCCCCGTCGCCACTGTCATCCGCGGAGCGCGCCAGGACTTCGAGGCAGGCCATGCGCACCGCCACGCCCATCTCCACCTGTTCGCGGATGGCGCTGCGGCCGATGTCGTCGGCGAGCTCCGAATCGATCTCGACGCCCCGGTTCATGGGGCCCGGGTGCATGATCAGGGCGTCCGGCTTGGCGTTGGCGAGCTTGCCGTAATCGAGTCCGAAGAAGTGGAAATATTCGCGCAGGCTGGGGAAGAAGGCGCCGTGCATACGCTCGGTCTGCAGGCGCAGCATAATGACGATGTCACACCCGGCGAGCCCAGCGTTCATGTCGTGGAAGACCTCGACGCCGAGGCGCTCGGCCTCCGCCGGCAGCAGGGTCTTGGGCGCCACCAGGCGCACCCGCGCGCCCATGGTGGTGAGCAGATGGATGTTGGAGCGCGCCACCCGCGAATGGGCGATGTCCCCACAGATAGCCACCAACAGCCCCGAAATCGCCCCCTTGCGCCGGCGGATGGTGAGGGCGTCGAGGAGCGCCTGGGTGGGGTGCTCGTGGCTGCCGTCGCCGGCGTTGATGATGGCGCAGTTGACCTTCTCCGAGAGCAGCTTGATGGCGCCTGATTCGGAATGGCGCACCACGAGGACGTCGGCGTGCATGGCGTTGAGCGTCATCGCCGTGTCGATTACCGTTTCGCCCTTCTTGACGGCCGATGTGGCCACCGACATGTTGATGACGTCGCCGCCGAGACGCTTTCCTGCGAGTTCGAAGGACGTGCGGGTACGCGTCG
>DASCNF010000103.1:0-14718 GCA_036011345.1 Rhodospirillales bacterium | reverse complement strand
CTAGTGCGCGAATTCTTCCCTGCGTGCTTGTCGCTATTATTATCCGACACCGCAGGGACCTTATAACCACGGTGCCGAAACTGGCTATTCCATATCATTTTCAGGCGGCGCGCACAATAGCCGATAAAATGCTAAAATGTTCGCCACGAATGGGATTAATATATTGAAGTCATTGGGTAAAAGTTTCTAGAACCTTTTGGAATAAAATAGAAAAAATTGTAAACATTTTTCATGATATTAGTGAATTTAGTAAACATAGTGAAAGCGAAGAAGTTTCTGGTGGAGCCGGTCGGGAGACGCGTATCATGCAACCGCCGGAGCGGTTAGAATTGCAATAAGCAAGAGATGGGCGTGTCCTGGCGGTTATGTGCTTGAAAGCATTCGGATTCGGTGTTTTTGTCCGGCATCGTACCACGCTCCGAATGTTCAGCGTTTGCGGGACACCCGCCTGGGGTTTCCGTGAAATCTCACGAGAACTTGACGATGCGGCGGGCGTGCCCGGCCATCGTACCATGGTGCGCCGCCGGGTTTCACGCTCCGGTGCCGTGGGGCGGTCACGGCCGCGTTGCGGAGGTTCCGGTCTTTGCGCTACAAAGTCTTCTGATCCAGGACATTAGCACCGCCGCCCGTCACCGGAGACGTCCATGGCCTCCTATCAATACGTCTATGTCATGCAGGGCCTCACCAAGGTCTTCCCCGGAGGGCGCGAGATTCTTAAGGGCATATCGCTTTCGTTCCTGCCCAACGTCAAGATCGGCGTGCTTGGCGTCAACGGCGCCGGCAAGACCACGCTGTTGCGGATCATGGCCGGGCTCGATGGGGAATTCGGCGGCGAGGCGCGGGCCGCCGCCGGCATCGATGCGGGATTCTTGCCTCAAGAGCCCGAGCTCGATCCTTCCAAGGACGTGGAGGGAAACATCATGGAGGGACTGGGCGAGACGAAGGCGCTTCTTGACCGTTTCGAGAAAATCAGCGCGCGCTTCGCCGAGCCCATGGATGACGACGAGATGAACGCGCTCCTAGCCGAACAGGGAGAGGTGCAGGAAAAGATCGACGCGGTGAACGGTTGGGAGCTGGAGCGCACTATCGAGATTGCCATGGATGCGCTGCGCTGTCCGCCGGGGGAAGCCGATGTCACCACGATCTCGGGCGGCGAGCGCCGCCGTGTCGCCCTGTGCCGGCTCTTGTTGCGGCGCCCCGACCTCCTGCTTTTGGACGAGCCCACCAACCATCTGGACGCCGAATCGGTGGCCTGGCTGGAACGGTTTCTCGCCGATTACGAGGGCACCGTAATGATCGTCACCCACGATCGCTACTTCCTCGACAATGTGACGGGGTGGATCCTGGAGCTCGACCGCGGCAGCGGCATTCCTTACGAGGGCAACTACTCTTCCTGGCTCGCACAAAAGCAAAAGCGGCTGGAGCACGAGGAAAAGCAGGAATCATCGCGCCAGCGCACCCTCAAGAGCGAGCTGGAATGGATACGTTCCTCTCCGCGCGCCCGCCAGGCCAAGGGCAAGGCCCGCATCACGGCCTACGAGAATCTCTTCGCTGAAGCCGCCGAGCGCCAAGTGGGCAGCGCCCAGATCACCATACCGCCGGGTCCCAGGCTCGGCGATCTGGTGATCGAGGCCAAGGGCCTCAGCAAGGGATACGGCGAGCGTCTGCTTATCGAGAACCTCGATTGCCGCCTGCCGCCAGGCGGCATCGTCGGCGTTATCGGACCTAACGGCGCCGGCAAGACGACGCTGTTCCGCATGATCACCGGCGAGGAGAAGCCGGACGGCGGAACCTTGCGTATCGGCGAGATGGTGGAGTTTGGGTACATCGATCAGTCGCGCCACTCTCTGGATGCCGCCAAGACCGTGTGGGAGGAGATCACCGGCGGCCTCGACGAGGTGCAACTGGGCATGCGCACCATGCAAAGCCGCGCCTACGTCGCCCAGTTCAACTTCAAGGGCGCCGACCAGCAGGCCAAGGTGGGGCAGCTTTCGGGCGGCGAACGCAATCGGGTGCACCTGGCCAAGATGCTGAAATCGGGCGCCAACGTGCTGCTCCTCGACGAACCCACCAACGACCTCGACGTGGAGACCCTGCGCGCCCTTGAGGAGGGACTGACGGAATTCGCCGGTTGCGCCGTGGTGATCAGCCACGACCGCTGGTTCCTGGACCGCATCGCCACCCACATGATAGCCTTCGAGGGCGACAGCCGGGTGGTGTGGTTCGAGGGCAACTACGCCGATTACGAGGCCGACCGTCACCGCCGGCTCGGCTCCGAGGCCGACCAACCGCACCGCATCGAGTACAAGCCCCTGAAACGGGCGTGAGGCGTCCGGGGGGCGCGGCTAAAGTGTCTTCTTGAGGCTTTCTGTCTTCTTGCGCAGCACGTCGATGAGGCCGGCGACCTTGCCGCCGCTACGCCGGATGATGGAGCCAAAAGCGGAGCGCAGCGTCGTGCTCATGCTGGTCCCCTCGACGATGACGTCTACGATCTTGTGGGTTTCGTCCTTGACACCGACACGCCAATCGACGCGGATCGGCGGCCCGCCCGCCGGGCGGACGATCTCGGAAAAGACGATGACGGCGCCGTCTCCCGTCGGCAGGGTCTTGGTGATGGTCAGCCTTTCGCCGGCGTACTCCGTAAAGCGGTCCACGTAGGAAGCCACCATCAGGTCCTCGAAGAGCGCCAGATACTCGTCGCGTTGGCTCGCCGTTGCCTTGCGCCAATAGCGGCCCAATATCCACCGCCCGATCCCCGCCACCGCAAAAGTCTCAGTGAACAGATGGCGAAACCGCTTGATGCGCTCGCGGCGCGAGACCTCCTGCTTGGTCAGGGCCTGGATCGCCTTTTCGGCGAGGGATTCGATGAACTTTCGTGCCGCTTCCTCGATCCCTGCCGCGTGCCCCGCGACGGGACCCGCGAAAAGCAACGTGGCCGAAGTCAAGGCCCTGGCGAGAAAGCTTCGGCGGTCAGACGTTGTCACTCGTCCCGCGACGCCTCGTCGCCGTCCCATGCGGTCGGGGAGATCGAGTTCTTGCTGAGGCCTAGCGCCGGCATATTGGCCGAGCCCTTGCCCTGGTTGATTTCGTCGGCCCGGCGCTGGCGGTAGAGGCTGCGGATGGCGGCGTAGAAATCGAGAGACGATTCCTCCAGGTCCTGGAGGGCGTCATAGTGGCGGGCCCGCTGATCGACGGCGCGCAGGCTGGTGCGCGCGAAGATGAATTCGTCGCGGTTGGTGTTGGCGAGCCACAGGTTCAAAGGGTCGAGCAGAAAATCAACCACCAGGCCGACGGCGTCGCGCGGGTTGGAAGGGCCGAGGATGGGCAACATCACGTAGGGTCCTTCGGGCATCCCCCAGTTGGCGAGGGTCTGGCCGAAATCCTCGTTATGGTATTCGAGATCCCACTCCGCCGCTTGGTCGTGGAGGCCGCCAATGCCGATTGTCGAATTGATCACGAAGCGCAGGAGGGTGGTACCGGCACGCTTGAACTCGCCCTGCAGCAGGTTGTTGAGCAGGCTGTTGATGGAACTCTGCACGAAGTCGGGCAGATATTCCTTATAGGCAAACGCGATGGGCTTGAGGGTCACCTTGTCGAGGGCGAGGTTGATTTCGAAGAAAGCCCGATTGGTGGGCTCGGCCGGATCGTTGATTTCCTCGTACCCGGCGACGGCATCGGCGTCTTTCGGATCCGGTGCCGCGGCGTAACCGGCCAACATAAAGGCTACAAGCAGGATGGCGCCCAGCCGGGAAAGGGGCGCTACCGTGGGAAAGGCTGTCATGTGAATGGTCAGACTTCCTCTTTTCACGCTCCCGGACGCTCAAGCCGTTCCGGGAGCCACACCCCACAAACACTATGCATTGAGCTCGAAAAGCATTTACCACACAATATGTAGCAACACCATTCTATGTGTCCAAAACCGCACCGACGCCGTCACCGAGCGACCAGCCTCTTAATGTCAGGTAGCATGCCCTCCACGAAAACACCAATGGAGTCGGTCATGGATGGTGCGGGGGGGGGCAGGGGTATTGAAAAATTGTAACATTCGCCTTGGCGTGTCGCCTAGTGCCGTGGAAATCTGTGGACGGCACATCTAAATAATATATAAAGACATCTTTATATCGTTAACTCTATTGACCCGTGTACGATTCAAAACGTCAAACCAGGACCGTTGAGAGCGTGCTGGCGGCGCTGCGCGCGGCGGCCGAGCCGACGCGCTTGCGCATTCTGTCGCTGTGCGCTGGCGGCGAGCTTACGGTGAGCGAACTGGTGCGCATTCTGGGGCAAAGCCAGCCTCGGGTCTCGCGCCACCTCAAGCTTCTTGTTGACGCCGGTTTGCTCGATCGCGTCCGGGAAGGCAGTTGGGTCTTCCATCGCCTTGCCTACGATGACCCCGGGGGCACCATGGCGCGCCAATTGATCGCGCTCCTGCCCGACGACGCCGCGGCGGCACCCCTGGACATGGACCGCCTTGCCGAGGTCAAGCGCCAACGCGCCGAGGCGGCGGCCGCCTATTTCCGCCGCAACGCGGCGCGCTGGGACGACGTACGTTCTCTCTACGTCGAGGAGGTGGTGGTGGAGGCGGTATTGCGCCGCCTATTGCCACGCCGCGGAGTGCTCGATCTTCTCGATATCGGCACCGGCACGGGGCGCATGCTCGAGGTGTTCGCGTCCCAGGCACGGCGCGTCCTGGGCATCGACTTGTCGCCGGCCATGCTGGCCGTCGCCCGCACCAACATTGAGCGAGCTGGCATCGCCAACGGCCAGGTGCGCAAGGCCGATATGTATCGGCTTCCGTTCGCTTCTGAATCCTTTGACGCTGCGACCATCCACCAGGTTCTTCACTTCGCCGACGACCCGGGCAAGGCCATCGCCGAGGCCGCACGCGTGCTGCGCCCGTCGGCGCGGTTGCTGGTCGCCGACTTTGCGCCCCACGACCTCGAATTCCTACGTGACGAGCACGAACATCGCCGTCTCGGTTTCAGCGATTCGGAAGTGGCGGTGTGGTTCAAGAGTGCCCATCTCAAGATCAAGGACACCGTTCACCTGCCGGGCGATCCTTTGACGGTTACCGTGTGGATGGGCGTAAAGCCCGGACGCCGTGTCGCCACTGCCGGGCGCCGGCAGGACGGGAAGAACTGATATGGACGTAAGGAACGATTCGCGGCACGGCGCGGCGCGAGGTCCCGCTACGGTCCTGGCGGTGGCGGCACCGTTGCCGTGCGATGTCGAAGTGTCATTCGAGTTTTTTCCGCCGAGGACGGAAGACAGCGAACGGACCCTGTGGGCCAGCATCCAGCGCCTGGCGCCGGTTCGTCCCGCCTACGTGTCGGTCACCTATGGCGCCGGCGGCTCGACGCGCGAACGCACCCATGCCACGGTCATGCGGATGCTGCGCGAAACCGACCTCACCCCGGCCGCCCATCTTACCTGCGTCGGCCATTCTCGCGGCGAGATTGAGGCCATCGCCGCCAGCTACTGGGAGGGCGGGGTGCGCCATATCGTCGCCCTGCGCGGCGACGCGCCCGAAATGGGGTCGGCGTGGGAAGCGCACCCGGACGGTTACGCGCACGCCAGCGAACTGGTTGTGGCCCTGAAGAAGGTGGCGGACTTCGAGATCAGCGTCGCCGCCTATCCGGAAAAGCACCCGGAAGCCAGCAGCCTGGACGCCGACATCGATTTCCTGAAACACAAGATAGATGCCGGCGCCACCCGCGCCATCACCCAGTATTTCTTCGACGTCGATGTCTATCTGCGCTTCGTCGAGCGCGCCCGGGCGCGTGGCGTCGGCGTACCCATCGTGCCCGGCATTCTGCCGGTGACAAACTTCAACACGGTCGTCCAATTCAGTAAGATGAATGGTGTCAGCGTCCCCGCCTGGTTGGCTGACCTCTTCGACGGGCTCGACGAGGAGCCGGCGACGCGCAAGCTTATTGCGGCCAGCGTTGCCGCCGAGCAGTGCCGCGCCCTTCACGCCAACGGCGTCGAGCAGTTTCACTTCTACACGCTGAACCGCGCCGATCTGGCCTACGCCATCTGCCACGTGCTCGGCGTCAGGGCGCCCCAAACCTACAAGACCCAGCGGGGAGAGACATGAGCCAAGGCGACCGGACCGGCCTGCTGAAGTCGCTCCTGGCCGAGCGCATCCTGCTCATGGACGGTGCCATGGGCACCATGATCCAGGACTACGGTCTCACCGAGGAGGATTACTGCGGCCGGCGCTTCGCCGATCATCCCATCGACGTCAAGGGAAACAACGATTTGCTCAACCTCTGCCAGCCGGTGATCGTGCGCGATATCCACACCGCGTTCCTCGAGGCCGGCGCCGACATCCTGGAGACCAACACTTTCAATTCCACCACCACCGCGCAAGCCGACTACGGCCTGCAAGGGGCGGTCTACGACCTCAACCTCGAGGGCGCCCGCCTGGCCCGCGCCGCCGCCGACGCGGTCCAGGCACGCACGCCCGAGCGGCCGCGTTTCGTCGCCGGCGTCCTCGGCCCGACCAACCGCACGGCGTCGATCTCGCCGGACGTCAACGACCCCGGCTTCCGCGCCGTCACCTTCGACGGGCTGTCCGCCGCCTATGCCGAGGCCGTGCGCGGACTGGTCGACGGCGGCGCCGACATGCTGCTCATCGAGACCGTATTCGACACCCTCAACGCCAAGGCCGCCATCCACGCCATCAGCCGGCATTTCGACGACCACGGCGTCAGCCTGCCGATCATGGTATCGGGGACCATCACCGACGCCTCGGGACGCACCCTTTCGGGGCAGACCGCGGAGGCGTTCTGGAACTCGGTGGCCCACGCCCGCCCCCTGGTAGTCGGCTTCAATTGTGCGCTTGGCGCCAAGGAACTGCGCCCCCACGTGCAGGCCATCTCCCAGGTCGCCGGGGTCCACGTGAGCACTCATCCCAACGCCGGCCTGCCCAATGAATTTGGCGAATACGAGGAATCGCCCGCGTCCATGGCCGGCTTTATTAGGGAGTTTGCGGAAAGCGGCTTCGTCAACGTGGTCGGCGGCTGTTGCGGCACCACTCCAGACCATATCGAGGCTATGGCCGATGCCATACGCGGCGTTGCGCCGCGGCCCCTTCCCGACATCGAGCCGCGCTGCCGGCTGAGCGGCCTCGAGCCCCTGGCCATCGATACCCTCACCGGGTTCGTGAATATCGGCGAGCGCACCAACGTTGCCGGCTCGGCGCGCTTCAAGAAGCTGATCATGGAGAGGGACTACGGTGCCGCCCTCGAGGTGGCCCGCCAGCAGGTGGCCAACGGCGCGCAGATGATCGACGTCAACATGGACGAGGCCATGATAGATTCCGAAGAGGCCATGGAAACGTTCCTCAACCTGGTGGCGTCGGAACCGGACATCAGCCGGGTACCGGTGGTAATCGATTCGTCCAAGTGGTCGGTCATCGAGGCCGGCCTCAAGTGCGTCCAGGGCAAGGGCGTGGTGAACTCGATCAGTCTCAAGGAGGGCGAAGAGGCCTTCATCACCCGGGCCCGCGAAGTCCTGCGCTATGGGGCGGCGGTGGTCGTCATGGCCTTCGACGAAAGGGGCCAGGCCGACAGCTACGAGCGCATGGTGGAGATTTGCACGCGCTCTTACGATGTTCTCACCGAAAAGGTGGGCTTCCCGCCCGAGGACATCATCCTTGACCCCAACATCTTCCCCATCGCCACGGGCATCGAGGAGCACCGCAATTTCTCGGTCGATTACGTAAACGCCGTGCGCACCGTCAGGGAGACACTTCCTCACGCCCTGGTCAGCGGCGGCGTCAGCAACATGTCTTTCTCCTTCCGCGGCAACAACCCGTTGCGCGAGGCCATGCACTCGGTCTTCTTGTACCACGCGGTCAATGCCGGAATGGACATGGGCATCGTCAACGCCGGGCAACTCGCCGTCTATGCCGACATTCCCGCCGAGCTGCGCGACCGCGTCGAGGACGTGGTGCTCAACCGCCACCCCGACGCCACCGAGCGCCTGCTTGCCATCGCCGAATCCGCTGAGAGCCAGGCCCGTGCCAAGGCGGTTGACACCGCGTGGCGCGACGGCACGGTCGCCGAGCGCCTCTGTCATGCCCTGGTCGAGGGCATCGCGGATCACGTGGTCGAGGACACCGAGGAAGCCCGCCTCCAGGCCGACCATCCCATCGAAGTGATCGAGGGGCCGTTGATGGACGGCATGAACGTGGTCGGCAATCTCTTCGGGTCGGGCCAGATGTTCCTGCCCCAGGTGGTGAAAAGCGCCCGCGTCATGAAAGTCGCCGTGGCCCACCTGGTGCCGTTCATCGAGGCCGAAAAGGAAAGGAGCGGCGACAGCGCCAAGAAGGGCGCCATCGTCACGGCGACCGTCAAGGGCGACGTCCACGACATCGGCAAGAACATCGTCGGCGTCGTCCTCCAGTGCAACAACTTCGAGGTTATCGACCTCGGCGTCATGGTGCCTTACGACAAGATCCTGGAGACTGCGCGCAAGGTCGATGCCGACATGATCGGGCTGAGCGGCCTGATCACCCCGTCCCTCGACGAAATGGTGAAGGTGGCCGGGGAAATGGAGCGCGAGGGCTTCACAGTTCCCCTGTTGATCGGCGGCGCCACCACTTCGAAGGTGCATACCGCGGTGAAGATCGCGCCCAACTACGGCGCTCCCACGGTTCACGTGGTCGACGCCTCGCGCGCCGTCGGCGTCGCCACCAATCTGGTCAGCCCGACGCGGCGCGACGATTTCACGCGCGCCGTTAGCGAAGAATACGCCGAGGCGCGCGCCCGCCACGTGCGCCGCGACGAAAGGGGTGACGGCCTTTCCATCGGCGAGGCGCGGCGCGCCCGCCACCAAGTCGCGTGGGCGGAGTACAGCCCGCCCGAGCCCGGTTTCCTCGGCCTCGAGACGTTTGGCGATTACGACCTTCGGGAGCTCACGACGCGCATCGACTGGACACCGTTCTTCCGCACCTGGGAGCTCAAGGGGACGTACCCGGCCATCCTCGAGAACGAAAAGTTCGGCGTCGCAGCGCACGGCCTTTTCGCCGAGGCCAAGGCTATGCTGGAGAACGTCATCCAGCAGAAATGGCTGACCGCGAAGGGGGTTGTCGGCTTCTTCCCGGCCAACTCCGTCGGCGATGACGACGTCGAGATCTATACCGACGGCTCGCGGCGCCACGTACGCGCCAAGCTGCACTTCCTGCGCCAGCAGATGGCCAAGGGCTCGGTGCGCGCCAATCTTTGCCTAGCCGACTTCATCGCGCCCAAGGAAAGCGGCGTCGCCGACTATATCGGCGCTTTCGCCGTTACCGCCGGCATCGGCATCGAGGCCAGGCTCGCCGAGTTCAAGAAAAACCATGACGACTACGGCGACATTCTCCTCAAGGCCCTCGCCGACCGTCTGGCCGAGGCCTTTGCCGAGCGCTTGCACGAACGGGTGCGCCGCGAGTTTTGGGCCTACGCCGAAGATGAGGACCTCGACAACGAAGACCTCATCAAGGGGCGCTACCGGGGCATCCGCCCGGCGCCCGGCTATCCGGCCTGCCCCGACCACACCGAAAAGGCGACCCTCTTCAAGCTTCTGGAAGCCGACAAGAACGCTGCCATCGAGCTTACCGAAAGCTTCGCCATGATGCCCGCCGCCTCGGTCTCGGGACTCTACTTCTCGCGCCCGGACAGCCGCTACTTCGGCGTCGGCAGGATCGGCAAGGACCAGGCCCAGGACTATGCCCGGCGCAAGGGCCTGCCCCTCGCCGAAGCCGAGAAATGGCTGGCCCCCAATCTGGGCTACGCGCCATGACCGAGTTCAGGTTCCGGGTGTGGGAGTTCGTGCGCGTCATGGTGCGCCTGGAGGGCGCGCCGGCGCGGCGCTCCGGGAAGTCCGGGTCGACCTTCTACCGGGCCCATCGCGAAGCCTGGGAAAAGCTCGACCGCCGGCTTGGCCGTCTCGCCGAGAGCGACGCCGAGGCGTTCTCCGATCTGATGATGAACCAGGGCGTCACGGCCGCCTTCGAGACGCCGCACCAGATGCGCGAGGTGAGCGCCGCGCTGGACGGTGTCGCCGCCGAGATGAGCCGGGAAATCGACAAGGGTGGCGACGCCGAACACCTGGCCGGCCTGGATAATGAAATAAAGGAGCTCAGGGCGCTCAAGCGCCGGCTGAACGCCCAGAGATCCTAAGCACTCGCGGCCCTAAAGGTTGGTGTCGATGGGGGCCAACGCGACGCCCAGCTTGTGACTGGCGTCGATGATCGTGGCTTCGGCCTTGAGACGCAATTCCCTGCTTTCCTCGCCTTGGGCCTTCTTGGCGACGGTCACGAGGCTCTCGGCCCACCGGAACTGCTCGCTCACGTAGCCGCTCCAATCAACTGTGGTCATCGATTCCTCCCGCCTGTAATCGCTTCAGTATGACCAGTTCAGGGCCAGGGAATTAACCCATTATGACTCGGAGGCGGGGTGATCGCGGAACAAAAGCGGAAGGGGTGTAACGGGTGTCATACTCCCGTCGCTTTTCCGCGGTCGCCGCCCTGCGCCAGGCGATCGAGGCGCAGGCGGTGGCGGTCGTCGGTGAGGCGCCACGCCGCCGCGAACACGGCGGCCAGGACCCCGATGCCGGTGGCCCCGGCGAGCAGGAACATGATCAGGATTTGGTGCTTCACCGCCTCGACGGGGGGAACGCTGGCCAGGATCTGCTTGGGCATCATGCCGGCGCGGCAGGTGTCGCGGACCAGGTGGCTGAGGGCGCGTCGCCACCGTCAGCAGGCGGTCGAGGTCGATGCTGACGCCGTTCATGGTGTTGCCCGGCACCATGCCCAGGATGGGCAGCGCGTAACGCGGGTCGAACCAGGGATCGGGGCGGATTTGCATGGTCAGGGCGAGCCTGGTGATCACCGTGCTGGCCAGCATGAGGCTCGCCGTGCCCAGCCCGTAGGTCCAGGCGCCGCCGAGCCCGCGTTTCTGGCGCGCCATCACCTCGCGCCTGGCAAACAGCACCATGGCCAGTGCCACCGCCCCCGTCCACCAGGGCGAGACCAGGGCGGGTGAGGCCGCAAACGGTCAACATGGTCGGGACGGCATCTCGCCGGTGAGGAGGAGGACAAGCCATAGCACCCGGGTGGCGGTGGGGGAAGGGTGCGTGGCAGGGGGGAAAGGGCGCCCGGCGTCCATGCCTTCGCTTCCGAATGTGCCGGACTCGGTCTTATACTGCCCCATGGAGCACACCCCGGAAATCGGCCCGGGCGTATTTCTGCCTAGCCCCCCCGCCGTGGCGGCGGGGGCGCGCGGCGCCGTGTGGCTGACCCCCGACGGCGAGGTGGAGAGCATCACTATTGCCGAGGCGGCGCGCCGCGTCGGCACTGGCACCATGCCCATAGTCTGTCACGGGCGGGCCGTGGCGCGGCGCCTCGACACGGCGCCATTCGACGCCTTCGACGTGCTCGAACTCTATGCCTTCGCGCACCCGGCCCGTTTCTGCCTGCCGACCGTCCGTGGCCTCGCCGAGGCCCTCGGCCTGCCCCTGCCGGGGACGCTCGAGGAGGAAGCGGTGTCCCTCTACGCCGCCGCCCACGCGTTGCTCACCCGTCTCGCCGATAGCGTCCCCCGACCCAATCGCGACGCCCTGTCCATCGCCCGGGCTATGGCCCATGGCGGCTGGCCGTGGGGCACCGCCGTGATCGCGGCGCTGGCGGCGGGCACAGGGAAGAACGCGGGGACGGCGTCCAAGCCTTTCGGCGGCCTCAAGGTCTGGCAGCGCCTCGAGGAATGGGAGGAACCGGCCCCCGACGCGCCGCCCGGCAACCGCCCGGTGGATGCTGGGGAGGCGCGGGCACGGCTCGCCCGCGTGCTCGGCTCGGGCGCCGAGGAAAGGCCGGGCCAGGCTGACTACGCGGCCGGCGTCGCCGCCGCCTTCGCGCCGCTCGAGCACAAAGGCGAGTCCCGCTTCGTGCTCGCCGAGGCCGGCACAGGGGTCGGCAAGACCTTGGGCTACCTGGCGCCGGCCAGCGTCTGGGCCGAGAAGAACCGGGGCCCGGTATGGATCAGCACCTACACCCGCAACCTGCAGCGCCAACTCGACGGCGAACTCGACCGGGTGTTCGTCGACCCGGCCGAGAAGGATGAGAAAGTGGTCGTGCGCAAGGGCCGCGAGAACTACCTTTGCCTCCTCAACATGGAAGAGGCGGTGGCGCGGTTGCCCGGGAGCGCCGGCGGGAATGCCGTGGCCCTGGGCCTGATGGGGCGCTGGGCGCTGGCCAGCCGCGACGGGGACATGGTGGGCGGCGACTTTCCGGCCTGGTTGTCCCACCTGGTAGGACGCCGGCTGACCTTGGACCTCACCGATACCCGGGGCGAGTGCATCTATTCGGCCTGCGCCCATTACCGCAAGTGCTTCATCGAACGCTCCATCCGCCTAGCCCGGCGCGCCGACATCGTCGTCTCTAACCATGCGCTGGTCATGATTCAGGCGGCCCTCGGCGGGGCCGAGGAAGGACGGCTCCCCACGCGCTACGTATTCGACGAGGGACACCACCTGTTCGGCGCTGCCGACGCGGCGTTTTCCGCCCACTTCACGGGCCTTGAGGCGGCCGAACTCAGGCGTTGGTTCCGGGGTGCCGAGGAACAGCGTCGCTCGCGGGCGCGCGGCCTTAGGGGGCGCGTCGAGGACCTCGTGGGGGGCGACGAGCGGGGCGCAGCGGCCCTCGCCGAGGCCCTGCGGGCGGCGCGTGCGCTGCCTGCCGCCGGCTGGCACCAGCGCCTCGCCGCCGGCGCTCCGGCGGGACCGGCGGAAGCCTTTCTCGCCCTCGTCCGCCAGCAGGTCTACGCGCGGGACGCGGAGACCAACTCGCCCTATGGCCTGGAGACGGATACCGTGCCGCCCGTGGCGGAGCTTGTGGAGGCCGCCGACGCGCTGGAGGAGGCCCTGGCCGAGTTGGGGCGTCCGGTGGCCGTCCTCATCCAAGCGCTGGCCGCCCTTCTCGACACTGAGGCCGGAAAACTGGATAGCGAGAAACGGCTGCGCATCGAGGCCGTGTGCCGCAGCCTCGAGCGCCGAGCCGTGACGCCCCTGCACGCCTGGTGCGCCATGCTGCGCAATTTGCGCGACGAGGCGCCCCCCGAGTTTGTCGACTGGTTTGGGGTGGAGCGCTTCGATGGGCGCGACATGGACACTGGCTTCCATCGCCACTGGGTCGATCCGACGCGCCCCTTCGCCGAGGTGGTGGCGGAACCGGCGCACGGCATCGTCGTCACCTCGGCCAGCCTGCGTGACGCCACCGGCGAGGCCGAGGCCGATTGGAGCGTCGCCGAGGCGCGCACCGGCACCGCCTATCTGGCGGCGCCGGCCTTCAGGGTGGAGGCACCCTCGCCCTTCGATTACGTGGCGCGCACCCGGGTCCTGGTGGTGACCGACGTCGAGCGCAACGCCGCCGACCGGATCGCCGCCGCCTACCGCGAGTTGTTCCTGGCCGCCGGCGGCGGGGGGCTCGGTCTGTTCACGGCTATCGCCCGATTGCGCGCCGTCCATAAACGCATCGCCGGGCCGCTCGACGAGGCCGGGCTGGTGCTTCTCGCCCAGCACGTCGACGGAATGGATACCGGGACCCTGGTCGACATCTTCCGCGCCGAGGAGGACTGGTGCCTGCTGGGCACCGACGCGGTGCGTGACGGGGTCGACGTGCCGGGGCGGTCGCTGCGCCTCATCGTCTTCGATCGCGTTCCGTGGCCGCGCCCCGACATCCTGCACCGGGCGCGCCGGCAAGCCTTCGGCGGGCGCGCCTACGACGAGATGCTGACCCGCCTCAAGCTCAAGCAGGCCTACGGGCGGTTGGTGCGCCGGGCGGAGGACTTCGGTGTCTTCGTGATGCTCGACAGGGCCCTACCCACGCGCCTCGCCGGTGCCTTTCCCGAGGGCGTCGAGGTCAAGCGCCTGGGCCTTGCCGAGGCGGTGGCGGAAACCCGCGCCTTCCTCGGCGAGCGGGCGTGAAGCGCCAACGCCCGGCGCTTGACGGCGTCACC
The DNA here is from genome assembly GCA_036011345.1 of Rhodospirillales bacterium. Classification (GTDB taxonomy): domain Bacteria; phylum Pseudomonadota; class Alphaproteobacteria; order Rhodospirillales; family JASLQF01; genus JASLQF01. The sequence continues at coordinate 718 of DASCNF010000103.1, read as the reverse complement.
ACCGGCGCGCTTAAGTCATAGGCAGCGTTTGTCGGCCACAACCCCCATGGCTTGCCCATGCCGACACCCGAAACCCCCTCCTTTGAAGGCCTGAGCATCGGCTTCATCGAGTCCGGCCTGATGGGGTGGCCGATGTGGAACCTGAAGTGAGGCCGTCACAAAGCTTTTGATCGAATGACGCCTTGGTCCGCTATAGCCCCAAGAGCGGACACTAGGCACTCAAAATGCTCTTTGAATTTATCCCATGACCTGGTGGAAGACCAAAACGAAGGGGCCGTGCCTTGCGGCACGGCCCCGAGAAGGTCGCGAGTGGATTTGAGGGCAGGGGCTACATGCCCATGCCGCCCATGCCGCCCATGCCGCCCATGCCGCCCATGTCACCCATGGGGGGCATGGCGCCGCCGTTCTTTTTCTCCGGCATATCGGCGATCATGGCCTCGGTCGTGATCAGGAGCCCGGCCACCGAAGCGGCGTCCTGAAGTGCTGTGCGAACCACCTTGGTGGGGTCCATGACACCGGCCTTGATCATGTCTTTGTAATCGCCGGTCTGGGCGTCGAAGCCGCGATTGACATCCTTCTGGTCGGTGAGCTTGCCGGCAACGACGGCGCCGTCGAAGCCGGCGTTCTCGGCGATCTGCCGGCACGGTGCCTGTAGGGCGCGGCGCACGATGTTGATGCCGACTTTCTGGTCGTCGTTGTCGAGTTTCACCTTGTCCAG
>DASCNF010000102.1:0-4206 GCA_036011345.1 Rhodospirillales bacterium | reverse complement strand
GGCCAACTCGCCACGGCGCGCGTGGCGTACCGCTCCTTGCTCGACGAAGTCGGCAAGTATCAGAAAAAATTTAGCTCCATCACCCGTGATCTCGAGGAGAACCACGGACTGATGTTGAGCGTCGTCGAGCAGAACGCCGCCTTGCAGCAGAGCTTGAAGTCGGTGGAAGGCCATCTTAAGTCGGCACAGCGCGAACGCGCCAGGATGATCGCTACGCGGCAAGAGTTGATACGCCAACTCGCCGGGGTCGAAGACAAGATGCGCGGTGTCGCCGAGCACAATTTCACCCTGCGAGGGGTTCTCTATTCCACCGAGGCCGACCTGCAAACGGTGCTCGCCGAACGCAACGAATCGATTTTCAACAGCAACCGGATGCGGCGGCAGATCAAACAACTGGAAACCCGACTCTCCGACCTGCAGGTGAATCAGGTCGAATCCGTGCAACGTCTCGCCGAGGGAACCGCGGCCTTCATCGACGACATGGAGAAGGTAGTGAGTATCGCGGGGTTGAAGGTAAATCGCCTTCTCAAGGCCGACGCCTCCCTGGCCAAAGGCCAGGGAGGTCCGTTCATCGAGGCCAAGCCCGATGGCTTGCCCGGCGATCGCCTGAGGGTCGAGCTTGAGTACCTGGATACGCGCCTCAATCGATGGGAAGCGCTACAGACCGTGATTCGCAGGCTGCCGTTGACGGCGCCGCTTGACTATTTTTACATCACCAGTGCCTATGGGAAGCGGCGCGACCCTCTCAACAAGCGGTGGGCGGCGCATTACGGCGTCGATCTGGGAAGTTCATTCAAGTCCTCCGTTTTCGCCACGGCACCCGGCGTCGTCACCTACGCTGGCTGGAAGGGAAAATACGGGAGGCTCATCGAAATAGACCACGGCGCGGGCATCAAGACCCGCTACGGGCACCTCAATAAGACCCTCGTGAAGAAGGGCCAGGAAGTCAAGTTCCGCCAGAAGATCGGCCTGCTCGGCAACAGCGGGCGCAGCACCGGAAGACACCTGCACTACGAGGTTGTCTTCAAGAACCGGCCCAAGAATCCCATGAAGTTCATAAAGGCAGGACGTTATGTTTTCCAAAAATAGGAAAAGTGCGGCGACACCTCGGCAATCCGCGGCTCCGCCCCGCTCCGTGCCGCCTTCGCTGATCAGCGAGGACCTTACGATCGCCGGCGATTTCAAAGGCGAGGGCGATATCCAGATTGACGGCACCGTCAATGGCGATATCCGGTGTAATACCCTGCTGGTCGGCGAGAGCGCCAAAATCAAAGGCGAGATCATCGCCGAATCAGCGCGCGTCCACGGCACCGTCAACGGACAGATCCAGGCCCATACTGTAAGCTTGGCGCACACAGCCCGCGTTGTCGCCAACATCCTGCACGAGAACCTATCCATCGAGCAGGGGGCCTTCCTCGAAGGCCACTGCAAGCGCATTGATACCAAGAAGGAACGCGCCGATACCCCGGTCAGCCTTATGGTCAAGGGTGCGGGCGGTGCCGATACCCCCGCCAAGCCAGCCGCCTCGGGAGCGGGGCCCGCCCCCGATACGGGCAAGAACGGCGCCGATCCCAAGAAAGTCGCCGCCAGCTGATCGACGCTGGCGGCTCGTCACGCAGTCTCACCGAGCACCTTGCCAAAGGCCTCGGGGTCGACGTTGCCGCCCGAGCATATCACGGCAACCGTCTTTCCCCGGCAATCGAAGGCCCCCGAAAGGGCCGCCGCCAACGCCACGGCGCCTCCCGGTTCCGCCACTACCTTGAGGTAGGCGAAGGCATCGCGCATGGCCGCCGCCACCGTGGCGTCATCCACCGCCAGGCCGCCGGCGAGCAGGCGGCGGTTCAGGGCGAATGTCAATTTGCCGGGCGTGGGCGCCAGCAACGCATCGCAAAAGGACTTGGCGCCAGGGGCGATTTCGAGGCGCTCTCCAGCCGCCAGCGAGCGCCGGGTGTCGTCGAAACCCTGCGGCTCGACAGCCCACAACTCAGCGGCGGGACACACCTTGGCGAGGACAAGAGCCGTGCCGGCGACGAGGCCGCCGCCGCCGCAAGGGACGAGCACGGCGTCCAAAGCCGCTTGCGCCGCGTCGGCCTGCGCCGCCAATTCGAGGCCAACGGTGCCCTGACCGGCGACCACGTCCACGTCTTCATAAGGGCGCACCAGGGTGGCACCGCGTTTGCCGGCTAACATCTCGGCCACCTCTTCCCGTCTTTCCGAGGCTTCGTCGTAGAACACCACCTCGGCACCGTGCGAACGCGTGCCCGCCACCTTGACCGTGGGCGCACCGCTGGGCATGACGATGAGGGCGGGGATGTCCAAAGCACGTGCCGCCGCCGCCACGCCCTGGGCGTGATTGCCCGAGGAATAGGCGACGACACCGCGCCTGCGCTCCGTCCCGTCCAGCCTTGACAGTCGATTGAAGGCGCCGCGGAACTTGTAGGATCCGGTGCGCTGGAACATTTCCGCCTTGACGAGAAGCCGCCCGCCGACTTTTTCATTGAGGATCGGCGATTCGAGCAACGGGGTGGTGACGATCTCGCCACGCAGGCGCGCCGCCGCCGCCTCGACGTCGACCGCCCTTGGCAACCTAAACGCGCGCGAGGAAGGCATCGATGGCCTCCACGGCCTCGGGTTCGGCAAGAGTCGGCACGTGCCCGACTCCGGGCACGGTGGCGCGCGCCAGACCCGGCACTTCCCCGGCCATGCGCTCGAAGGTGTCCTCGCTCAGCACGTCCGACCTGGCGCCGCGAATAGCGAGCAACGGAATCCGCCCAAGCGCCCGGAAGAGAGGCCACAGATCGACGCTTGCGCCGCCGTCTCGGTCGCGCAACGGTTTGATCAAATTGGAGTCCCAGTCCGGGTACAAGCGCCCGTCGTCGCCTTGTCGGAACGTGTTGCGCGCCAAGTTCATCCAGCCGTCCTCTCCGCCGACAGCGAAGTCGGGCAGGGTCTTTTGCATGTAGCGCGCCGCCGCTTCCCAGCTGGGCAGGGGGGGAATATTCCGGATATAGGCGTTGATGCGCGCCAGACCCTTGCCCTCGATCTCAGGCCCGATGTCGTTGATCACCGCGCCAGCTAGGGTGCACGGCATGGCGGCGGCCATGATCATGGCCATCACGCCGCCGAGAGAAGTGCCAATAACCACCACCTTGTGCACGTTGGTGACAGCCAGAAGGTGACGCACGTCCTCGGCATAGGTGCGCGCCTGGTAACGGCGCCAGTCGGGATCGTACTCGGAACGCCCCCGGCCCCGGTAATCGAGGCACAGTACCCGACGTTCCGCCGACACCCTCGCGGCGATATGGTGGAAATCCTTGGAATTGCGCGTCATGCCACTCAAGCAGAGAACAGGCGTCGCGGTCGACAGTGGATCGCCATAATCCCTGAAATGGAGGCGAAGCCCGTCCTGGGACGTGAAGGCGCGCTCCCGGTAACCGGGTTCGCCCTCGCCTCCGGTAGAGCCTGACGCGCCCCCGCTCACAGGTCGAGCAGAGCCGGAAGCTCCGCCAGGGTGGTGATCATGTGCACGGACTCCCCGGGAAGTCGCTCCGGCTTTTGGGCATAGCGGTTGCACCACACTACCTGGAAGCCGAAGGCTGCCGCCCCATTGGCGTCCCAGGCGTTGGACGACATGAAGCAGATACGATCAGCGGGCACGTCGAGGGCATCGACGGCAAGCTGGTAAACGCTCGGGTGCGGCTTGTAGATGCGCAGGCTGTCGACGGATATCACGGCGTCCAGCAGTTCACCCAACTGGGCGCCCTCAACCGCCGATTTCAGCATTTGGGACGAGCCGTTGGAAAGGACCGCCGTCTTCATGCCGCCATCCTTGAGGCGGAGCAGCATATCCTTGATCTCGGGAAAAGTGTCGAGTTTGAGATAGAGATCCATGAGTTTTCGACGTAACGCCGCGTCCTCGATACCGAGGCCCTCCATGGCGTAATCCAGGGCGTCGCCAGTAATTTGCCAGAACTCCACATACTCACCCATGAGGCTGCGCAACCACGTGTATTGGAGCTGCTTGGCGCGCCACAGGATGTTCAGTTCATCGGCCTTCTCCCCCAGGGCGTCACGGCAGCGGTCCGCGGCGGCAGCAAAATCGAACAGCGTTCCATAGGCGTCGAACACGCAGGCGCCGGCGTTCCCCAACGAAGCGGCATCTGACATTTTTTCCTCCCCGTTTGATCCTTGCAGAAAAGACTTGAT
>DASCNF010000101.1:0-4051 GCA_036011345.1 Rhodospirillales bacterium | reverse complement strand
GGCAAGGCCCAATGCCGCCAAGTCATGGAATCTGGGGAAAAACAAGCGATTTCTGTTAATCTTGGGCCATGGAGGACCAAGAATACCCGGAGCTACGCCGCCACATGGTGCAGCTCATCGCCGCCTATGCCGATCATGCCGGTGGGGAGACCGGCAGGCAAATCCTGGATGACCGCGTGCTGGAGGCCATGGCCTGGGTGCCGCGCCAGAAGTTCGTGCCCTACGAGCTCCGTCCCTACGCATATTTCGACGGCCCCTTGCCGATCGGCTTCGAGAAGACGATCTCGCAACCCTTCATCACCGCCCTGATGACCGATCTTCTCGATGTACGGGACGGCCAAAGTATGCTCGAGGTGGGCACTGGTCTCGGCTACCACGCGGCGGTGTTGGCTGAACTCGGGGCCCGGGTGCTTACCGTAGAAATCGTCGAGGAATTGGCCGAACAGGCCGGAAAGAACCTCAAGGGCTCGGGTTACACCGGAATAGAGGTGCGCATCGGCAACGGTTCCAAGGGGTGGATGGAGCACGCGCCATTCGACCGCATCCTAGTGAGCGCCGCGCCCGAACTTATCCCCCCGGCCCTCATCGCCCAACTCAAGCCAGGTGGCACCATGGTGGTGCCCGCCGGTGTGCCCGGAACCCAACAGCTCATGTGCGTCGATAAGAACTCGGCGGGCAAGGTGTCCACCCGCGAGGTCTTGGCGGTCAGTTTCAGCCCGCTCGAAGTCGCCCATTAGGCGCCGGCCACGGGGCGTCGGTACGGCGCTAAGATTCAGGGTGGAAAAATGAGCGAAGAACCATACATGTAAAGGGATATGGGAGAGAGCGACCATGTATGATGCGAGGCAACGTGGACGACGCGGCAGGGATGCACTATGGATGATATCGACATTGCCATCGACGAAATCTATGTGCCGGTCAAGCGGCGCCAGACCCTGAACCCGGAAACGGTCGAGGAAATCGCCGAAAGCATCCTCGCCGAGGGGCTGCGGACGCCGATCTGGGTGCGTCACGATGGCAAGCGCTACGTTCTGGTCGAGGGGCTGCACCGGCTCGAGGCGTGTAAGGCGTTGGGCGAACAGACCATCGCCGGCATCCTCGTTCAGGCCCGCAAGCATTAATGCCAACGGCCCTTCCTGGTGGGAGGGCAGGGGGGAGCAGGCGGAAAATGACGGGCAAGGCCTGGAAACGCGGTGCGCCACCACCGGACGCCGGGCAGAGAGACGCCGGGCAGAGAGAGGCGCGGATCAACGCCGGCGCCGCGAAAGCCGTCGCCGCCCTCATCATCCTCTACATGCTCGGTGTGGCCGGGTTCTTCGTTTACGACCACCTTATCTAGAGAGCGGCCCGCCCGGCGATCAATGTCTTTGGCGACGTATTTGCGCTCATTCTCCATGATTGCAATGTGTGCATCGCCCGGCCCTTTTGCAATCCGTACGTTCTCCGGACTGACCGCCCCTATTCCGCCGCCACGGCGCCCTGGCGCCGGGTTGCAGCGCTGGTTAGCACCATGATGGCGATCGATACCGCCCACATGATGGCGACGCAGAGGTAGGCGGAGCGCGGGATCCCGGTGTCGATGAACCAGCCGAACAGGACAGGCGACGTGGCCGAGCCGAAATCCATGCCCGAATAGACCAGGCCGAAGACGCGCCCCGACGCGCCCTTGGGCGTCGCCGCGCGGACCAGGAGTTCGCGCGACGGAAACACCACTCCGTACATGAAGCCGATGACGGCGAAGGCGATGTAGTGTTGCGTGACGTCGAGTTCGAGCCGCCACACCGCGATGACGACGAGCACGGCGCTGGAGTACCCCCACATCACCACCCGGTCGGGCTTGCGGAGATAATCGGCGAGATAGCCGCCGCAGAGAACGCCGATGGTCACGCCGAGCAGCATGACGGTGACGAACGCACCGCCGGTTTCCAGGTCGAACCCGTAAATGTCCTTGAGAAGCGCCGGCGTGAATGTCTGAAGGCCGATGATTCCCATGGCGATGATCAGGAAGAAAATCCAGCACAGAATGATAGGCAAGTTGATCAGCATGCGGATGCTGTCACCGAAGGTTTCATCGGCGCCGCCGTTTCCCTTGCGGTCGTGGCTGCTATCGCGGAAATCTCGGCTGCCGCTCCACAAGCAGGCGAAGATCAAAAGTCCGATCATGCCGGCCAAAACGATGGCCGGCCTCCAGCCCGCGTAGGTGCCGATCGCGGTCATGGCGAGCGGCGCCATGGCGTAGCCGATATATCCGCCGAACATGTGAAAACTGAATGCCCGCGCGATCCGCTTTTCGCTGACCGTGGCGTTCATGATGCTATAGTCGCAGGGATGAAAGACGCTGTTCCCGGCGCCCGCCAGGAGCGACAGCAGCAACATCACCGGATAGTACGCCACCACGCCCATAAGCGCCGTCGAGCCCGCCATCAAAGCGAGCCCGCTGAGCAAGACGACGCGGGCGCCGAACCTGTCGGCCAGAAAACCGGAGGGCGGTTGGCAAAGGGCGGACGTCACATAGAACGTACCGGTCAGGATGCCGAGCCGGGTAAAGCTAATCCCCTCGGCGGCGTTGATCAGAACGAACAATGGCGGCAGCGCCAGCTGGTAGAAATGGCTGGCCCCGTGCGAAAGGCCGATAAGGGTAGAAACCCGCCTGTCCAACCGCAAGACGTCGGCGTCGGACAGCGCTATCGTCTGTGACATTCTAAATTCCTGTTATGACCCCGAGGGTATGTCTCGAGCGGAGATCTGAAAAGAAGTCTATCAATGCCCGATACGGGAGCGGCTGAACAGCCGTAATTTCAGGCCATGGGACGTTTATCGCCGGAGATTATCCACACCCGAGTCCATGGGCCCGTGTGCCCCTTAGCCTCAGGGCCGGAAGTTGGCGTCGAAGGAGGCGACCTGCCTCAGGATGGGGTCGGGAATCCGCGCGTCGGGGTCGACCTCGCTGACGCAGCACTTGTCACCTCGGCCGGCGGCGCCAGCCGATTCGATGCCGCCGGCCGCCATCACCACCTTTTCGACCCCAGGACCGGCACCAGCGCCAATTACCGTCTCGGCGTCTCGGTCGTCGCTAGAACGGCGACCCTAGCCGACGCCCTTTCCACGGTGCTCTTCGTCATGCCGGCGCATGCCGTGGCGCGCCTTGCCGCCGAACTCGGGGAAACCGAGATTTACGCGACGCCTGTCTAAGAGCGAGTAGCACCATAGCGGCGTGAAAGGCGGCAGGTCCTCCTTGCCCCGGTTCCCTCCCGTCACGATCAACACGCCCGTCAATTCGATGCACGATCCGATTCAAACCCGAGTGTGCTCCTGTCCAGCCACTGGCCATCCTTGACCACCCCGGCGCACGGGTTACCGCCAAGCCAGTAGCAAAGCTCCGCCGGCTCATCGATGTCCCACAGGGCAAGGTCGGCGCGCTTGCCGGGCTCGAGGGTCCCGACGTCGTCGGCGAGGCCGAGGGCACGCGCCGCGTTCACCGTGATCCCGGCAAGCGCTTCCTCGGGGGTCATTCTAAACAACGTGCACGCCATGTGAAGCATGAGGAGCAGCGATACGGCGGGCGAAGAGCCGGGGTTGCAGTCGGTGGCGATGGCAATGGGCACGCCATGCTCGCGAAGCGCCGCGACCGGTGGCGGCTGCGTTTCTCCCAGCACGTAGAATGCGCCTGGCAGAAGCACGGCCACCGTACCGGTCTTGGCCATCGCGGCGACTCCATCCGTCGACGTGTATTCGAGGTGATCCGCCGACAGGGCATCGAAGCGCGCGGCCAAGGCGACGGCGCCGAGATTGTCGAGTTGTTGAAGAGGAACGCATGAACGTCCGCTTAGCACCCGAAAGCGGACCCGCTGGCAGGACTTTCGGGATGTCCGCTTTTAGCCAAGAGCGGACTCAATGGTAGTGGTCGGAAGGTAAAGACATTCCCGAAAACTGGGTGGTTTCAGCCAACGGTTAGTTTCCGTACAACCCGAACCAGGTAGCCGCTTTACGACTCGACATTTAGCCATGAATACCCACATACTTTTTGTGGTGTTCTGTTGTCTTGGTAGCT
>DASCNF010000100.1:0-33020 GCA_036011345.1 Rhodospirillales bacterium | reverse complement strand
GCGGCGCTTTAGTTCGTCCTTCGATTCGAAGTCCGGCTTCTTCGAGGTGACGAGGCCGAGCACCACCTTCTTGCCCTTGGGCACAAAACGCAGCGGCGAGAAGTCGCCGGCCCGGGGCGTGTCGTTTTCCAGGAAATAGCCGTCGACCTCGATCTCGTTAAAGAGCGCTTCGGCCACCGGCTCGTAGCCGCCCTCCGACACCCACGAGCTGCGGTAGTTGCCGCGGCATAGGTGGATGCAGGCGGCCATGGCGGCGGGGCGCGCGCCGATCGACTCGTTGATCAGCTTGGCATAGGTGTGGGGTAGGACGTCCGGGTCTTCGCCGATGCTCTTCGTCTTGTCGCACAGCGCCGGATCGCACAGGTAGGCGAGGTTGGTGTCGTCCAGTTGCAGGCAGGTGAGGCCGCGGGCGCCGAGATCGGCGATTTCCTCGTGGTAGACGCGCCCCAGATCGGCGAAGAACTCGTCGGTGTCGGGATAGGCCTCCTCGCTGACGGCGGCCCGGCCGCCGCGAAAGTGCACGGTCGACGGCGACGGGATGCACACCTTGGGCGTCTTCGTCGTGACCGACTTCAAGAACTGGAAGTCGTCGGTCTGTATGCCGTGGGTACGCTCCAGCGTGCCGGTGACCACCAGCCTCGGTGGGGCGAACTCCCTCTCCCCGTCCTCGTTGTGGAACTTGGCGGTGACGGCGCCCTCGACCTCGGTCCCTTGCTACTGTACGAGGAAGTCGATGTGGAACATCTGGCGGCGGTACTCGCCGTCGGTGATGACTTCGAGGCCGGCCGTCTCCTGCAGGGCCAGGGCGGTACGGGTATGGTCGTCCTCGACGGCGCGCAGGGCGGCGTCATCGATGTCGCCACGGGTGCGCTTGTCGCGCGCCTCCATGAGCGAGGCGGGACGCAACAGGCTGCCCACGTGATCGGCGCGAAAGGGCGGTTTTCCGTTTCCAGTCATGACGCGTTTCCTCCCAAAGAAGTGGCCAACGGTTTAGCGGTGGCACCATTTTAACATTTTTCGGCACTCCGATATGTGGTCGAATGCCGGTTGGGTTCAGGTTCTGATCTATTCGGAGGATGAAAGCCATGCTCAGGTTCGATGACGACAGGCCGCAAGGAGTGATTCCGGCCTGCCTGTTGCCCTTCAAGGACGATCTCGGCATTGACGAGGCGGCTTACCGCAAGCACCTCCGCGATGTCGTCTCCGTGCCCGGACTCGCCGCCATCACCGTCAACGCCCACGCCTCGGAAGTGGCCTCGTGCGCCTTCGACGAACAGAGGCGCATCCTCGACATCACCATGGACGAAGTAGGCGACAGCATCGCCGTGGTCAACGGCGTCTACGCCGACGGCAGCCAGGAAGCGGCGCGCATCGCGCGCATGGCGGAAGCCGGCGGCGCGGCAGCCCTGCTCATCTTCCCGCCGCAGCCCTTCATCATGGGGGCGCAGTACCGCCCTGAAATGGCGCTCGCCCATTTCCAGTGCATCGCCGAGACGTGCGGCCTTCCCATGATCGTCTTCCAGTACCCCATAGCGAGCGGCCAGGGTTACCCGATGGACACCCTGGTGCGCATGATCGAGGAAGTCCCCACCATCTGCGCCATCAAGGACTGGTGCAACGACGCCACCCTCCATGAGCGCCACATCCGGACCCTGCACGGCCTGGCGCGGCCGGTCAACGTGCTCAGTTCCCACAGCTCTTGGCTCATGTCGTCCCTCGTGCTTGGGTGCGACGGGCTACTGTCGGGGTCGGGCAGCGTCATCGCCGATCTGCAGGCGGCGCTGTGGAAGGCCGTCGGCGACGATGACCTAGCCCGGGCGCGGCGCGTCAACGAGCGCATCTTTCCCCTGGCCCGCGCCTTCTACACCGATCCCTTCGTCGACATGCACAACCGCATGAAGGAGGCCCTGGTCATCCTCGGGCGCATCCCGGGCGCCGCCGTGCGCCCGCCCCTGGTCAAGCTCGGCGACGCCGAGATCGGGCGCATCCGGGCCGCCCTCAACGAAGCCGGCGTGAGGCCGGAAGGGGCCCTGTCGGAAGCCGCATGACGGCCCTCTTTTCGCCGGGGCTTATCGGGAACGTGGAGATCCGCAACCGGGTCGTCATGCCGTCCATGACGACCAAGCTGGCCGACGCGGACGGCCACGTGACCGACGCCACCATGGCCTATTACAAGGTGCGCGCCGTGGGCGGCGTCGGGCTGATTACCGTGGAGATGGCGGCGCCCGAGAAGGTGGGGCGTCACCGCGCCAACGAACTGGGCGCCCACGACGATCGCTTCCTGCCCGGCCTGTCGCGCCTGGTCAGCGGGTTGCGCGGCCACGGGGCGCGCGTTTCCATCCAGCTCGGCCACGCCGGCGGACACACCCGCGAGGACATATGCGGCGAGCCGCCCATCGCGCCCTCGGCCATCCCCCATTCCGTGTTCGAGGTGACCACGGAGACGGTGGTGCCTCTCGAGATGACCAGGGAGCGCATCGAACAAACGACCCAGGCCTTCGTGGCGGCGGCGGCACGCGTCCGCGAGGCAGGCTTCGACTGCGTCGAGCTGCACGGCGCCCACGGCTATCTGATCTCCCAGTTCTTGTGCCCTGAGGAAAACCGGCGCACCGACGAATACGGCGGCCCGATCGAGAACCGCGCCCGCTTCGGCCTCGACATCGTCAGCCGCATCAAGGACCAAGTACCGGGATTCCCCGTCATCTTCCGCATGAACGCCGACGACTTCTTCCCCACCGGCTTGGTGTTCTCGGAGGCCATCCAGGTAGCCGGCTGGGCGGCCGAGGCCGGCGCCGACGCCGTACACGTGGCAGCCGGGCACTATCGCTCGTTTCCCTCGGCGGCGGCTATGATCCCGCCCATGGAATACCCGGAAGCAACCTTCCTGGACTACGCGGCACGGATCAAGGAAGTGGTCGACGTGCCGGTCATTGCGGTAGGCCAACTCGGCGATCCGCGGACGGCCAAGGACGCCATCGACAGCGGCAAGGCGGACTTCATCGCCCTCGGCCGCGGCCTGCTCGCCGACGCCGAGTGGGTAAACAAGACGGCGCGCGGGTCGGCGGTGCGACGCTGCCTGGCGTGCAACACGTGCATCAACGGCATGCGCGGCGGCAACACCACGAGTTGCTTGGTCAACCCGGTGACCGGGTGCGAGACCGAGTTCGAAGGTGCGGCGCCCCCTCAGGGACAGCGCATCTGCGTCGTCGGCGCCGGCCCGGCGGGGTTATCCTACGCCTATCTAGCCGCCGACGGCAACAAGCTCACCGTGATCGACGCCGCGCCGATGGCCGGTGGCGCCTTTCGCTACACCGGCAAGGTGCCGTACTTCCAGGGGGTGGCGGCCCGCGAGCACACCTTCGCCGCCTACATCGAGGCTATGGAACGCGGCTGCCGGGAAAGGGGCGTGGAATTCCGCTACGGCATCGACGCCGCGGCCGACCCCGAGGTGTTGGCCCCCTTCGAACGTATCGTCCTGGCCACCGGCGCCCGCTACCGCTTCGGCCTGGGCGCCGTGGTGCCGCGCCTGCTTGACGCCGGGTGGGGACGCTCGGCCACGGCGCGCCGGCTCTTCGAATCGGCGCGCCTCAGCGATTGGTTTTACACTCGGGCGAGGCGCGCCAGCGGCAGCGCCCTGGCCGGCCTAGCGAGGCCGGGGCAGACCGTCATCGTCATCGGCGACGCCGCCCACGCCGGCAAGGCCCAGAACGCCATCGCCGACGCCTTCCGCGCCGCCCTCCTGCCGCAAACTAGCGACGGTGCGCCCTGACCAGCCATCCGATGCCCTGGCGCGTTATCCGGCCAAGTGGCGCCAGTCCAATACCTCCCATCCCAACCCTCCCCCTCGATGGGGGAGGGTTGGGATGGGGTGGTAACGACATGACCCTAACTGATCGGATAAGTCTCTAGCCGAATCCTCGGCCGGTCAGGAGCCTTCGCCATCCTCTGGAGTGTTTTGCGCCGCCGGAGGGGCCTCTTTGCCGTCATCCTCCCAGCTCATCTTGGGCCGGCCTTCACCCCCGCCACGGCCCTCGAGCAGGCTTTCGGCGCGGGACTGGTTCCTTTGGGCGAGGGCGGCCAGCTTGGTCGCGCCGCGCTCCGTGTAAACGTCACCGGCCAGGGCGAAGGCCTCGACCGAACCCTGCAGGTGCACGGTGTCGTTGCGGGCCTCCTTGGCGATGAGGAAAAGCGTCGTGCCCAAGTTGTTCTGGGTCGCCGCCCACATAAGGGGCGCCAATTCCCGGGTCCGCACCTCGAGCACGGACCGGCAGGCGGCAGCCGAAGTCTTCAACACCTCGACGTTGCGCAACGTGCCGCCTGGAAGGCGCAAAGCGCATGCTTGACGAGTTCGGTATCGCCGGTCTTGCGGTCCAGTTTGTACAGCGTGAGGCCGAGCCGGTTCTGAAGGGCCGCCAATTCCCGCGGAAACAGCGCCTTGGTGATCACGCCGAGCGGGGCGCGGTAGGCATCCGCGGCGGCACCCGGGGTATCGGCGTCGTCGCTGAGTTCGGCCAGGGCCTTCAAGGCGACCCCGAGGTTGCGTTGCGCCGTCGCCCATTCGATGGGGTGACCGTTCTTGGAAATGTTCTCGAGCGCCGATTGATAGGCTTGCGCCGCCACCTGATAAAGGTCCAGGAAGCCGTGCAGGGCGGCGACGGAGGAGGAGGCGTTGAGGGCCTTGGGCAAGGCCTCGACCAGGCGCAGGTGCTTGCCCTCGCTTTGCGGCGTCATCGTGGCAAGGCCGGCGGCAAGAAGAATTTGCGAAATCTCGGGGCCGAAGCTTGCCGGCAGCTTGAGGCATGTGTCCGGCCCGAAGTAACCGGGCCGGTCCTCATCCTCGGCCAGTGCCGAAACGAACCTCAAGGTCAACGTCGCGCCGGGCTGTGGCGCCTCGCCCCATACCAACAGATCGGCGTGGGCCCTGAGAACCGTTCGCACCCGTGCTCGCCGCCTTCAACAGTTGCTCGCCGGGGTCGCCGATGAGGCCCAATTCGATGCTCTCGTCGAGGCGCCGCGCCGTGAAACCGCCCTGCCTGTGCATGGCCTCGACGACATGACGGCTGTGAATGCCCTCGACGTCCTCGGCCAGGGTGGCAACGCGCACCTCGATACATTCGGCACGCGGCGCCCACCCTTTGCCCATCAGGCGATCCAGCAGCAAGCTCCATTTCGAGGGCTTGTCGGCGGATTTGTCAGGCAGCGGCACCGTCGGGTACTGAGCCAGGACATCGTTCGCCGGGCGCGCCCGGGTGGCAGCTCTGAAAGTCTTGGAACGGCCTATCGGCGATTTGGTTTGGCGCTCCCCGAATGCTCGCAGCGCTCTTATCAAAGGGGACCTCGACACAACCCGAACAAGGACGCACTGCGAATCCGGCGGGACCCGCCGCATGGTGCCCGTCCGCCGGTCAGGTCAATGACCCCCATGGCGGCGCCTACGGCAAACAGGGTGCCTATGGACAAGAAGTCCAGGACAACAGTAAACAGGGGCATGCAATAAACGCTGCTGTACCACGGCAGACGAAAAGCGCGTGGCCCGCCAGGGCCCTTGGGGAAAAACTTGAGGCCTTTCCTTTTATGCCTAGCCGGTCTTGTCGGCCTTTCCGGCTCCAGCTTGGCGCTGCTCCTCGGCGCGGTTAGCGCCCAGGCGGCAACGTCGGGTGCCATTTACGACATGCAGCGCATGCTCAGCGAGCCTCATCCTTTTGCCGGCCCGCCGGTACCGCCAGCCGCGTCGCCCGTGGCACCCTCCGTGGCACCCTCCGCGCCGCCCACCGTGGCGCCGCGAGCGGCGCCACGCCGCGCCGTCCAGGCCCCACCTCCGAGGACGGCCACAAAGCCGCGCCCCACGGCTCGCCAAGGGGGCACCACGGGAGCGCTATGGGACGTGATCTCGGAGGTTCGCACCGGCCTCCTCGCCCACGACCAGGGGCCATTCAGCAGCAACAAGGAAGACGGCGTCGACATAAACTTGGAAGTCATATTCGTGACGCCCGAAATCCTTGATATCATTTGGCGCCCACGGCCCCATATCGGCCTCATCGGGAACTCTTCGGGCGATACCAGCCAAGCCTACGTCGGCCTCGGGTGGGAGTGGGATTTCTGGCGCACATGGTTCGCCGGTTTCACGCTGGGCGGGGCCATCCACGACGGCAAGAACACGACCAAAGAATTGGACCGCAAGGAGCTGGGATGCCGTGTCCTGTTCCACGAATCGATCGACTTCGGTTATCGGTTCTCGAAGCGCCATTCAGTGATGGCGCAACTCAGCCACAGTTCCAACGCCAAGCTGTGCAGTGAGAACGAAGGCCTGGAGACCATCGGTATCCGTTACGGCTATCAGTTCTGACGGCGGCAAGCAGCCGCAACCCGGTGGGGGCGTCCTCCCTTCCGGCTACTGCCGGTGATGGGCTAGGTCCCGCAACGCCTCCCGCACCCGGCCCATGACACCCTCCCAGTCGCGCGGGCTTTCCTGGCGAAACAGGCGCAGGGTCGGGTACCAGGGGCTGTCCTCGCGCTCGACCATCCAGCGCCAGTCGTTGGCGAACGGCAGCACGGCCCAGACCGGACGGTCCAAGGCGCCCGCCAAATGAACCACCGCCGTGTCGACGGAGATGACCAAGTCAAGCTGCGCGATCACGGCGGCGGTGTCGGCGAAGTCCTCGACCATGCACCCGGCGTCGACGATGAGGGAGCCGCAGGCGACGTCTTCCAGCTCGCCGGCCGCCTCGCCCTTCTGCAAGCTGTAGAACGCGACCCCCGGCATGCCCACGAGGGCCATAAATTCGGTCAGCGCGCACGAGCGGTTGCGGTCGTTCTTGTGGGAGCGCTTGCCGGCCCACACGAGACCCACCTTGAGACGCGTTTCGATAGGCACGGGCAGATGAACGTTGTGCAGTTCCGGCGGCGCCAGATAGGGGACACGGTCGGGGATATTCTCGATACTCGAGTCGAAGATGCGGGGAAGGCTGAGAAGGGGGACGTAAACATCGAAAGGGGGCGGGCTGCTGCCGCGGATAACCACCTTGTCGGCACCCGGCACCGTCGAGATAAGCCTGGCCAACTCGGGCTGGCTCTCCACCACCACGGTGCCACCCTGCTCCTTGACCATGTGTAGGTAGCGGACGAACTAGATCATGTCGCCCAATCCCTGCTCCTGGTGCACAAAGATGGTACGGCCGTCGAGGGCGGCGCCGTCCCAGTGGGGTTGCGTGTACCCCCGGGGCGGGTTGTGGGGCAGCTTCCAGCGCCACTCGTACTCGGCGAACCCCTCTTCGAAATCACCCCTGAGCAACAGCGCCAGGGAACGGTCCCAGTGGCAATAGACGAAGTCAGGGTCGATCTCCAGGGCCTTGTCAAAGCAAGCGAGTGCCTCGTTGAGATGGCCAAGATCGCGCAGGATGAGCCCCAGGTTGTAGATGGCCTGGGCGGAACCCGGCGACAGGCGGACCGCCTGCTGGTGATTGGCGGCGGCGTCGTTGAGGCGGCCCAGCTCGCGCAACGCGTTGCCCAGGTTGGAATAGACATCCGAATGATCAGGCCGGAGCGCCAAGGAGCGCTGGTAGCTCGCGAAGGCGGCCTTGAGCCGGCCTTGAGCGCGCAAGGCCACGCCGAGATTGTTGTAAACGTCTGCCGGCCGATCAATAGGGGACGTAGGACTTTTCCTCGACGATGCGCGAGCCCAAGAGCTCGTTGATCCGCCTCTTGAGGTTGGCGCGCTCATCGTTGTTCATGTAGACGGCGCGCGCCAGCTCCACGAAGCGGTCCCCGAATTCCTTGGCGCGCTCGCAATCCCGGATGTCGTCCTCAATCTGCCACAGCCTCTCGTTGACCGCCTTGAGGCGGGCCGTGAACTCAGTTAGCTCGGGCGAGGGCGTGAGCGCCGCGTCGCACGCCGCCACCAGGTTTTCCAGTTCCGTGCGCACATTCGTCATCTTGGCCGGGTCTTCCAGTCTGCCGGCCTTGATTTCCAGGATGGTGATTTTGTCGATCAGTTCGCCGGCGGAAATCTCGATCGAAATCTCGGTGGAAATCTCGGACATGACGCTGCGTGCCTCGGCATTAGAGTGCAATCGTTTTAGATCTAATAGAACTAAAACGATAAGCCCCTGGCGCCCGACGGGGCGTCCGGATAATGGGGGATCGCTGGCGGGGTGACAAGGCCGGCAAGCTGGACAGCGGCGGGGCGGCACTTCCCAAACTATGTGACAGCATGGCGGGAGGCGGGTAATCTCGCCCGCTATGAGGTCCCTGAAACATCTGAAGGCACGCATGCTAATCGGCGGCTGGACGGCCGCCGTCTTCTCGATCCTGGCGCTCTGCCTGGTGTTGGCGGCGGCACCTGGAAGTGCGGCAGCGCAGCAACACGAGGCGCCGGGCACGGGAAACCTTGACACCCTGCAAGACCTCGCCGCCACCCTCGAGGACAAGGCCAAGCGGGCTCGGCTTCTCGCCCAGATCAAGGAGTTGATCGCGGCGCAAAAGGGAGGCGCCGCCATCGAGCCCCCCGAAAGCCTGGGGGCGCGCTTCATCGCGTCGCTTTCCGGGCTGTTCAAGGAGGCGGCCGGGCAACTGGTCTCGGCGCTCGACGCCTTGAAGGAAGCGCCGGCGGCGGCGAGCTGGATACGCGATCAGATGGCCGACGCGGCGTCTCGCGATCTGTGGCTGCGGCTCATCGCCAAGCTGGCGTTGATCATCGCCGCCGGGTTGGCCGCCGAGCGCCTGGCGCGCTTCGCCGTGGCGCGGCTCCGGGGCACCGTCGAGGAACGCGACGCTGAAAGCCTGTTGGTGCACTTTTTCTTGCTGGTGGTGCGGACCATCGTCGACGTGATTCCGGTCGCTGTATTCGCCGGGGCCGCCTACGCCATGATCCCGGTGGTGCAGCCCTCGCCGGAGGTCCAGGTCGTGGCGATCACCATCATCAACGCCTATCTGCTGGTGCGCGGCGTCATGGTGGTGGTCCGCATGGCACTGGCCCCCGGCGTTTCCTCACTGAGGGTGCTGCCGCTGGCCGACATCACCGCCAACTATCTGTCAATTTGGGTGCGCCGCCTGACGGTGGTGGCGGTGTTCGGGTACTTCCTGGCCGAGGCGGCCCTCCTGCTCGGCCTGCCCGCCGGCGGGCGTCTGGCGCTGCTTCACCTGGTCGGCCTCCTGCTCACCGCCATGCTGATCGTCTTCATCCAGCAGAACCGCCGCCCCGTAGCCGACTGGATCCGCGGCGTCGAGGGTGGCGCCTTGACGCGTCTCGGCGGCCGTCGCCTGCGCCAGCGCTTCGCAGACGTCTGGCACGTTCTAGCCATCGTCTACGTAGCCGGGGTCTATGGCGCCTGGGTGCTGGGGATTGAGGGGGGCTTCGAGAACATCGTGCGCTCCACCGCGATCTCGGCGCTGGTCCTGATCGTGGCACGCTTGGCGATCCTCGGCCTGCACAAGGCGGTCGAGCGTGGCTTCGCGCTCCGCGAGGAGCTCAAGGAGCGCTTCCCGACCCTGGAGACCCGCGCCAACCGATACCTTCCCGTCCTCCACCGTACCCTGCGCGGTGGCGTCTACATCTTTGCCACCCTCACCCTCCTGCAAACCTGGGGCATTAACGCGATCAGCTGGCTGGAGACCCCCTTCGGCCAGCGCCTGATGCAGAGCGCCTTCAGCATTGCCGTCGTCGTCATCGCGGCACTCCTGGTGTGGGAGGCGGCAAGCGCCGCCATCGAGCGCCACCTGTCGACCGTCGACGCGGGCGGTAACGCCGTCGAGCGCAGCGCCCGCTCGCGCACGCTTCTGCCGCTTCTGCACAATTTCCTGGCGGTCATTCTCAGCGTCATGGTGACCCTGATCGTTTTATCCGAGCTCGGCGTCAACATCGGCCCGCTCCTGGCCGGCGCCGGGGTCGTCGGTCTGGCCATTGGGTTCGGCTCGCAGAAGCTGGTGCAAGACGTGATCAACGGCGCCTTCATCCTCTTCGAGGACGCCATTTCGGTAGGCGACGTGGTCAAGGTGGCCGGCAACACCGGGACCGTCGAGGCGCTCTCCATCCGCGCCCTCCGGTTGCGCGACCTTTCGGGGAGCGTACACACCATCCCGTTCAGCACGGTGGAAACCGTCACCAACCTGACCAAGGACTATTCCTATTACGTGTTCGAACTAGGGATTGCCTACCGCGAGGACACCGACGCGGTGACCGACGTGCTGCGCCAGATCAGTTCGGAGATGGAGGCGGACGACGAGTACGGCCCCTTGATCCTCTCGCCGCTCGAAGTTCTCGGCGTCGACCAGTTTGCCGATTCGGCGGTCATCCTCAAGGCGCGTGTCATGACGCTACCCGTCAAGCAGTGGTATGTGGGGCGCGAATTCAATCGCCGCATCAAGATGCGCTTTGACGAGGAGGGAATCGAGATGCCCTTCCCCCACACCACCCTCTACTTCGGCGAGGACAAGGAGGGCGCGGCGCCACCCGCCCGTATTCTCATGGAAGACAAGGAACGCACCCGCCAGGCACCGGCCAGGAAGCCGGAGAAAAGCAACCAACCCGCCCAAAGGATTGACCAGCCGGGCGACAGCGAGGGGGACGACGGCGATTAGGACGGAGGCAGGATCATGGGACGTCGGAAGACCGGGGACTTCGATCAGGAACTACTCGATCTCTACGACAGTTATGCCCATGGGCTGATCGAACGCAGGGGGTTTCTCGACAAGGCCGCGAAATTTGCCATCGGCGGGATCACCGCCATGGCCCTCCTCGATGCCTTGTCGCCGAATTATGCGCTGGCTAGGCAAGTCGAGGAAAACGACCCGCGCACATGTACCCGAGCGTCAACCACGGTTTCCATAACAACACCACGCTCCGTTACGACAAAGCCGCCGCCGAGCTCGCCTAGCGGCGAACCATCGACTTCTTCGGCGCCAAGCTGGCTTAGAGCCTATCGATAATCTCCGCGGCCAGCACGGCGGTGCTTTCCGCCTCGATGATGCGGCGCGCCGTGTCGTAGGAGAACCCGGCGCGGGCCAGGGCGGCCAAGTCCTTCTCGCGCATTGCGGAACGCGCCGCCGCCGCCCGGTAGGGGCCGAGACGCCGCCTCTCGGCCAGCCGTAGGGCCGCCGCCAGCTCGGGCTCGGGCGATTCCCGGGCGAGCCCGGCCACGGCGTCCTCGACAAGCTCGTCGGCCACGCCTTTCTGCCGCAGCTTGAGGCGGATGGCGCGGGCCGAGGCACCGCGCCGGTGCATGGAGAGCGCCCGCCCCTCGGCGTAGGTCAGGTCGTCGAGGAGCCCGCTGTGGGTGAAGCGCCCGATCAGGGCGTCAACGATGGCGGCGCCTTCGGCGCGGTCGCTGCCGTGGGCGCGCGCCGAGCGCTCCACCTTGCGCATGAGCACGCGGCGCAGGTTCTCGCCCGAGGTAGCAAAGCGCCCGAGATAGGCGAGCGCCGCGTTCTCGATGAACTTGGGCGTCGCCTTGCGCGGGCGCCGGGATTTGCGCGTTTGCTCGTTCATGGGGGACATGGTCTCACGAGGGCCTGCCCAGCGTCGGTTTTTTTCTTCGGCGCGCGCCCGGGAGCCGCTATATAAAGCCCATGGACAGCGGCGCCGACATCCAGGACCGGGACCTCGAAGGCCCACCCACGGTCGATTCCACCCCCTATAACTGGCTCGGACTGTGGGCCCTCTACATGCGCGAGGTACGGCGCTTCATGAAGGTCTACACCCAGACCCTGGTGGCGCCCGTGGTGACGACGCTGCTGTTCCTGGCCATTTTCACCCTGGCGCTGGGACGTGCCGTCGAGGCCGTCGGCGGCGTGCCCTTCAAGGAATTCCTGGCGCCCGGCCTGATCATGATGGCGATCATCCAGAACTCGTTCGCCAACACCTCTTCGTCGATCAGCATTGCCAAGTCTCAGGGCAACATCGTAGACACCCTGATGACGCCCTTGAACGCGCACGAGCTGACCTTCGCCATGGCCATGGGCGGCGCCACCCGCGGCGTCCTCGTCGCGATAGCGACCGCCGTCGCCATGTCCTTTTTCGTGCCCGTCCACGTTCACCATTTAGGCTTCGCCGTCTACCATGCCATTTCCGCCGCCCTCATGCTGTCGCTACTCGGCACCATCGGCGGCATCTGGGCCGACAAGTTCGACCACTTGGCGGCAGTCACCAATTTCGTCATCATGCCGCTGTCGTTTCTGTCTGGAACCTTTTACTCCATCCAGCGGCTGCCCGAGATATTCCAGGCCATCGCCCACGCCAATCCCTTCTTCTACATGATCGACGGCTTCCGCTACGGCTTCATCGGCCACGCCGACGGATCGCTGGCAGCCAGCGTCCTCGTCACCGCCGGCGTCAACGGCGGGTTGTGGCTGTTGTGTCACTGGATGTTCAAGAGCGGCTACAAGCTTAAATCGTGAGGCGCGGCGGTGTCTGGCCGCCGCCGCTCACCCGACCACCGGCGCCTGCATGCGCGTTGACATCATCGGCGCAATCAACATACTTGGCGCCCTTTCCGGGCCGGCATGCCAGGGTACCCTGGCCCCCTCTATTCAAGGAGAGCGTCATGATACCCGCCGTCATGCCGACGTACGCGCGTGCCGACCTCACCTTTGAGAAGGGCGAGGGCGCCTACATCCATGACACGGACGGCCGCCGCTACCTTGATTTCGGCGCCGGCATCGCGGTGACGGCGCTCGGCCATTGCCACCCGCATCTGGTCAAGGCGCTCACCGAGCAGGCGGGCAAGGTCTGGCACACGTCCAACCTGTACCACATCCCCGGACAGGCGCGCCTCGCCCAGCGTCTGGTCGACAACAGCTTTGCCGATTCGGTCTTCTTCACCAACTCGGGCGGTGAGGCTGTCGAGTGCGGGCTCAAGATGATCCGCAAGTACCACGCTGAAAACAATGCCCCCGGGCGCTACCGGGTGATCACCTGCGAGGGCGCCTTCCACGGGCGGTCGCTGGCCGCCATCGCGGCCGGCCGCCAGGCCAAGCACACGAAAGGTTTCGAGCCCCTAGTCGACGGCTTCGACCAAGTGCCTTTCGGCAACCTCAACGAGATGTGCGCCGCCATCGGGCCGGAGACCGCGGGTATCCTGGTCGAGCCGGTGCAGGGAGAAGGCGGAATCCGCCCCGCCACTCTCGATTACCTAAAGGGGCTGAGGGAGGCCGCCGAAGAGTTCGGCGTGCTCCTCATGTTCGACGAGGTCCAGTGCGGCATAGGCCGCACCGGCAAACTGTTTGCCCACGAGTGGGCCGGCATCGCCCCCGATATCCTGGCCTCGGCCAAGGCGCTGGGCGGCGGCTTCCCGGTCGGCGCCTGCCTAGCCACCGAGCCCGTGGCGGCGGCGATGATAGCGGGAAGCCACGGTTCGACCTTCGGCGGCAACCCGCTTGCCATGGCGGTGGCCAATGCCGTCCTCGACATCATCCTGGCGGACGGCTTCCTGGAACGCGTCGAAGGCATCGCCGGCTACCTCAAGGGGAAGCTCGAGGCGCTGGTCGCGGCCCACCCCGCCATGCTTGCCGAGGTGCGGGGCGCCGGCCTCATGCTCGGCCTCAAGTGCGTCGGAGAGAACACCGCGCTGATCGCCAAACTGAACGCCAACGGCATGCTCGCCATCGCCGCCGGCGACAACGTAGTGCGCCTGGTGCCGCCCCTCGTCATCGAGGAGGCGCAAGCGGACGAAGCTGTCGCTATCCTCGAAAAAAGCTGCGTGGCGCTGGAGGAACGGAGCAAGTGACATGTCCGCGCCCAGGCATTTTCTCGATCTCGACCGGCTCGACGCCGGGACCCTGAGGCGCATCCTCGACCTGGGCGCCGCCTTCAAGCGTGGCGAGCAACCCTCGGGGGGAGGCCTGGCCGGACGCACCCTCGCCCTCGTCTTCGAGAAGCCCTCAACAAGAACCCGCGTGTCGTTCGAGGTTGCCATGCGGCAACTCGGCGGGCATGTGGTGGTGTTGAACGAGAGCAACAGCCAGCTCGGGCGCGGTGAGACGGTGGCCGACACGGCGCGCGTCCTGTCGCGTTACGTGGACGCGCTGATGATCCGCACCGACGCCCACAACAAGCTGGAGGAACTGGCGGCCCACGCCTCGGTGCCGGTGATCAACGGTCTCACCGACGATTCCCACCCGTGCCAGATCATGGCCGACGTCACGACCTTCGAGGAGCATCGTGGCGCCATCGAAGGCCGGGTGGTAGCCTGGTGCGGCGAGGGCAACAACGTGGCGAGTTCGTGGATCCACGCCGCCCAGCGCTTCTCTTTCGCGCTGCGCCTGGCGTGCCCGCCGGCGTTGTCGCCGCCCGCCGCCGTCCTCGAATGGGCAATGGCCGGGGGGGCCGCCGTCACCCTCACCGACGACCCCGCCCAAGCAGTGGCCGGCGCCGATTGCGTGGTTACCGACACCTGGGTGTCGATGGGCCAGGAGGACGTCGAGGTGCGCCGCCGCATGCTCGAGCCCTACCGGGTCGACGAGACTTTGATGGCGGGCGCCAAGGACGACGCGCTGTTCATGCACTGCCTGCCGGCGCACCGCGGCGAAGAGGTCACGGACGCGGTCATCGACGGCCCCCATTCGGTGGTCTGGGACGAGGCGGAAAACCGCCTGCACGCGCAGAAGGGCGTCCTCGCTTGGTGCCTGGGATGAGGCGGGAGACGCCACCGGGCGACGATGGCTCCGGTGGCTCCGGTGGCCCCGCCCTGGGTGACCTCGTGCAGCCCTTTCAGATGGAGACGCTGGGAGTGCGCGGCCGGCTGGTACGGCTTGGCCCCGCCCTCGACGCTATTCTCGGCGGCCACGGCTACCCCGATGCCGTTGCCGCCATGCTCGCCGAGACCTTGTCGCTGGCCGCGGCGCTCGCCGGCGGGCTCAAGTACCACGGTCTCTTCACCTTGCAGACCAAGGGCGACGGGCCGCTTGGCATGATGGTTGCCGATGTCACCAGCGACGGCGCCGTGCGCGGCTACGCCCGTTTCGACGAAGCGCGGCTGGAGGCCGCTGCCGACGGCGGCGGGCCGGTGCCCCGGCTGCTCGGCGCCGGCTACATGGCGTTCACCGTCGATCAGGGCCCCGATACCGAACGCTACCAGGGAATCACCGAGATCGAGGGGGCAACCCTGGCGGATTGCGCGCACGTCTATTTCCGCCGGTCCGAGCAGCTCGAGACCGCCATCACCCTTGCCTCGACGCCGGCGCCAACCGAGCCGCGCGCCGGCGCCCTCATGGTCCAGCGCATGCCGATTGGCGACAATGAGGCGGGCGGCGGCAGCAAAGCGACCGACGAGGGCTGGCGCCGCGCCGTCATCCTGATGAGCACGGCCGGTGCCGGAGAGTTGCTCGACCCGGCGCTGGCGCCGGCCGATTTTCTTTACCGGCTGTTCCATCAGGAAGGGGTGCGCGTCTTTCGCACGCGCCCGCTGCGCCACGCTTGCCGTTGCTCCCGCGACAAGGTGGAGAGGACCCTCGCCTCCTTCCCTCGGAAAGAGGTCGAGGCCATGACCGAGGACGGTAAGGTGACGGTGACGTGTGAGTTCTGCAAGGCGGCCTACGTGTATGGCGATGTCGAGCTGGCCGCCCTCTATGCGCCTTGAACGCCGTTCCGGCGCCGTGCATTATGCGATCATGGGAATCGGTCTTCGAACGCCGCGCGCCGGGCTGCTCGCCGTGGCGATTCTCGCAACCGTGCTGACGTCGATGCTGGCGGCCTGCGAGACACCGCCACCGAAGCCGCGTCTCGTTGAACTCACTTTCGCCCACCTGCCGATCCTGTCACTCGACGTGGCGCGCCTCGAGGTGGTATCGGACTACGCGCCGCGCATGAAGGCGCCGAACGTCGAGCACCTGTTCCCGACGCCGCCCGAGAAGGGCTTGCGGCGCTGGGCCGCCGACCGCTTGAAGGCGGGAGGAAAGAAGGGCTCGGCACGATTCGTCATCCACATCGCCGCCGTCACAGAGGTGGCGCTGCCCGTCACCAAGGGCCTCGAGGGCGCCTTCAAGGAAGAACAATCCGAGCGTTACGAGGCCGTCGTCGAGGCCAGCCTGGAGATTCTGGATGCGCGCGGTTCTCGCAGGGGCTTCGCCAGCGCCCGAGTGACGCGCTCGCGCACGGTGCGCGAGGACGCCACCCTCAACGACCGCGAGGCGGACTGGTTCGCCATGACCGAGGCCCTTTTGAATGACTTCGACAAGGAAATCGACATGAACATCCGCCGCTACCTGCTAGGATTCTTGTTGTAGGGGGACGGCCCGGGGAACGCCGGGGGCGGGAGGCGGCGTACTACGGTTTCGCCGCTAGCGGCCCCGGCGCCTTTTTTCATTGGCGAGGCCCGAAGTGCGGTTGCGATTTCTTCGCCGTCTTTGCGTCGCGGCCCTCGTCCTGGCCGCCGGTTGCTCGCCCACCCGCCTCGACGAGGCGGTCAAGGTGCTCGCCGACATCGACGCCGGATGGGGGCCGAGTGCGCTGAAGGCGGAAACGGCGGCACCGCAACGGCGGCCCGTGTCCTACACCATCGATGGGCGGGCGCGGCGCGGTGACCTTTACGCGCCAGTCGAACCGGCGCGCGCCGCCATGGTGCTGGTGCCCGGGGTGGCGCACCAGGGCAAGGACGATCCCAGGCTGGTCGCCTTCGCCAACACGCTGACACGCGCCCGTTTTGAGGTTCTGGTCCCCAACCTAGGCGGGCTGCGTGACCTCAAGGTCAGCGCCGAAGACATCCACGCCATCGCCGACGCTAGTCTGTACCTCGCCCGCCTGGATGACGGCCGACGGCCGCTCGGCGTGACGGCCATTTCCTACGCCGCCGGGCCGGCGGTGGCGGCGCTCTTCGAGCCGGGCGTCGAGGAGGGTGTCGACTTCGCCCTCGCCATCGGCGGCTATCACGACCTGGAGGCGGTGCTTACCTTCTTCACCACCGGCTATTATCGCGAGGCGCGCCGGGCGTGGCACCACCGCAGCCCCAACGCCTACGGCAAGTGGATGTTCGTGCGCTCCAATGCCGGGCGCCTGGAGAGCCGGCGCGACCGGGTCCTGCTCTCGGCCATGGCGGGCCGCAAGCTCGACGACCTGTCGGCGGACGTCTCGGACCTAGCCGCCGATCTGGGGGCGGAGGGGCGCGCCGTGTGGGCGCTCCTCGAAAACCGGGATCCGGATCGGGTGCCGGCGCTGATCGCGGCCCTTTCGCCGGGCGTCGTCGAGGACATTCGCCGCCTCGACCTCAAGCGACGCGACTTAGCGCGCCTGGGGGTGCGTTTCATCCTGGTGCACGGACGCGACGACTCCATCATCCCGGAGACCAAAAGCATGGGCCTCGAAGCTGCCCTGGCCCCGGGCCGCGCCGAGTTGTTCATCCTGGACAGCCTCGACCACGTGGATCCCAACCCCACCGGCCTGGCCGACAAGATAAGGCTGTTGCGCGCCATCTACACGGTGCTCGAACTGAGGGACGGGGTCGAAACTCCTTGAAGGGCCTAGGGGGCGATCCACGTCTTAGATCGTTTCGATCTAGGACGATAAAACCCTATGCGCCCCGCGCCCTACCCGCTCTCCGCCCACTGGCCGAGCTTTCGCAGCAGCGCTTGGCAGGCCTCGATGTCGGCGAAGGTCACGTATTCGTTGGCGCGGTACGCTTGGTCGGGATGGCCAGGTCCGCAGATAACCATCGCCAACCCGGCCCCCTGGAACAACCCGGCCTCGGATGAGAACTGCACGGGCCGCGCCCGTGCAAGCGGCCGTCACGCTCCATCACCTCGTAGGGGTCGCTCTCCCAATCCTGTCCCGCCACCGGCACCGCGTCGGTGTGGCCCGACAGCAGGACGCCGCCAGCAACGCTGGGGCCAATGGTGGCGACCAGGTCGGCCTTGGTGCCATCGGGGTTGTGGATGAGGACGGCCTCGACCCCGTGGCTGGCAAGATAATCGGTGCAGAATTGGATGAGGTCCAGGTTCGAGCGGTGCGAGGTGGTATTGAAGGCGACCAGCTTGCCGATCATCTCTGCCGCGGTGTAGGTGACGCCGGCCATGGCCCCGGCTCAATCCCGCCAGAAGGAACGGGTGAAGATGACGATCACGGTGAACAGCTCGAGCCGTCCGAGCAGCATGCCCGCCGACAACAGCCACTTGGCGGCGTCGGGCAACGGCTGAAAGGAACCGGCCGGTCCGACGATGGGGCCGAGCGCCGGTCCCACGTTGGAGATGGCGGTGGCGGCGCTGGACACCGCGCTCAGGTAATCGAGCCCCAGCATGCCGAGGCCGAGCGCCAGCAGCGCGTAACATATTCCGTACATATAGAAGAAGCTGAGCACCGAGACGATGACCTCGTCGGAGATGGGATTGCGGTTGTAATAGGGGATGAAGACGCCGTGGGGCTGCAACAAGTGGTGGAGTTGAACGCGCGCCGCCACCCACAGCACCTGAAAGCGGAAAATCTTGATGCCGCAAGTAGTGGAGCCGGCGCATCCGCCGATGAACATGATGAAAAAGAAGGTGGGCACGGCGAAAGCACCCCACGTATCGTAATTGGCGTTGGCATAGCCCGTGCCGGTGATAACCGAGACCACGTTGAAGGACGCGTAGCGCAGCGCCGACAGCGGCTCGAAGCCGCTATCGAGCCATAGCCAGCCAGCGACCAGCACGATGGTGGCCACCACCACGGCGATGAAGCACTGCACCTGGGAGTCGCGTCCCAGCGCCGTCATGTCGCCTTGCACGGTCTTGAGATAGAGAAGGAACGGCAGGCCACCCACCACCATGCCGACGGTGGCGATGACGTCGAGGAGGGCGCTGTCGAAATGACCGAACGAGCCGTCGGAGGTGGAAAAGCCCCCCGTAGCGATGGTGGTCATGGAATGGACGACAGCCTCGAAGCCGCTCATCCCGCCCAACCAGTAGGCACCGGCCCAAGCCGCAGTCAGCACCAGGTAGATGACGCTGATGGCGGCGGCAACCTGAGTGCCGCGCGGCAGGGCCTTCTCGGAAGGGTCCGACGTTTCCATGCGAAAGAGCTGCATGCCGCCGACCCTGAGCATGGGCATGACGGCGATGGCCATGACGATGATGCCGACGCCCCCCAGCCACTGCAGAAGGGCCCGCCACATCAGTATCCCCGGCGGCGCTTGGTCCAGCCCGGTGATCACCGTCGAGCCGGTGGTGGTGAGCCCCGACATGGCTTCGAAGAAGGCGTCCGTGTAGCTCAGCCCGAGGTCCGAAAAGGCCAGCGGGATGGCGGCGAATACGGTCAGCATTATCCAGCTCACGGTGGTAAGCAGAAACGCCTGACGGAGGGAAAGACGCGTGCTGCCGGCACGGCTCGACAAGGCCATGGCGACGCCGACGAACATAGTCACCCCCGCCGAGACGGCGAAGACCTGCCAGTCGGGGTTGCCGGCGTAGGCATCGACGGCAGCCGGGATCAACATGCCCGCGGCCAATGTGGCCAAGAGCACGCCGACAACCAGGAATATAGGCCGGTAATCGTACACCTTATGCCTCTCGCCCGCTGCTCTCGACCAGGGTCTTATTCACGTTCCGAATTGATTCAGTTCGAAACGACCGCGCTCTAGACGCCGCTCACTCAAGCCTGTTGCCGGAATGGGGTCAAGAGGGACGCCGCGGAGAACCGCGGGCCGGCGGGCCACTCAACCGAAACCGACGTTGCCGCCACCGGAATTTCCGATCATCGCCAGAAACTCGCGCCGCGTCGCGGCATCGTTGCGGAAGGCACCGAGCATTCGGCTGGTCACCATGACAACGCCAGGCTTGTGCACGCCGCGCGTGGTCATGCACTGGTGAGCCGCCTCGATGACCACGGCAACGCCCTGGGGATGCAGGGTGTCGTTGATGGCATTGGCGATCTGGGCGGTCATCTTCTCCTGGATCTGCAGGCGCCGACCGTAGACCTCGACGAGCCGGGCAAGCTTGCTGATGCCGATCACCCGATGATGGGGCAGGTAGGCCACGTGCGCCTTGCCGATGATCGGCGCCATGTGGTGCTCGCAGTGGGATTCGAACCGAATGTCCTTGAGCAGCACCATCTCGTCGTAACCGTCGGTCTCCTCGAAGGTGCGTTGCAGCATGTCCATGGGGTCCTGGCCATAGCCCTCGAAGAACTCCTCGTAGGCGCGCACGACACGGCCCGGCGTCTCCAGGAGGCCTTCGCGCAGCGGGTCGTCGCCGGTCCAGCCGATCAGGGTGCGTACCGCCTCCTCCGCCTGCTCGCGGCTGGGCCGCTGGGAGGTGGCTCCGGCGCTCTCTGCCGCCTTGCCTTCAGCGAGGGGAATTGGCTTTCCTGAGTTCACCGTTTGCGTCCCTTTCTCCCATCGTCGCGAGGCGCCGCCCGGAAGGCGGACGCGCCGTTTTAATGGATTTGCGTTATCTGGTGGGGGCTGTCGAGGGAAAAGGCTGGGATCCCTACGTCGAACCGCCGTCCGTCTTCCGATGTCATGCCGTACGACCCAGCCATGATCCCGGAAGGCGTCGACAGCGGCGTGCCGCTCGTGTACTCGAAGCTCTCGCCCGGATGAAGCACCGGCTGCTCGCCGACAACGCCGTCACCCTGCACTTCGTGCATGGCGCCCCGCGAGTCGGTAATGCTCCAATAACGCGTCAGGAGCTGCACGGTCTCGGACCCGTTGTTCTCGATATGCACATGGTAGGCCCAGACGTAATGGTCCTCGTCGGGTGTCGACTGGTCTTCCAGGTAATAGGGCTTGACCGAGACGGTGACCCCGCCCGTCGTCTCGGCATAGGTGTGAGTCTCTTCAGAAGGCATCGTGTTCGTCCGTTATGATGCGCGCCAAGCAATAAAGCGCACGTCACATGCGCCCTCGCCGGTAAGATTTAGGCGGCGCCGGCGAATAATCCAGCCCTCTCGAAGGTATACCTCCCGGCCGTGCAAAAAAAAAGAGGAAGACGACGCCGGCCGCGTCGCCTTCGCTCTTTACAGTTTGGGGGAGGCATGGCTGATCGATGCGATAGGCTCGGCGGCCCTCAAAGGGCCGGGCCGGGACCGATGACGTGAAGGGGGGCGCTGGCCTTAGCAGACGCCACGATGGTGTCCATCGCCTGTTCGCTTTCCGGCGTCAACTCCGCGCTGTCGAATTCGAAGAACACGGTGAAGGTGCGGGGGCCATGCGCCTTGAACGGGTTCCCCAGTTGGTCTCCGTCGAGGGCAGCGGGCATAAAGATGGCGGAAGAAAGGGCCGAGCCGGCGGCCGGCGGCCCACCCAAGGCCCCTTCAATCTCGAACAACGCCGTCATGAACCCGTGACGGCACGCCGCGATGTGGGCCGTCTGCCAATCCTCCTCGCGCTGTTCCAACCAGCAATCGAGACGCGCCTGGGCGCCGGCGGCGGGCGCCGGCAGGTGGGCGCGGGCACCCTTGTCAAATGCCGCGACGAGGCGTCGGCGCGCCGCCTCGAGCTCGCCGACATAGCGAGCCGGTATCCGCCAATCGCCGACCCGCTCCGGCGGCACGGCCTCGCCCTGCGCCGCGTAGATCGCCTTGTCGCGAAAACGCACGGCGTCCCGCAGGTCGTCCATCTCCTCGGCCTCGAAGAGAGCAAAGGCCTGGTATTCCCGGCTCAGCGCGCTGGTGAAATCGCCGCGCTGGGGATTGAGTTCGCGCAGGCCTTGGTAGTCGAACGCGCTGCCGCACCCGGCGAGAACCAGAATCATCACAAGCTGGACCAAGAAAAAGCTCCCTAGAATGACGTGACGCATGGCGGCCCTCCTTTTCCGCATTCATCGGGACGGCCGGGAGTGACCCGGCCAACCCGGCCTCGGACGCCCGAAGCCGTCATGCTAATCGGAGAGTGGGGCGCCAGCATGACGCATTGCGGCGGAAATGGGACGATTTCAGGGTTTTACCGTGGCGTCGCAGAGTGGCCGAGTGGTGGAAGACTAGCGTCCGGGGCTACAGGAGGCGCCGCCCAGCACACAGAACTTGGCGCAGTGCGGGTGGTTGAGGCTGATCGCCTTGGCCGAAACCCTTAGGTCCTCGCCCAGTTCGAAACGCCGGTCGTAGGGGAGCAGGGTGCACGGCACCACCACCGGCATCGCGGCGCCCTTGCGTTTGACGACCATGCGCGAGGTGGCGCACATCATAGTTTCTGGCGGTACGCCCAGGATGTCCCAGCAATGGACGGTGATCTCCGGGACGTCGGCGGCGGCGTCCATCTCGGGAAAAAGGACCAGCACCGTCGGATCGTCGGCATCCACGGGAATGCCGTGCTCGGCAAAGAGTGCAGCGTAGGACCGGCGCGACTCGGTTTCCCCGTCCCCCCAGTAGGTGCGCCCGGCGACGGCCAGCCGGAAGCCGTTCTCCGCCAGCCAACGCAGGCCTTCGAACATGGGCGGCCAGGTGCCCAGACCGCGAATGGCCTCGTGCTTGTGGCGGGTGTGGTGGTCGATGGACACGCGCAGCGTCAGTTTGTCGCCGAAGCGTTCCTTGAGGGCGAGCAGCGCGCCCCGCCGGCGGTGCATGGGCAACATGGCGTTGGTGAGCACGAGGGCGCGCCAGCCGCGCGCCATCACGTCACCCAGCATCTCGCATATCCCAGGGTTCATGAAGGGCTCGCCGCCGGTGAAGCCGATCTCCTCGACGCCCCAGCTGGCGCCGAAAGCCTCGTCGAGGTAGCGCCGCACCTCGGCGGCCGAGATGTAGGCGAGCCGATCGTTCAGGGGGCTCGAGTCCACATAGCAGTTGTGACACGTGATGTTGCAGAGGCTGCCGGTGTTGAACCACAGCATGCGCAGCCGGGTCAGCGCCACCACGGCGCGGCGTTCTCCCGTCGCCGTGACTTCGGGGTCGCGGAACTTCCTGGGGTCGAGCGGCGATGGTGCGGCCAGTTGTTCTCGGGGCATGGCTCTCGTCGCGCGATTCTTTTTCCGTGCCGGGGCACCGGTATATGTTTCCGCGGGCGCCCAATGTAGTGGCTGCGGGTGGCAAGCCAAGTAACAATTTCGTTAGAAAGCGGCACCGCCATGGGTACGGTTGCTTGGACAGGACGCGGCGGGTCGCGTTAATCTCTCGACCTGGCGGCGAGCCGCATCACGGGGCGGCTCGCGGGCGGCACTCGGCAACGAATGGGGGGGCGTGGGATGGCAACCAAAGCGAACGACCGCCGAGGTCCCCGCGCCTTTGCGTCGAAACCCGAAGTGCTGGCCATGTTGCCGGACGTCAAGGGCAATCATATGAACGGGTTGGGCGAAGAGGCGGAACGCCGCCCGACGCCGATCATGTGGCACGAACCCGACATCCTGCCCCACGGCGATTTGCAGGAATGGTTCATAAATTCCGCCAGCTCTCCCGGCGCCCTCAAATGGCACAAGATCAACCGGGAATACACAGGAAGGGAGCTGTCCCCCCTCGGCCCCCGGCGCCCCGACTGGAGCGCCGGTGAGTGGACGGCAAAGGTCAAGGAGGCGTCGCTCGCCCGGGAGGCGGATCTCGTCGCCATCGCGCAACTGGACCAGGGCTGGGTCTTCAAAGGCTACGAGGCGCCTAATAAATGGATGGTCGTGATCGCCGTCGCCATGGATTACCAGTGCTACGCCAACGCGCCCAGCGACGAGTCCCACACCCAAACCCATGCCCAGTATTCCCGCTGCACGCGCGCCGCCTACAAGCTGGCCGACTGGATGCGCGAGCATGGCTGGGATGCCAAACCGCATGGCGGGCCCAATGCCGGGCCGATCCTCATAATTCCGGCCGCCATCGCCGCCGGGTTGGGTGAATTGGGCAAACATGGCTCGATGATCAACCGCGAGCTGGGCTCGACTTTCCGGCTGGCCTGCGTCATGACGGACATGCCGCTCGTCCCGGATTCCCCGGACATGTTCGGTGCCGACGATTTCTGCACAAACTGCCAGATATGCACAAAGGCCTGTCCCACCGGCGCCATCCATGCCGAGAAACAAACGGTGCGTGGCCGGAGCAAGTGGCACGTCGATTTCGACGAATGCATTCGGTACTTCATCGAAAACTACGGCTGCGGTATCTGCATCGCCCGGTGCCCGTGGAGCCGCCCGGGAGTGGCGCCCCGTCTCGCCGAACGGATGACCCGGCGCAAAGCGAGGGGACCGGCGACGGTTTAGCTGGGTTCTCAAGAACCCTTTGGGCGGTTCCTCTTCCTTCGAGACGCAGCCCTCCGGGCTGCTCCTCAGGATGAGGAACTTCTTGTTATCAAGAGGTAAAGCCTCATGCTGAGGAGGCGCGAAGCGCCGTCTCGAAGCATGAGACGCCGATTCAACCCTTTTCAGCGCCCGTTTAAAGAATCTTGCGCACCGCCGCCGCGATACGCGCCGCATCGGGCAGGACCTCGGCCTCCAGGGGCTCGCTGTAGGGGATGGGCCGGTCGAGCCCGCCGAGCCGCGCCACCGGCGCGTCCAGGAAATCGAAGGCCTCTTCGGCGATCAGGGCGCTGATTTCGGCGCCCAAGCCGCCGGTGCGCCAGCCCTCGTTGACGACCACGGCGCGGTTGGTCTTTTGCACCGACGCCAGGATGGTCGCCGTGTCCAAGGGCCTGAGGGTGCGCGCGTCGATGACCTCGACGGAGATACCCTCGGCGGCCAGTTCCCCGGCCGCCTCCAGGGCCTCCAGGACCATGCGCGAGTTGGCGACGATGGTGGCGTCGGTGCCGGGGCGCGCGATGGCGGCCGGACCGATGGGCACCACGTGTTCGCCATCGGGCACCGGACCGCGCGTGTTGTAGAGGGCCTTGTGCTCGATGAAGATCACCGGGTTGGGATCGCGGATGGCGGCCGTCAACAGGCCCTTGGCGTCGGCTGGCGTCGCCGGCATCACCACCTTGAGGCCGGGGACGTGGGCGACGATCGCCTCCAGGCTCTTGGAATGCTGGGCGCCGCCGCCCGTCCCGGCGCCCCCTTGCGTGCGCAGCACGAAGGGCAGCGTGACCTGGCCAGCCCACACGTAGTGCATGATCGAGGCCTGGTTGATCAATTGGTCGAGGGTGAGGGGCAGGAAATCCACGTACATAATCTCGGCGACGGGCTTCAGGCCCACCATGGCGGCGCCGATGGCCATGCCGGCGATGGCCTGCTCGGCGATGGGGGTGTCGCGCACCCGCGAATCGCCGAACTCCGCCTGCAATCCGCGGGTGACCTTGAACACGCCGCCGTAAACGCCGACATCCTCGCCGAAGACGACGACGCTGTCGTCGCGCCGCATCTCGTCGAGCAGCGCCGCATGCAGCGCGTCGCCATAACGCATATCGCGCATGGAGACCTCAGGCCCAGGGATATCAAGCATGGAGGCCTCGGGGCGGGGCGAATTCCTCGGCGTACGCTTCCTTGGCCGGCGGCAAGGGGCTGTCCTCGGCATAGGCGAAGGCCTGGGCGACGGTCTCCTCGGCCTCCCCGTCGAGGGCGTCGAGCCGCCCCTTCGCCAGGGCCTTGGCGAGCCCCCGGCGCAGCCGCCGGATGGGGTCGCGGGAACGCCAGGCAGCCATCTCCTCTTCCGGCTGGTAGCCGCCCTGGTCGCTGGTCGAGAAACCGGTCATGCGGTAGGTCTTGGCCTCGATCAGGGTCGGGCCGTCGCCGCGTCGGGCGCCGGCCACCGCGTCCGCCGCCGCCCGATAGACGGCGACGGCATCGTTGCCGTCCACCTTGATTCCCGGCATGCCATAGCCCTCAGCGCGCACCGCGATGTCCTCGACCGGGGACTGGTGGCGGGCGTGCACCGTCAAACCGTACTCGTTGTGCTCGCAGACGAAGACGACGGGGAGCTTCCATAGCCCGGCGATGTTGAGGGCCTCGTGGAACATGCCGATGTGCGCCGCGCCATCGCCGAAGAAGGGCACCACGACGCGGTCGCTTCCCTGGACCTGAAAGCCCAGCGCCTGGCCGATGGCGATCGGCAGCGCGCCGCCGACGATGGCGCTGCCGCCGAGCAGCCCGTGTTCGGCGGAGGCGATCAGCATGTGGCCGGCGCGCCCACGGCAGTAGCCGGTCTCCTTGCCGAAGATTTCGGCCAGCACGCGGCCAGGATCGAGCCCCTTGCCGATGAAATGGGCATGTCCGCGGTGGGTGCTGGTGATGAGGTCCTGGCGCTCAAGGACGGCGGTGACGCCGATACCGACCGCCTCCTGGCCGTCGCAGGTATGGATGGGTCCGCGGATCAGGCCTTCGCGGAATCGCTCGACCAGGCCCTCCTCGATCAGGCGAACCACCCGCATCCGCCGGTACATCTCGATTTTTTCGTCGAGGGAAGGAGTGTTTCTACGGGCCATGACTTTTTGCGCGCGGCGTTTTTCCCGGCGGCGGGTTGGCGCATTTCTAACGGAATGCGCCGGCGATGGCCAGTCGCGAGGCGGCGATTAGCCGTCCTTGGCGGGCCACTCGGCATGGGCCACGAGGACTGTCTCGTTGACGGCGCGCCACGGTATGCGCAGATCGAGCCACCCGGCGAGCCGACCGGCGTAGAGAATCAGCTCCTCGATGACGTGCCGGGCGTCCGCTGGCACGCTCTCCAGGCACGCGGCGGCCTCCAGGAGGGTACCCCCGGCGTCGTGCAGGCCGCAGAAACCGGCGAGGCGGCTGGCGGCACCGCGCAGCGCCAGGACGGCGGCCAGCGAGGCGCTGGGGTCGGCGCGGCTCTCGCCAAGGGCGAGCCACAGGATCTCGTGCAGTTTGCGCGCTTCAGATTCGGCCATCAGCAGCGGCCCGGCGGGCAGCATCGGCCCACGGCGCCGCATGAGGGCGTCGACCTCGGGCGGCGCCCCGGCCCACAGGGCCAACCGCTTTTCCCTGAGCGCGCGCAAGGGCGCCGAGGCCCGGGGCTGGGTCTGGGTCTGGGCTACTGGCTCGGACCGCCGGCCCTCGCCCCCCAGGGTGATGTCTGCCCACACGACGCGGTGGCCTTGTCCCCCGGCGACGCGCTCGCCGATGCGCCTGAGCGGCGCCACGTCCCCCCGCATCCGGCCAAGCACGGTGACGCTGGCGGTTTCGGCCTGCAACTCGCCGAAGATAAGCTCCAGGAACTGCCGCTCCGGCCAGTAGATAAAGGCACCGGGGCCCATGGTCATGACGTCGGCGGCGGCCTCGGTCGCCTCCACGAAGGGGGCGTGCCACAGAATGTGATTTCCGGCGATCTTGGCGCAATGGAGGTCGACGCGGGCCGGCAGCGCGGCGAGGAGCTTGGCCGTGGTGCGCGACGCCCCGGCCTCGGAGAGGGCGATCTCGAGGGTCTCGCCCTCGCAGGCGAAGGAAAGGACCAGCTCTCCTTTATCCCCGTTTCCCATGGTGGAGACCCGACTTAGAGGATTTCGAACACGTCGTAGGCGGCACGGTCCGGCAGGCGGCGGCCGACACCGACCGCGACGATGCGGTTGAGCCAATCGTAGGTCGCGGAAGCGGTCTCGAAACAGGGAGTGTTGCGCAGGTAGTATTCCGATGGGTCGACTTCCTCGCCGCCGGCGATTCGCCGCATGACCTCGGGCGTGCCGTAGCGGACGCCGGTGTAGTGCATGTAGATCAAGGCGCCGTCGTCGGTGCGGAGAACCAGGCGTACGTTCGGGTTCATGGCCCCGTCGGCGCGGAATATCTTTTGGTCGATGCCGCCCGGCAGCACCTCGCCCTTGAGCCGCGGTCCCTCGAAAACGCCCCCGCCCAGCATGTCTATATGCCTCAGACCGAACGGCGTCCGCCCGATGTCGTGCAGCTTGGCGACGCCGAATTCGGCGGTGAACAGGAATTCCGATCGCAAGTCGGGCATGTGGCTAGGACTCCCAGTTCTCGAAGCGAAGGCCGGACACGCGTTCGAATTCGTTCACGTTGGCGGTCACCAGCGTCACCTCGTGCCGCACGGCCTGTCCGGCGATAAGACAGTCGTAGGCGCCGATCGGTGTGCCGCGTCGCCGGTTGCTCGCGGCCCTCGGCCATGAAGGGATCGCGAAAACGGTCGAGCGCCCCGAACCAGGCTTCGGCGTTGATTTCTGCGGGTTCGAGCAGGACGCCGAGCCCGAAGCGCCGAATGCGTATTTCCTGGCCCTCGAAGCGGAAGGCGCGGGGCAGCCGGACGGCTTGGCTACGGCCGGTCTTGAAGAGCTTCGCGGTGGCCACTGACACGGATTCCCGATTTCACGCAAATGATATGTATCAATGTTGTCCATCTTCGCGGCCGCTCCGGCAACGGGAAACCTTTACACCGCCGTGCCACCTACGGTGAGTTCGTCCACC
Organism: Rhodospirillales bacterium; assembly: GCA_036011345.1. Classification (GTDB taxonomy): domain Bacteria; phylum Pseudomonadota; class Alphaproteobacteria; order Rhodospirillales; family JASLQF01; genus JASLQF01. Next base: position 4,850 of record DASCNF010000100.1, on the reverse strand, counting down.
TTCAGGGTCGGCAGGCCGACACCGACGGGAACGCTCTGGCCGTCCTTGCCGCAAGTGCCGACGCCGGGATCCAACGCCATGTCGTTGCCGATCATCGACACCTTGGTCAGTACGTCGGGTCCGTTGCCGATCAGGGTCGCACCCTTGACCGCCGGTCCCACCTTGCTGTCCTCGATGCGGTAGGCCTCGGTGCACGCGAAAACGAACTTTCCCGACGTGATGTCCACCTGCCCGCCGCCGAAGGCGACCGCGTAGAGCCCGTCCTTGACCGACGCGATGATCTCTTGCGGGTCACGGTCGCCGCCCAGCATGAAGGTGTTGGTCATGCGCGGCATCGGCGAATGGGCATAGCTCTGCCGGCGCCCGTTGCCGGTCGGCGTCATGCCCATGAGGCGCGCGTTCATGCGGTCCTGGAGGTAGCCCACCAGCTTGCCGTCCTCGATGAGCACGGTACGGCCCGAAGGCGTCCCCTCGTCGTCGATGGTCAGCGAGCCCCGCCGGTCGGCGATGGAGCCGTCGTCGATGACGGTGACGCCGGGGGCGGCCACGGCCTCGCCCATGAGGCCGGCGAATACCGAGGTCTTCTTGCGGTTGAAATCTCCTTCCAGGCCGTGGCCGATGGCCTCGTGCAGAAGAATACCGGGCCAGCCCGGCCCCAGCACCACGGGAATCTCGCCGGCCGGCGCCGGCTCCGAGCCCAGGTTGACCAGGGCCTGGCGCAGGGCCTCGTCGACCGCCGGCCGCCAGGTGGCGGGCTCCAGGCAGGTGTCGTAGAGGACGCGTCCGCCGGTACCATAGCTGCCCGACTGGCGGTCGCTACCGTCGTCGACCACCACCGAGACGTTGAGGCGCACCAGCGGCCGCACGTCACCCACCCGGTAGCCGCCGGGGCACACGATCTGCACCGCCTGCCACTGGCCGGCGAGCGAGGTCATGACCTGGACGACGCGGTCGTCCTTGCCCCGCGCGTAGGCATCAATGTCGGCGAGGAGCTTTACCTTAGTCTCCAGATCGGGGCCGCCCAAGGGGTTGTCGTCGATATAAAGGGTGCGGTTGGTGCCGGCGGGAGGAGCGCCGAAGACGCCACCGTGGCCGGCGCGCACCGCCTTCACGGTATCGGCGGCGCGGCGGATGGCCGCCTCGCTGAGCTCGGAGGCGTGGGAATAGCCGGTGGCCTCGCCGGAGACGGCACGCAGGCCGAAACCCTGGGCGGTGTCGAAGCTGGCGCTCTTGAGCCGTCCGTCGTCGAAGGCCAGCCCTTCCGACTGGCAATATTCGAGGAACAGCTCGCCTTCGTCGGCTCCGTGCAGGGCGTCGGCGACGAGGCTCTCGACGGCGTCGCGGCCGAGGCCGGCGCGCTCGAAAAACAATTCATCTGTGACGGCGAGGTCGGTCATGGCGGCTCAACCCTGTTGGTCACGGAAGCATTGAATATAGGCGATTCCCAGACGCCACGCACCCCAGACGAGGCAATTTAGCCATTTATCCTTGACCTTTTGCCCAGGGACCATTATTTCCCGGCCCTCACGTGGTGATTTGCTCGACCGGCTTGCGGCCACGTTAAACAACCCGCTAAAAGGTCGGAGCTTGCATGAAGCCCTGACCCCAGCGGTCGGGGCTTTTTTTTCGTGGACGAGCCCCATAAGCCAATCTGTGACAGGGAGTGCATGACATGGATGACAACGTCCCCGACCGAAAGTCCTGGCGCCAGGCCACGCAGTTGGTGCGCGCCGGCCTCAAACGCTCGCAGTTCGCGGAGACCAGCGAGGGCCTCTTTATGACCTCGGGCTACATCTACGAAACGGCGGAGGCGGCGGAGCGCGCCTTCAAGGGCGAGGAAGAACGCTACATCTATTCGCGCTACGCCAACCCCACCGTTTCCATGTTCGAGGAGAGGCTGGCGCTTCTCGAGGGGGCCGAGGTGTGCCGGGCCACGGCGAGCGGCATGGCCGCGGTGTTCGCCACCCTACTCTGCCAACTGAAGTCCGGCGACCGGTTGGTGGCGTCGCGCGCCCTGTTCGGGTCCTGCCACTACATCATCACCGAGTTGCTGCCCCGCTATGGCATCGAGACGGAGCTCGTCGACGGCACCGACCTCGGCCAATGGGAAGCGGCACTTGGCCGAGAAACGGCCTGCGTGTTCCTGGAGACGCCCTCCAACCCGACCCTGGAGATCATTGACCTGGCCCCGGTCGCCAAGCTGGCTCACGCGGCCGGCGCCCGCCTCGTCGTCGACAACGTGTTTGCCACGCCGGTGCTGCAAAGACCGCTCGAACTGGGCGCCGACATCGTCGTCTATTCGACCACCAAGCACATCGACGGCCAGGGCCGCTCGCTCGGCGGCGCCATCCTCACCAACGACGAGGATTACGTAGAGGACGACTTGACCCCCGTCCTGCGCCATACCGGCCCGGCGATGAGCCCCTTCAACGCCTGGCTTCTGGTCAAGAGCCTAGAGACCCTGGCCATGCGCGTCGAGCGCCATTCCGTCAACGCCCTCGACGTCGCCCAACACCTAAGCCAGCGCGGCGGCCTGGCCAGCGTGCTCTACCCGGGGTTGCCCAGCCACCTCCAGCACGAACTGGCCAGCGCCCAGATGAGCGGCGGCGGCAGCGTCGTCTCCTTCGACATGGCGAGCGGGCGCGCCGCGGCATTCGACTTCATCAACGCGCTGAGGATGGTCGACATATCCAACAACCTGGGAGACACTAAGAGCCTCGTCACCCACCCCGCCACCACCACCCACCAGCGCCTGGGCCCCGAGGAACGCGCCCAAATGGGCATCGGCGACGGCCTGGTACGCGTGTCGGTGGGCCTCGAGGACCCGCAGGATATCAAGGAAGATCTGGACCAGGCGCTCAAGGCGGCCGGGGTCTGACGGCTAGGAACCGGGGACGGCGCCCTAATCCTGCTTCCAGGCGAGGCCGTCCACTTTCCAGCCGGCGACGGTCCCCCGGTGGCCAGTGTCGTCCTTGGGGCCCTCGAAGCCGTCGGCTACGTTGTAGCAGCGCCCGTAGCCGCACTCCGCCATGGCGATCGCCGCGTTGCGCGAACGCACGCCGGACCGGCACAGGAAGAGGAGCGCCTCGTCCTTGCCCGCGACGTGCGTCGCGAGGCGCTCCTCGAATTCCGGATTGGCGCGCTTATCGGGAAAGAGCGTCCAGGGAACGAAGACCACCGGCTTGTCCAGGCTGGACAGGTCGGGGACGCCGACGAAGGCCCACTCCTCGGGAGTGCGCACGTCGAAAAGAAGGGCACCGGGTTCCTCGGCAAGCAGGCGCCAAGCCTCCATTGCCGTGAGGTCGCCAGCGTAGGAGCCCTCGGGCATCGCCTGCCGCTAGTCGCCGGAATGGGCGGAGACGGTCCAGGTGTAACCGCCGCGCAAAATGGCGTTGATATCGGGGTCGGGGGCCGCTGCCCTGGCTTCGTCGATCTGCGCCATGACACCTTCCTCGTAGCTCGGCGCCGGGTCGCAATAAAGGACGCCGAGCGCCACCGGCATGGGCGGCTCCAAGGCCGCCAGCATGCTCGCCAAGGCCTTGTTGCTTTCGTCGTGGACCAGGACGTCGGCCTCCGTGACGCCATCGGCGCCGACGTTAACCGCCTCCAGCTCGAAGGCGCCGGGCTTGACCCTGAGGCCCCGCGTCCACCCCTTGCCGAAGAGCAGCGGCTGGCCGTGCTCGACGTGAACCTGCCCGTCCTCGGCGACGTCCCTCTCGGTGAAGGCTTCGTAGATGCCGTCATTGTAGACCACGCAGTTCTGCAATATCTCGACGAACGAGGCGCCCTGGTTGCCGTGGGCGCGGGTGAACATCACCGGCAGGTGGTGGCGCAGAGTATCGATGGAGCGGGCGACGAAACGGGCGCCGGCGCCGAGCGCGAAGGCGGCCGGGGAGACCGGGTGTTCGAGCGATCCCATGGGTGTCGAGGGCGAGCGCGTGCCGAGGCGCGACGTGGGCGAGTATTGGCCCTTGGTCAGCCCGTAAATCTCGTTGTTGAACAGGAGGATCTGCACATCGACGTTGCGCCGCAGCACATGTAGAAAGTGGTTGCCGCCGATGGAGAGCACATCGCCGTCCCCGGCGATCACCCACACGTCGAGGTCCGGATTAGCCAGCTTGGCGCCAGTGGCGAAGGCCGGGGCGCGCCCGTGGATGGTATGGAAGCCGAAGGTGGACATGTAGTAGGGGAAGCGCGCCGCGCAGCCAATGCCGGAGATGAAGACCGTGTTCTCCCGGGTCGCGCCAACCTCCGCCAACGCCTTCTGCATTGACTTGAGGATGGCGTAGTCGCCGCATCCGGGGCACCACCGCACTTCCTGGTCGCTGGCGAAATCCTTGGGCGTCAACGGGCCGACGGTGGCGACGACGTTCATCTCAGTTCTCCAGCCGGGCGCGGATCGCCGCCTCGATCTCGGCGATCCTGAAGGGTTGCCCCGACACCTTGTTCAACCCCTCGGCGGGCACGAGATACTCGCTGCGCAACAGAGTGATGATCTGTCCGGTATTCATCTCGGGCACCAGGACGCTCTCGAAGCCCGCCAACAGCTCGCCCAGATTGCGCGGCAACGGCCAGATGTGCCGGATGTGGATGTGGGAAACATCCAACCCCTCGGCCCGGAGGTTGCCGACCGCGCGGATGATCGGGCCATATGTCGATCCCCACCCGACCACCGCCAGGCGGCCCGATTGCGCGCCCTCCTCCACCGCCTGCTCGGCGATGTCGTCGGCGATGCCCAGGATCTTGGCGCGCCGCAGGTCGGTCATGCGCTGGTGGTTGATGGGGTCGTAAGAGATGTTGCCCGTATCGTAGTCCTTCTCTAATCCGCCGATACGGCGTTCCAGTCCCGG
>DASCNF010000099.1:0-28945 GCA_036011345.1 Rhodospirillales bacterium | reverse complement strand
TCCATCTACGTCAGCCAAGCGATAAGTGAAACAGCGTTGCAGGTTAATAAAATTTCCATACCCGCGTATGTATAAAGTTGGAATGCGCTGGCCGCGCATCAAACCTGACTGTTACGACCCGCGAGACAGCAGGACGCCGCCCGCCGCCGCCGCCAACAGCACCATGACGACGATCCAATCGCCCACAAGACCGTAGGGCGTGGTGCCCTCCAGGGCGGTGGGCAGGGGGCTGTCGAGCACCCCGATGACGCCGAGGCCGAGCTTGGCGACAGTGCGTCCATGGGCGTCCACGACCGCCGAGATTCCGGTGTTGGCCACCCGCACCAAGGGCAGACCCTCCTCGACGGCGCGAAAGCGTGCCGCGGCGAAGTGCTGGTACGGACCGGATGACATCCCGAACCAAGCGTCGTTGGTGACGTTGAGCAGCCAAGCGGGACGGTCTTTCCTGTCCAACACGCTTCCGGGAAAGATGGCTTCGTAGCAGATGAGCGGGCTGAACGGCAGCAGTCCGGGGAGCCTAAGAGTCACCAGGCCCGGACCCGGCGAGAAGTCCATGCGTCCGGGCACCAGCCTGGATATGTTCAGAAGTCCGCGAAACGGCACGTACTCGCCGAAGGGCACTAGGTGAAACTTGTCGTATGTGGCAACGATCTCGCCGCGCTCGTCGACGGCGTGGAGGCTGTTCCAAATTCGCTCCGACGCGCCCTCGCGGCGCGTCAAGCGAGGCGCGCCGGCCATCAACAAACCGCCGGCGGGCACCGCCGCGCCGAGCGCCTCGAGGAGTCGCGGCTCGTTGGCGAGGTCGAACGGCACCGCCGTCTCCGCCCAGATGACGTGGGTGGGCGGAGGGGCCTCCGCAGGGCTCGGCGGCGCGCTGCTCATGTTGAGTTGCCGCTCGACGTGGGCGCGGCGCAGCTTGGGGCGCCATTTGAGCGTTTGATCGATGGCCGGCTGCACGAGGCGCAGGCGAACGCCCGCCACCTCTCCTCCGGGGGCCAGAGCCAGCCGTGCCGCACCGCCAGCCCACGCGATGCCGAGCACGGCGGCAGCAGCGGCCACGGCGCCAAGCGTGCGGCGCTCGACGACGGCGCCTTCGGCCAGCACCGCCGGCATCGCCGCCACCGTCACGCTCAACAGGCTAATCCCATAAACGCCGAAGACGGCGGCCGACTGCATCATGGGCTCGGAGACCACCCACACCGTGCCCACAAGATTCCATGGGAAGCCCGTGAATACCCAGCCGCGCAGCCACTCGAGCGCCGTCCACGCCGCCCCAAGGACGAGCACCCGCCCGGCTCCCCGGGTGCCCGAGGCGCGGACAAGCAGCGCCACGACGCCCGGAAACACCGCGACTACCGCGGCCAGGCCACCGACGGCGAACGGAACCATCCAGCCAAATTGCGCGGCGTCGGTCAAAAGCGCGTGGGCAATCCAGTAAAGGCCGGCCGCGAAGTGCCCAAAGCCGAACCACCACCCGGCCGCGAAGGCGCTCCGCCAGCCGCCGCTGCCGTCGATCAGCCACAAGAGTCCGATGAACGCCGGCACCAACAAAACGACGGCGTGCACGGGTGGCAACGCCGCCGTCGCCAGGAGCCCGAGGCCGGCTGCCAGGGCAAGACGCCGCCATCCGGACACCCCCGTGACGCGAACCTTGGCCCGGGCCCAGATGCCGGGGGAGGGCGGCACGCCATCCAGCGGCGGCGGGGATCTCATGCGCCGGGGAGCGTCCATGAAGCCGCGATCAGGTCTGTTTGGCGGGTTTGCCGGGCAACCCGCGCACGCGCAATCGCTTGATGCGGCGCGGATCAGCGTCAATGACCTCGAATTCGAGCCCGCCCGGGTGGCTCACCAGCTCGCCGCGAATGGGAACGTGGCTGGCCAACGAGAACACAAGACCCCCGAGGGTGTCGATGTCAGCCCGCTCCTCTTCAGTAACGACGGGGCCCGTGATTTCCTCGAGGGCCTCGAGGGTGGCCCGCGCATCGGCGTCGAGCGAACCATCGCTCCTTTTGACGAGGGTCGGCTCGTCGCTGCGGTCGTGCTCGTCTTCGATCTCGCCGACGATCTCCTCGACCAGGTCCTCGATCGTCACCAGCCCGTCGACGCCGCCGTACTCGTCTACCACCACCGCCATGTGGGAACGCGTGACGCGCATCTCTAGAAGCAACTCAAGCACCTGCATGGAGGGCGATACGAACAGCGCCCGGCGCACGATCTTGGAGAGGGTAAATGCCTCATCCTTAGGCCGGGCCGCGACGTCCTTGATGTGCACCATGCCGATAATATCATCGAGAGTCTCCCCATGAACTGGCAGACGGGAGTGCCCCTCCCGGGTCATCAGCGCGATCACCCGCGAACGCGGCGCCGCACTGTCGACGGCGATGATGTCGGCTCGTGGCACCATCACGTCATGCACAGTGCGGTCGCGTAAATCGAGGATATTGGAGAGCAGTACCCGCTCGTCCTCGGCGATCGAGGCCTCGGCATCGTCGCGCTCCTCGATCAGTTCTTCGAGCGTGTCACGGACCGAACTCTCTCCGTTGCGAAGGCGGAACAGGCCGCGCAGCCAACCGCGCACGGTTTCCATCAACGAGGGCGCCGGAGGGGCAACGTCGCCGCGCGGCGGACTACCGTGAGGCTGATCGTTCATGGTGCGACTGTCATTGTTCGGCACGGTCCTCGTAGGGATTGGCGACGCCCAGGCGGGATAATGCCTGCGACTCCAGCCTCTCCATGCGATCCGCTTCCGCTGCCGTCTGGTGGCCGTGTCCCAGCAAATGGAGCATACCATGGACCACCAGATGGCATAAATGATCGGCTGGGCTCTTGGCCTCGGCCTCCGCCTCGGCGGCGGCGGTCTCGTAGGCAACGACCACGTCGCCCAGGACGCGTGGTGCGCCCGGGGCGGCATCTCCTCCGACGCCGCCGGCGGCGTCGGCATTGGCAAAGGCGAGCACGTTCGTCGCCTCGTCCAGGTTACGGTAATCCCTGTTGAGGGTGCGCATGAGCCGGTCGTCGGCCAGCACCAGGCTCGCCTCAGCCCCCGCCGGGGCCGACGCCGGCGTGCCTCCGTTCACCGCGCAGGCCGCCCGGGCGGCATCCCGGCAAACGTCCTCCACCCCCGGCACCGCCTCTATCCACGCGGGACAGGAAACGGTCACGTCGATTTCCAGAACGCCGGTCATACCCATGCCGCGTCACTCTTTCTGCGAAGCATCCCCATCCCCGGACGCTTCGTAGCAGGCCGCAGAACCGTGCCGTGCCTCGAATTCCTCGTAGGCGCGAACGATACGGGTCACCAGGGGATGGCGGACGACGTCGGCGTGCGTGAATTCGACACACGCCCCCCCCTCAATGCCCTCGAGGATTTCCACGGCCGCGCGCAAGCCCGAGCGGGTGCTCCGCGGCAGGTCCACCTGGCTAAGGTCGCCGGTGACGATCATGCGGGAGTTTTCGCCAAGCCGGGTGAGGAACATCTTCATCTGGACCGCCGTCGTGTTCTGGGCCTCGTCGAGGATGACGAAGGCGTTGGCCAGGGTGCGCCCGCGCATGAAGGCGAGGGGCGCAATCTCGATCTCGCCGCTTTCCAGGCGCTTGGCCACCTGCGGGGCGGGCATCATGTCGTAAAGGGCGTCGTAAAGGGGCCGCAGATATGGATTGACCTTGTCGCGCATGTCGCCGGGCAGGAAACCGAGGCGCTCACCCGCTTCTACCGCCGGGCGCGACAGGACGATGCGGTCCACCTCGCCGTTGACCAGCTTCTCGACCGCCTTGGCCACGGCGAGATATGTCTTGCCGGTCCCCGCGGGGCCCAGGGCGAAGACCAGTTCGAGCGCGTCGATGGCCCGTATGTAGGCGGCCTGGACCGGCGAGCGCGGCGAGATATGCCGCTTGCGCGTACGGATGACCAACTCCGCGTCGACATCGCGGGAAGCGTCGCCGGGAGCGTCGCCGGCCGCCATGCGCAATGCCGCGTCCACTTCCTCGCGGCCCACCGCCAGACCCTTGGCGAGACGGCCATAGAGACCGTCGAGGACGGCGCGCGCCGCATCGACCGTTTCCGGCGCTCCCGTGATGGTGACCTCGTTTCCGTGGGTGTCGATGAGTACGCCCAACGTTTGCTCAATACGCGCCAAGTTCCCGTGATGCGACCCGAAGAGCTGGAGAACGAGGGCGTTGTCGTCGAACTCCAGGGGCAGGGTCGTCACCGCCTCCACCGGCTCCACGGTGGGCTTCAGGGGCGCCGTCACGCGACGGCCCCCTCAACGGCGCCGCCTCCACCGCCGGCCGGCACTAGTGGATAGAATCTAACATATGGTGCCCATACGACGGCTTCCAAAGTTCGTCCGGAAAGACGCCCGATGCGTTGTGATGCTGACGCATCACAACGCATCGGGCAACGTGTCCGGCGGGCTTGGGAAGCCGCCCTACGGGTCTCATATCCCGGCTTTTCGGGACGTCGAGTTCCCTTGACGATGCCCTGGCATCGCCTGTGGGCGCTCTCTTGCCGAGAAACCGGGATATGGGATCGTATGGGCACCATATGTTAGATTCTATCCACTAGGACGCCGGCGAGGCTATTGGCGTGCACCGCCTCAACGTGCACCGCGGCGATGGCCCCGAACAAGCTTTCCGGCGCCTCCACGTGCACGGCCTGCATATAAGGGCTGCGGCCCACGAGTTGGCCGGCGTGGCGACCGCGGCGCTCCAGGAGCACCGACACGGTTTGGCCCACGGCACCGGTGTTGAAGGTCCGTTGCTGCGCGTCCAAAAGATCCCGCAGCGCCGCCAAGCGGTCTTCTTTCTCCGCTTCCGCGACCTGTCCCTCCATTTCCGCCGCCGGGGTGCCGGGGCGCCGGCTGTACTTGAAGGTATAGGCTTGGGCGAAGCCGACGTCAGCAACCAGCGCTAGGGTGGCGTCGAAGTCGGCCGGCGTTTCGCCGGGGAACCCCACGATAAAGTCCGAGGAAAGCGCGATGTCGGCGCGCGCCGCGCGCAGCTTGTCGACCAGGCGTCGGTAGTCTTCCGCCGTGTGCCGCCGGTTCATGGCCCTCAGCACCCGGCCGGAGCCCGACTGCGCGGGCAAGTGCAGGAACGGCATGAGTTCGGGCACGTCGCGGTGCGCCGAGATCAGCGCCGTGTCCATGTCGGCCGGGTAGGACGTGGTGTAACGGATGCGTTCCACCCCGTCGATTTTAGCTACCGCCGCGATCAATCGGCCGAGGCCATATTCGCCGCCGCCCGGCGCTTCGCCATGGTAGGCGTTGACGTTCTGGCCGAGGAGCGTGATCTCGCGTGCCTTTGTCTCGGCCAACCGGCGGGCCTCCGCCAACACGGCGGCCACGGGCCGCGAATGCTCGGCACCACGCGTATAGGGCACCACGCAAAAGGAGCAGAACTTATCGCATCCTTCCTGAACGGTGAGAAAGGCGGCACCGCCGTTCGCGGTGACGACCTCGGGCAGGTAGTCGAACTTGGACTCGGCCGGAAAATCGGTGTCGAGGACGGTGCCCCGGGCGCGCTCGGCGCGTACGACCAGCTCGGGCAACCGATGATAGGTCTGGGGGCCGAACACCATATCCACGTAAGGGACACGGCGAACGATCTCGGCGCCTTCCGCCTGGGCGACGCAGCCGGCCACGGCCAGGGTCATTGGCCGGTCCCGGCGCCGGTCCTTGAGCCGGCGCAGGCGGCCCAGCTCCGAGAACACTTTCTCGGCCGCCTTCTCGCGGATATGGCAGGTATTGAGGATCACCAGATCCGCCGCGGCCGCGTCGTCGACGGACACGTAACCGAGGGGTGCCAGGACGTCGGCCATGCGCGCCGAGTCGTAGACGTTCATCTGGCAGCCGTAAGTCTTGATGTAAAGCTTCTTCGCCAAGTTCGCCACTCTACCGCACGGAGGGATCAGGACCGTCAGAGCGCCAGAGAAAGCTTGCGGTCATTCTTGCTATCAAGTCTTCGGATACCGCGCTTGTCCAACACAAAAGTTAACACCGTGTCCCGAACTGTCAAGATGGTGCTGGGATTCGGCGGGCGCCCCTGTTGCGTCAATCCTTTTTATCTTCCTTTTCCTTGCTCTCGAGGGGAACGGCGTAAAGTTCCAGCCGGTGCCCGACCAGCCTGAATCCGAGATCCTTGACAATTCGCTTCTGCAGGCCTTCGATCTCTTTGTTCTGGAATTCTATGACCCGCCCCGATTGGATGTCGATCAGATGGTCATGGTGCTCGTCCGTAACCTCCTCGTAACGGGCGCGACCATTTCCGAAGTCGTGTCTCTCCAGGATATCCGCCGCCTCGAAAAGACGGACGGTCCGATAAACGGTGGCGATGCTGATACGCGGGTCCACTCGGGTGGCGCGCCAGTAAACTTCCTCGACATCCGGGTGGTCTTTGGCTTCCGAAAGGACGCGGGCGATGATGCGGCGCTGGCCGGTCATCTTCATGCCCTTGCGGATGCATAACTCTTCGATTCGCGATGGCGGCGCCATGGCCCCTCCGATAGCTATCGCGCGGGTCGTCGCCCGCGATCCTCAGACGCGATTGCCGGTTCCAGCGGGGTCCGATCAGCCTGCTTTGCGGCGTCGCTTGCGCGGCTTGGTCCCAAGACCGATTTTTTTTGCTAGGTTGCTTCGGTGTTTGGCGTAATTGGGCGCCACCATCGGATAATCCGGCGCCAATCCCCAGCGCTCCCGGTATTCTTCTGGCGTCATGTTGTACGCAGTGTTCAAATGACGCTTGAGCATTTTCAGTTTCTTGCCGTCCTCGAGACAGACGACGTAATCGGGAAAAACGGATTTCTTGATGGGAACAGCCGGACGCGGGCGCTCTGGCGTCAGCGGCGCGCTTCCCACCGCCACCAAAGTCTTGTATACGTCCTGGATCAACTGCGGCAGGTCGGAGACCGCCACCGTATTGTTGACTACGTGTGCCGCGACTATCTCTGTAGTCAGTTCCAGTAATTCATTTAAACTCAGTTTTTCGGTCATCAAGAAATAATCCTCTCTTTTTAATCCAATACGACTATATACTTTACACGCACCGATAAGGCAAGAACCTCGTATGAATACACCATCAACAAAGGGCACGGATTTTGATATCTCGTTCTTTCTCGACATAACCGGGGAAGTATGCCCGCTTACCTTCGTGAAAACTAAACTCTTGTTGGAGCGGATGGCGCCGGGCGAAGTCGCGGAGGTGCGCTTGCGGGGCGCCGAGTCCCTTGAAAACGTCCCCCGCTCGGTTTGCGACCATGGACATGCCGTGCTCAGGCTCAAACCCGAAAACGCCGACGGCGGAGCGGACACCATCTACCGTCTCCTCATCCGCAGGGAATAACCCGACTAGTGGCCCGCCATTGGCGGGCCAATTACGAACGCCTTCGGGAATCCTCTTTCGGAATTTTCGCATCGGGCGGCCGGAGGTAGAGAGGCGCCGGCGCCGGCGTCACCTCGCCAGGTGTCCAGCGGCGGGCCGCGACGGCGGCGACCACGGCGGCGTCGGGCAGGGCGGCGGCGGCGCTTGGCGCCGCGTCGATGCCGTGCACCTTCAACATTGCCGCCATCTCCCCGGCGGCGTCCCCGGCGACCACTACCCGGCCCGCCAGCGCCAGCGCCATCAGCTCGCCGGGAAGCAATGCCCGGGGCGGGAACACCGGGGACAACCGCGCATCGAAGGCCTGGGCGTAGACGTCCCGCCTCTTGGAGGAGAAGGTTACGAGAAGGGTGGCACCGGCGCGCTCCCCTTCGGAGACGCCGTGGGCGACGGCTTCGAGGGTGGTGACGCCGAGGCACGGCACGGCGGCGGCGAGCGCCATGCCCCGCGCCGCGGCGAGGCCGATGCGCAGCCCGGTAAAGGCCCCTGGGCCGACGGTGACGGCGATCAGGTCGAGTCGCGGAAAATTGGTCCCCGCCTCGTCCATCACGTCGGCGATCATGGGCACCAGGGCTTCGGCGTGGCCGCGCGTCATGGTCTCGAAGCGCCGGGCCCCCACGCGGCCGTCCTCCCAAAGGGCGGCCGAACAGGCCGACGTCGCCGTGTCGAAGGCGAGAATTCTCACCCTTGCGTCCCTTCTTGCGTTTTCATGGCCATCGTCCTCTTTCGCTGGTCGAGCGGGCGGTTATACTTCGATTTGCCGCTGCCGGGCCAACCGGATCGACGGAGACCATCGGCAACGCGGGAGATCCCACGCCGTGAGCCTGGCCGCCATCACCCCCTCATCCCATGGTGTGGTCATCGATCTGGCTTACGCCGGAGCCGACAATTTCACGGGCAAGCCCATCTACGCCCGGGCGGCGTGCTATCTGCACGCTGATGCGGAACGGGCACTCAGGCGCGCCGTCACCCTGGCCGCCGTCCATGGCCTGCGCCTCAAGATTTTCGACGCCTTTCGCCCGTCCGAGGCGCAGTGGGCTCTTTGGAACCACACGCCCGACCCGGAGTTCCTGGTCGATCCGCGCCGCGGCTCGCCCCATTCCCGCGGCGTCGCTATCGACGTAACGCTGATCGACGGCGGCGGGCGGGAGTTAGTCATGGGCACCTCGTTCGATGCCTTCACACCCCTTTCCCATCACGGAAACATGGCGCTGTCGGTCGAGGCCCAGCGCAACCGTGCCCTCCTGCTCGGCCTGATGACGGCGGCCGGTTGGGATTTCTATGGAAACGAATGGTGGCACTACCAATTGTTCGGAAGCCGCCGTTATCCGCTGCTCGGCGACAGCGTGCTGCCCGAAGGCATGATGGCGGCGTGAAGCCATCGGCGCCGACGCGCCCCCATGGCTGGCGCCATCGGGCGCACTGGGCTAATCTTCCCGCCAGCGACGCGTCACCAGCCGGTTTGGCCTGATGATTAATCCGACGACCAGGAAAGCCTTGGGGTTGGCCCTTGCGGCGGCGGTTGCCTGGACGGGCACGGCACTCCCGGCGGACGCCGCCGATTCGGCGGTGGTCATCATGTATCACCGGTTCGGCGAAGCCGCCTACCCATCCACCAACGTCACCATCGAGCAGCTCGAGAACCATATCAAGGAGCTGAAAAAGGGCCCCTACTCGGTGCTGCCGCTGCCCGAGATCGTGGCGCGCCTGCGCGACGACAGGCCCCTTCCTGATCGCACGGTCGGGCTTAGCGTCGACGACGCCTATCTCTCTTTCTATGGCGAAGCGTGGCCACGGCTCAAGACGGCGAGGCTTCCGGTGACGCTCTTCGTCGCCACCCGGGCGGTCGACCGCAAGCTGTCCGGCATCATGAGCTGGCGGCAGATTCGCGAACTGGCCGCGGACGGGGTGAGTATCGGCAGCCACACCGAGACCCATCTGCACATGCCCGACACCGGCGCGGCGCGCAACCGCGGCGAGATCGAGCGCTCCAACGGGCGCTTCATCACCGAGCTGGGCCGAGCCCCCGAGCTTTTCGCCTACCCCTATGGCGAGGCCAGCCTGGAGGTACAAGAAATCGTCCGCGGCGCCGGGTTCATCGCAGCCTTCGGCCAACATTCGGGCGTCATCGGCCGCACCGTGAATTTTTTCTACCTGCCGCGCTTCTCCATGAACGAAAAATATGGCGACCTGCGGCGCTTCCGTCTCGCCATCAACGCTCTGCCCCTGCCGGTTTCCGATGTGACGCCGTTCGATCCAATGATCACGGCAGTCAATCCACCGCCCATCGGCTTCACGGTGGGAGGCGGGATCACGGGCGTCGGACGCCTGACATGCTTCACCTCGCACGAGGGCCGCGCCCGGCTGGAACGGCTTGGAGAGAGGCGCTTCGAAGTGCGTGTGAACACGCCATTCCCCCGCGGCCGCACCCGTCTCAACTGTACGCTGCCCACCCGGGAAGGCCACTGGCGTTGGCTGGGCCGCCTGTTTTACGTACCCGGATAGGACGGCGCATAGTCTCTAAATGAGTGGCTGGAAATCTTTTCCGTGAGCCCGCAGTCGGGCATCGTCGAGGGTGCTCAGGCCGTTGGCCGCAATAATCAACAGGATGGTCTCGACGTAGGCCGACCGGCGCTCGGAGTAGCTCAACAGGGTGCGTGCCAGGACCGCGCCCTCGACCGGCTGGCCAGTCTTCCTCATGCCGGCCCGCTGTTCGCGGAACCCGCCGTAGGCCCGGTGGGTATTGAGGTTTCTGGCGTACGCCTTAGCGCCGTCGAGCAGTGTTTCGAAGGCCCGGACGCTATGGATCTTGCCGACGTCGCGGTGTAGGGGCACCAGATTTCCGTCACGGGCGAACGTCCACTGCCCGAAGATGGCATTACCCTCCCGGGCGAAGCGGGACGTGCCCCACCCGCTTTCCTCCGCCGCCTGGGCCAGGGCAAGCGAGGTCGGAATGATATCGACCCGGCGCAGCAAGGCATCGATATCGCCTTCGCCGACGCCATAGCGCTCCGCCATGACGATCAGCCACAGCCGGTCGGCGGCCTCCAATCGCAGCCCCGTGCGCATTCGGTAGCGCAGTTCCCAGAGGCGCCGGCGATCGGCCAGGAGTTCCTCGTTGACCCGCAGAATCAAGGGCAACACCGTACGGAAGAAGAGGGCCTTGCGCACCGTCACCTCGCGTATTTTCCCGAAGTCTTCGGGAAGGCTGGCGAGGAATAGGCGGGGCACTTCGTCGTCCCCGGAGAGAACCGATTTCAGGTCGTACCCCAGGCTGCTGAAGGTGCCCGACAGCTTACGGACGGTGACGCCCGACATGGCGGGGGCCAGGTTGCTCAACCCGCCCGGCAATAATTTCTTGGCCGCCGGCGGCTCCGGCGACACCGCTGGCAGGACGGCCTGGGGCGGCGGCGTCGCCTTGGCCGGCGGATCGTAAAGGGTGACTCCCATGAGCATAGCCACGAGCACGGCAACGACGTCCAGGGAAGCACGTTCAAAGTATCTCATCGTGGAATTTACTCTTCAAAGAGCCCGACGACTTGTCGGCCTTCGGGCCTCCTTGTGCCTAGCCCTGTTTGCCCCACAATCGCTTCCGGAAGCGGCCCCTCTCCCGCCACGCAGGCGTCATCAATGCGGAAACCTTGGCCGGCTGAGCGGAGGGATTTTAATCGAAGCCGGGTGTCCGAGGCCAGCCCTAATTTCGCAAACCGGAGGACAAAATCCCGGTTGCGCGGCGCCCCCGCCGTCAGGGCCGCAGGTAGCCGATGATTTCCTCGATTTCGGCGAGGATCGGCACCGCCATGTCGCGCGCCCGGCCGACGCCTTGGCGCAGCACGGCGTCGACGTGGCCGGGGTCGGCCGAAAGCCGACGCATCTCGTCTTGGATGGGACCGAGCACCGAGACCGACAGGTCGGCAAACTCGTTCTTGAAATCGGAGAAAGAGGCGCCGGCGAACCGCTGGCACGTTTCCTCCAAGCTGGTTCCCGAAAGCGCCCCGTAAAGGCCGAGAAGGTTCGCCGCCTCCGGCCTGTTCTCGAGCCCGGCCGGTGATTCGGGCAGTGGCGCGGGGTCTGTTTTCGCCTTGCGGATCTTCACGACGATGGTATCGGTATCGTCGGTCATGTTGATGCGGGAATAATCCGAAGGGTCCGACTTGCTCATTTTATTGGTGCCGTCGCGCAGCGACATGACGCGGGTGGCGGCGCCGAAAATCAAGGGCTCCACCAGGGGGAAGAATTCGACACCGAAATCGTTGTTGAACTTCTGGGCGATGTCACGGGTCAGTTCCAGGTGCTGCTTTTGGTCCTCGCCGACGGGCACGTGGGTCGCCTTGTAGAGCAGGATGTCGGCGGCCATCAGGGTGGGATAGGCGAACAGGCCGACCGAGGCGTTCTCCCGGTGCTTGCCGGCCTTTTCCTTGAACTGGGTCATGCGGTTGAGCCAGCCCATGCGCGCCACGCAGCTTAATATCCAGGCGAGTTGCGCGTGGCCCGGCACCTGACTCTGGTTGAAGATGATGTTGCGTTCGGGGTCGAGCCCGGCGGCCAGCAGACCCGCCGTCACCTCGCGGATGTTAGCGGCGAGCTCCCGGGGCTCCTGCCACGTTGTGACGGCGTGCATGTCTACCACGCAGAACAGGCATTCGTACTCGTCCTGCAGGCGCACCCAGTTGCGGATGGCGCCGAGATAGTTGCCGAGGTGGAGGTTGCCCGTGGGCTGTATGCCCGAAAAGATTCGCTGCATGGTCCGATCCGTCACCCGTGGTCGCGGCCCTTCGTGGCGTCCTGTGGTGGCCGTCCTGTGGTCGCGGCGGCGGAGTTATGGCGCAGCGGCGCGCCGGCGGTCAAGCCGCGTCCTTGCGGGAAAGGACCTTGAGGTCCTCGACCCTGGCGCCGCCGAGCAGCACGGCAAGGACGGCGAAGACGGCGAGCCCGCCCGCCACCAAACCCGCCAAGGTGGCGACGCGCGACGCCAGCCCGCCGGCCAGCGCCCCTTCCAGGCCCCCTTGGGCGGCGGCCAACAGCGTGGCCATGCCGGCGGCGGCGAGGACGGCGCGGGGCAGGCGTCGGCGCAGCCGCCGGTCCGGCTCGAGCTGCCCACGCCGCCTCAGAACCAGCGCCAGCAGCCCGGCGTTGATCCAGGCCGACACCGTCGTCGCCATGGCGATACCGACATGCTGGAAAGGTCCCATGAGGACGAGGTTCAACACTAGGTTGACGACCATGGCGGCAACCGCGATCTTGACCGGCGTCGCCGTGTCGCCGCGCGCAAAATAGCCGGGCGCCAGCGTCTTGACCAGCACGTAGGCGGGAAGGCCGGTGGCATAGACGCCAAGCGCCGCGGCGGTGGCCGCCGTTTCGGCGGCGCCGAAGGCGCCGCGCTCGAACAGGGCGGAAATGACCGGCCCGGCGATGACCACGAGGGCGGCGGCGGCGGGCAGCGTCAGCAGGAACGAGAATTCCAGGGCCCGGTTCTGGCTATGCAGGGCGGCACCCTCGTCGCCGGCCCTGATCTGCCGGGACATCAGCGGCAGTAGGGCGGTGCCGACGGCGACCCCGACCACGCCGAGCGGCAACTGGTTCACCCGATCAGCGAAAAACAGATAGGAAATCGATCCGTCCGGCAGCAAGGATGCGATGATGGTGTCGATAAGCAAGTTGATCTGGTAGATGCCGGCACCGACGGCCACGGGCAGTGCCCGCTTGATGAGCAGCCGCACGTTTTGGGTCAAGCGCGGCCTCGGCAGGCGCAGCCACACGCCGTAGCGCCCGCAATGGGCGTAGAGCCAGATGAACTGAACGATTCCGGCCGTGAACACGCCCCAGGCCAGAGCATGGCCGGGTGTTTCGGTAATCGGCGACAGGCCCAACACGAACCCGATCAGGCACACGTTCAACAGGATCGGCGTCGCCGCGGCGGCGGCGAAGCGGCCCAACGAATTGAGGACACCGGCCATCAGCGAGACTAGCGATATGAAGAGCAAGTACGGGAAGGTGATGCGAGCCAGTTCGACAGCCAGCTGGAACTTGTGCGGATTTGCCAGAAAGCCAGGAGCGAACGCCATCATCGCCCACGGCATGGCAATCTCGAGCACCGCCACGAAAACCAGAAGCGCCCACAGAAGCACCGCTAATGCCTGATCGGCGAATTCCTTGGCGGCTTCCCTGCCTTCTTCCTCCAGAAGCCCGGCATAAAGGGGCACGAAGGCCAGGTTGAAAGCGCCTTCCGCGAACAGGCGGCGGAACAAGTTGGGGAACTTGAAGGCGACGAAGAAGGCATCCGCCGCCAACCCAGCCCCGAGGATGGCGGCGATCAGGATGTCGCGCACGAAGCCGAGGATACGGCTCAACATGGTGAAGACGCCGACGGTAGCGATGGAGCGCGCGAGATTCATGGCGGAGTTTTAAATGATCGGCGCCAGGGGCGCCAGGGAACCCCTTATTCGGCGGCGACGGCGTCCGCCGACGTATCCGCCTCGATTACCGCCAGAAGCTTGGCGCGGATGGCCTCGACCCTGCCCTCTTGCTCCACTTTCAGGCCGTGGGCGTCCTTCACGTAGAAGACGTCAACGGCCCTCTCCCCATAGGTGGTTACATGGGCGCTGGCAATCTGCAGGCCGAGCGCCGTCAAGGCGGCCGTGATGTCGTGCAGAAAGCCCAGCCGGTCACGGCCGTTGACCTCGATGACCGTGCGGCCGACGCTGGCCTTGTTGTCAATGAGGGCGCGCGGCGGCACCCGGAACACGCCGGTGCGGCTGGGCAGCATCTGGCGCCGCGCCCGGGCCAGCTCCCGGGCCGGGTTCAATTTCCCGGCGAGGGCGTCCTCGATACGCCTCGATAGCTTGGCGAGCCGGTCGCGCCCGCCGAAGGCGGCGCCCACCGAGTCCTGGATCGAAAAGGTGTCCAGCGCCATGCCGTTGGCCAGGGTCACGATCTTGGCATCGACGATGGAGGCGCCACCCAGCGCCATGGCCCCGGCAATCTCCGCGAAGAGCCCGGAATGGTCGGCCGAATAGACCAGTATCTCGGTGACGTCATGGTAGCTGTCCACCTTCGTTTCGATATGGGTACGAAGGCCGCGGCGTTCGGCTTCGCCGATCATGTGGGCGTGGGAGGCGAGGGTCTCGGCGTCGAAGGAAAGCCAATAGTCCGGATACCCGCGTACCACGTGGGCCTCGATGTCCGCCGCCTCCCAGTCGGCAAGCCGCTCGCGCAACGCCGCCTTGGCACCCTCCACCCGGGCATCGCGGCGCTCGCCCGGCAGGTCCCCGGTTATCTCCTCGAGAGCGCGGTAGTAGATCTCGCGCAAGAGGCCCGCCTTCCAGCCGTTCCAGACCCCTGGCCCGACCGCCCGGATGTCGGCGACGGTGAGGCACAGCAACAAGCGCAGCCGTTCCGGGGACTGCACGGCAGCGACGAAATCGCTGACCGTCTTGGGGTCGTCGATGTCGCGCTTGAAGGCGGTGCGACTCATCAGTAGGTGGTGCAGCACCAGCCACGAGACGGTTTCCGTTTCCCAGTCGCTGAGGCCGAGGCGCGGCCCCAGCTTGCGGGCAATGCGGGCGCCGATCTCCGAGTGGTCGCCGTCCCGGCCCTTAGCGATGTCGTGCAGAAGCACGGCGAGATAAAGGGCTTGGCGCGACTGCACCTCGCCGATCACCGACGTCGCCACCGGGTGGTCATCCTTGAGGGCACCGGTCTCGATGCCGTGCAGGATGCCGATGGCGCGGATGGTGTGCTCGTCGACCGTGTAGACGTGGTACATGTCGTACTGCATCTGGGCGACGACGCGGCCGAAGTCGGGGATGAAGCACCCGAAGACGCCCGCCTCGTTGAGACGCCGCAGCGCCGTCTCCGGGTCCTTTCGGCCGGTCAGGATCTCCATGAACAGGCGGTTCGCCGGTGCGTTTCCGCGCATCTTCGAATCGACTAGGTTGAGGCTCTGGGTAACCAGGCGCAGCGCCTCCGGGTGGATGTCGAGGCCGTGGCGCTCCGCTTCGGCGAACAAGCGGAGCAGCTTGAGCGGGTCCTTGGCAAAGGCGTCGGTGCCCTCGACGATCAGGCGGCCGCCGTCGACGCTGAAACCTTCGACGGCGGACTTGAACCGCGGAAATGCCGGAAGCCGGAAGCGTGAGCGGCGCTTCTTCTGCTGCTCTTCCAGCACCGCGCAAAGGATGCGGGTCAAATCGCCGACGTCCTTGGCAATCAGGAAGTAGTGTTTCATGAAGCGCTCGACGCCGCGCAACCCGGGATGGTCGGCATAGCCCATGCGCCTACCAATTTCACCCTGAACGTCGTAAGTGAGGCGGTCCTCGGGCCGTCCCGTCAGGTAGTGCAGGTGGCAGCGCACGGTCCATAGGAAGTTCTGGGCCTTGGCGAAGCGCCGCGCATCGTCCGGGGTCAGCACGCCCTTGGCGACCAGCTCGCGCACGTCGTCGACCCGGTACAGGTACTTGGCGATCCACAAGAGGGTTTGCAGGTCGCGCAGCCCCCCCTTGCCTTCCTTGATGTTTGGCTCCAGCACATAGCGGGCATCGCCCATGCGCTCGTGGCGGCGGTCTCGTTCGCCAAGCTTAGCGTCGACGAAGTCGGAGCCGGAGCCGGCCGCCACCTCTTCGTCGAAGCGGGTTTTGAAGCGGCGGAATACCTCTTCGTCTCCCCGCACGAAGCGCGCCTCGAGGAGGGCCGTGCGAATGGTGTGGTCCTCGCCGGCCAGGCGAACACTTTCTTCCACCGAGCGCGTGGCGTGGCCGACCTCGAGCCCCAGGTCCCACAGCGCGTAGAGCATATATTCCACCAGCTGCTCGCTGTGGGCCGTTTGTTTGTAGGGCAGCAGATACATCAGATCGATGTCGGAATGGGGCGCCATCTCCCGGCGGCCGTAACCGCCGGTGGCGGCTACCGCCACCTGCTCGCCCTTGGTCGGATTGGCCGCCGGATACACGTAGCGCAGGGCGAAGTCGTGAATGGCGCGAATCAGCTGGTCGATCAGATGGGTGCCGGCGCAGACGTTGTGGGCGCCGGTGATGCCTTCGTCCTCGAAGCGGCGGCGGATCTCGGCCCGGCCGCCGGCCAGGGCGTCCTTGAGGAGCTTGAGGACCCGTTTCTGGGTCTTCGGCGAATAGCCGGACCACTGGGCGAGGTCTTCAAGGGCCCCGGCCAGCGCTTTGCGGTCGATGATGTCGCGTGGTTTGTGGACGCGGGCCATGGCCTGCCCTGAACCTCCTGTGCCGCGCCACAGGATAAAGGCGGGGAGGTGCCCTGCACACCATCTTTTGCCCAATGGCCCGCCGCGGGCGTTTCGTGTGTTGCCGACGGGGCGCCGACGGGGGAGAATTCGAACCGGCGCGCCAAGGCGTTCCCAAGACCCAGGTCCAAGACCAAGCAAGGAGGAGCCTCCATGAGCACGGCCGAGCTCATGCGCGCCATGGTGCTAGATGCCGCTGGCGAGCCGTTGCGGCTGCGTTCAATGGCGCGGCCCGTGCCCGGCGACGGCCAGGTCCTGATGCGCGTCCACGCCTGCGGGGTGTGCCGTACCGACCTCCACGTGATCGACGGCGAGCTCACGGAGCCCAAGCTTCCCATCGTCCCCGGCCACGAGGTGGTGGGCACGGTGGCCGAGGTGGGAAAGGGGGTCGAGCGCTTCGCACCCGGCCAGCGCGTCGGCATCCCGTGGCTCGGCTACACCTGCGGGAAGTGCCGGTACTGCCGGACGGACCAGGAGAACCTGTGCCGACGGGCCCGCTTCACCGGCTATCAGATCGACGGCGGCTACGCCGACTACGCGCTCGCCGACCAACGTTACTGCTTCCTGGTTTCCGGCGATTACGGCGCCGTGCAGGCGGCACCGCTGTTATGCGCCGGGCTCATCGGGTATCGCTCCTTGCGGCGCGCCGGCGACCCGGCGCGGCTTGGCATCTACGGCTTCGGCGGCGCCGCCCACATCGTCGCCCAACTAGCCCGCTTCGAGGGGCGCCAGGTATTCGCCTTCACCCGGCCCGGCGACGAAAAGGCCGAGAATTTCGCCCGCGCCCTGGGTGCTTCGTGGGCCGGCCCCTCCGACGCGGCGCCGCCCGAGCCCCTCGACGCAGCGATCATCTTCGCCCCGGTCGGTGCCCTGGTGCCGGCCGCCTTGCGGGCGGTGGCGCCGGGCGGACGCGTGGTGTGCGCCGGCATCCACATGAGCGACATCCCGAGCTTCCCCTATGACATTCTGTGGGGCGAACGGGAGATTGTTTCGGTAGCTAACCTAACCCGCCGCGACAGCGAGGAATTCCTCGCCCTGGCGCCCCGGGTCCCGGTGGTAACGACGGTGGTGCCCTATGCCCTAGAGGACGCGAACCAAGCGCTTTCTGACCTGCGCGAGGGGCGTATCAGCGGTGCCGCGGTGCTGGAAACCGGCGCTTGATGCTGTCTCCAGGCAAGGCAGCACCGAGGGCGCGAAACGACGTTGTCTTGGTTGTCGTAACGTCTTGGTTGTCATAACGATAGCGAAACAAAAAAATAACGATACCGAGTCATAATCAATCATCGAGCATGCCTTTCAGCCTGTAAATCAGCTCCAAAGCCTCTTTCGGCGTGAGTCCGTCGGCGTCGATCTCCCTCAGCGCCTCGGCGAACGGCGAAGGTTCGGCCGTCGCGTCTTCCCGTCCGGCGGCGGCGGCGGCCGAAAACAATGGCAGATCGTCGGCGAGGCGGGTGAGGGCCGAGGATTGGCTGCCCTTCTCGAGGCTGGCCAGCACCTCCTCGGCGCGCCCGATGACGGCGGCCGGCAGGCCGGCCAGCCTACCCACGTGAATGCCGTACGAGCGTTCGGCGGCGCCCCGCCCCACCTCGTGTAGAAACACCACGTCACCCTGCCATTCCTTGACGCGCATGCTGTAGCACTCGAGCCCCGCAAGCTTGGCGGCCAGGGCCGTCAGCTCGTGGTAGTGGGTGGCGAAGAGGGTGCGGCAGCACCCCACCTCGTGCAGGTGCTCGACCACCGCCCAGGCGATCGACAGGCCGTCGAAAGTGGCCGTGCCGCGCCCGATCTCGTCGAGAATGACCAACGCCCTCGGCCCCGCCTGATGGAGGATGGTGGCGGTTTCCACCATCTCCACCATAAAGGTGGAGCGCCCCCGCGCCAAGTCGTCGACGGCGCCGACGCGCGAGAAGAGCCGGTCTACGACGCCGAGACGCGCCGCCGCGGCGGGCACAAAGGCGCCCATCTGGGCGAGCACCGCGATGAGCGAGTTCTGGCGTAGGAACGTGCTCTTTCCCGCCATGTTGGGGCCGGTCAGCAACCATACGCGGCACCCCTCGGCGGCGCCGCTGAGAGCGCAGTCGTTGGCGACGAACGGACCTTCCCCGCTTTCTTCCAGCGCCGCCTCGACGACCGCGTGACGTCCCCCTTCGACATGCAATTCCAAGCTGTCGTCGACGACGGGCCGGCAATAACGGCGCTCCCGTGCCAGCTCGGCCAGGGCCGCCGCCACGTCGAGAGCGGCCAGTGTGGCCGCCGCCTCGGCGATGCCTTCGACGTGGCCCGCCACCTCGCCGACCAGGTCCTCGAAAAGCTCGATCTCGAGGGCCAATGCCTGGTCGGCGGCGCGCCCGATGCGCCCCTCCAGTTCGCCGAGCTCGACGGTGGTGTAGCGCACGGCGTTGGCCATGGTCTGGCGGTGGACAAAGGGGGCGTCGGCACCGGTGGGCATGCGTGGCGCCTGCTTGGCCGGCACCTCGACGAAGTAGCCGAGCACTTTATTGTGGCGGATTTTTAGGTTTTGGATTTTCGTCTCGGTAGCGTAACGGCTTTGTAGCCCGGCGATCAAGCGCCTGCTTTCGTCGCGCAGGGTGCGCAGCTCGTCGAGCTGGAGTGTGTAGCCGGGCGCGATGAAGCCGCCGTCGCGGGCATAAAGGGGCAGCTCGGCGCCAAGGGCGCGGCCCAGGCGCTCGACGATTTCGCCGTGATGGCCGAGGTCAGCCATAGCCGCCGCGATACCCTCCGGCGGCGGCGGCACGGAGCCGGCCAGCGCCTGGCGCACCTCGGCGCTGAGGGCCAGCCCGTCGCGCACGGCGGCCAAGTCGCGCGGGCCGCCGCGCCCCAAGGTGAGACGCGACAGCGCCCGTTCGATGTCCGGGCAACACGCCAGCAGCGCCCGCACGGCGCGGCGCGGCGCCTCGCCGTCGTTGAAGTACTGAACTTCGTCGAGGCGCCCGTCGATGGCCGCGCAATCGGTCAGCGGCGCCGACAGGCGAACCGCCAGCAGGCGCGCCCCGGCGCCGCTCACGGTACGGTCGATGACGCCGAGCAGGCTCCCCTGGCGACCCCCCGCCAGGGCCTCGGCGAGTTCCAGGTTGCGCCGCGTCGCGGCGTCGATCTCCATGACCGCGCCGGCGGCGATGCGCCGCGGCCGGCCAATGCGCGGCAACCGTCCTTTTTGGGTGAGCGCCACGTAATCGACGAGCGCCCCACCGGCCGCCAGTTCGGCCCGTCCGAAGGCGCCGAAGGCCTCCAGGGTCTTGACCTCGAACAAACCTTCCAGGCGGCGCTGGCCGTTGCGGCTGTCGAAGCGGCTGGCCGGCAGCGGCGTCAGGCGGTCCTTCCAGTCGCGAAACGACTCGAAATGCTCGGGCCGCTCGATCAGGCGGTCCGAAACTACCACTTCGCCGGGGTCGAGCCGCGCCAGCGCCGCGCCCA
Organism: Rhodospirillales bacterium; assembly: GCA_036011345.1. Lineage (GTDB taxonomy): Bacteria > Pseudomonadota > Alphaproteobacteria > Rhodospirillales > JASLQF01 > JASLQF01. Next base: position 8,889 of record DASCNF010000099.1, on the reverse strand, counting down.
AGTCCTTGCCGTCCAATGGTTGTAGGTGGAAGGCGCCGGTGGAGATATCGAGCCAGGCGAGCCCGAGCTCCCCTTGCGCCTCGCCGAGGGCGGCGAGGTAGTTGTTACGGCGCGCCTCGAGGAGCGTATCCTCGGTCAGGGTGCCCGGCGTGATGACGCGGACAACATCGCGGGTGACCAATGATTTTGTTCCGCGCTTGCGGGCCGTCGCCGGATCCTCGGTCTGTTCGCAGACGGCCACCTTGAAGCCTTGTGAAATCAGGCGCGACAGATAGTTTTCATGGCTGTGCACGGGCACCCCGCACATGGGGATGTCCCGACCCAGGTGCTTGCCCCGTTTGGTCAGGGTAATGGAAAGGGCGCCCGCCGCCGCCACCGCGTCGTCGAAGAACATCTCGTAGAAGTCGCCCATGCGGTAGAACAAGAGGGCGTCCGGGTGCTGACGCTTGATGGTCAGGTACTGCGCCATCATCGGCGTGACGCCCGTTTTCTCCTTGGCGGGGCCTGCGGAGGGGGCGGTTTGGCGGGAGTTCTCGGGGCGGGGCTGGGCCAATACGGAACGGGCGGTCTAAGTTGCGCGGACGTGGGCGCACCATAGCACAAGCGCGGCGCTTGGGGCTATGAATCACCTTGCCGCTTGGGCAAGATGCTGTGAAATGCAGCCCATGCAGGGAAATAGGCGAAAATGATCAAGGCAAACGTTAAAGCCGTCCGCGAAGTGGTTGGCTTCTTCGCCGGCCGCGACAGCTTCGAGGCCGCCGTCGCCGGGCTTACCGAGGCCGGCTTCGCGCACACCGACCTCAGCGTGCTGGGCTCCCACGAATCCCTCGACGCCGCCGGCGGCATCCTTCGCGCCAACAGCGGCACCAACGTCCACGTCCACGAATACTCGTCCGCCGCCGAACGCACTTGAGGAACACACCATGGACGACCACTCCAAAGACGACCTGGAGCGCGATGCCCTGCGCATGCACGCCACGGGACGCCCGGGCAAGTACGAGATCCGCGCCACCAAAGCGCTGACCACCCAGCGTGACCTGTCGCTGGCCTATTCGCCGGGCGTCGCCGCGCCGTGCCTGGAGATCGCCCGCGATCCCTCGCTCGCCTACGACTATACGGCCAAGGGCAACCTGGTGGCGGTGGTGACCAACGGCACGGCAGTGCTCGGCCTCGGCGATCTGGGGGCGCTCGGCGCCAAGCCGGTGATGGAGGGCAAAGCGGTTCTCTTCAAGCGCTTCGCAGACATCGACGGCATCGATCTGGAAGTCGACACCAGGGACGTCGACGAGTTCGTCAACAGCGTTCGTTTCCTGGGCTCCGCCTTCGGCGGCATCAACCTCGAGGACATCAAAGCGCCGGAGTGCTTCATCATCGAGCAGCGTCTGCGCGAGCTCATGGATATCCCGGTCTTCCACGATGACCAGCACGGCACCGCCATCATCACGGCGGCGGCGTTGATCAACGCGCTGCAGTTGACCGATCGGGTCATCCAAGAGGTCAAGATGACGATCAACGGTGCCGGCGCTGCCGCAATCGCCTGCGTCGAGTTGTTCAAGGGCATGGGCCTGCCCGCTAACAACGTCATCATGTGCGATTCCCATGGTGTCATCCACGAGGGGCGCGAGAAGGGCATGAACCAGTGGAAGTCGGCCCACGCCGTCGAGACGTCGGCGCGCACCCTGGCCGAGGCCATGGAGGGCACTGACGTCTTCATCGGGCTTTCGGTGAAGGACGCCGTCTCCCAGGACATGGCGCGCTCGATGGCCGACAAGCCCCTCATCTTCGCCATGGCCAACCCCGATCCGGAGATCACCTGGGAGGACGCCAAGAAGGCGCGCCCCGACTGCATCATGGCCACCGGTCGCTCCGACTATCCCAATCAGATCAACAACGTTCTCGGCTTCCCTTACATCTTCAGGGGGGCGCTGGACGTGCGCACCTCGACCATCAACGACGCCATGAAGATCGCCGCCGCCGAGGCCATCGCCGATCTGGCCCGCGAGGACGTGCCCGACGAGGTCGACGCCGCCTATTCCGGCGCGCACCTGCGTTACGGCCCCGACTACATCATCCCGGCGCCCTTCGACCCACGCCTCATCGTGGCGGTGCCCGCGGCGGTAGCCCAGGCGGCCATGGATTCGGGCGTGGCGCGGCGCCCCGTCATCGACATGGACGCCTACCGCGCTGAACTCTCGGGGCGCCTCGACCCAGCCTTGGCCAGCATTCAGGTAATCCTCGAGCAGGTGCGCTCCAACCCCATGCACGTCGTCTTCGCCGAGGGAGAGGAGGAAAAGAGCATCCGCGCCGCCCTCGCCTTCCGCGGTGGCGGCTACGGCGTGCCGGTGCTAATCGGGCGCGAGGACCGCATCACCAAGACGCTGGCCGAACTCGGCCTGCCCACCGACCACGGCCTTGAAATCCATGGCACCCGGCGCGGCGAGGAACCCGAGGCCTATATCGACTTCCTGTATGGGCGAATGCAGCGCAAAGGGGCGCTGGCGCGTGACTGCCAGCGCATGATCAGCCAGGAGCGCAACGTTTTCGCCGCCTGCATGGTGGCGCTCGGCGACGCCGACGCCATGGTCACCGGGCTCACCCGCAACTACCACGTGGCCCTCGACGAGATCACCCAGGTGCTCGACCCGAGGCCCGGCGAGCACGTCTTCGGGTTAACCATGATGGTCGCCCACGGGCGCACCGTGTTCCTCGCCGATACCGCCATGCACGCGATCCCCAGCTCCGAGCGGCTGGCCCATATCGCCGAGCAGTCGGCGCGCCGCGCCCGCCAGCTCGGCCACGAGCCCAGGGTGGCGCTGCTGTCGTTCTCCAACTTCGGCCGTCCCTTGCCGGAACGCGCCCAGATGGTGCGCGACGCCGTCGCCGTCCTCGACGAGCTTGATACGGACTTCGAGTACGACGGCGAGATGAGCGCCGCCGTCGCCCTTGATCACGAGCTGATGGGCCGGGTCTACCCGTTCTGCCGGCTGTCGGGACCGGCCAATGTGCTGGTTATGCCGGGGCTCAACTCTGCCTCGATCTCGTCCGAGCTGATGCAGATCCTGGGCACCGCCACTGCCGTCGGGCCCATGCTGACGGGGCTTTCGAAGCCGGCCCAGATCGTGCCCATGGGGGCCACCGTATCCGACATGGTGAACATGGCGGCTCTCGCCGCCCACGCGGCGATCGATTGAGTTGAGCGCGGCCCTAGATCGTGTATTCGGAATTCGCAATAGGGATTGATGGAAAGCCCGAACGCTCGGTGAGCACTAAGCGACACGAGTGCGGCTAGACAGATTCGCGGCGTTCCTCTTCGGTCGCTGGCCTGATGTGCCTGTAGGCGCTAAACCCAAGCCAATCGGACATATTGCGGATTAAGTGGCGGGCGCCGATGGTGATAACCTGATCCTCATTCATGGCCGCCGACAGGTCGCGGTCCCCTTCCCAGATTTCCGTCATGATACGCAGAGTAGTCGTCACATAAAGATCGACGTCCTTGCCGTGATCGTCCGAGCACAGGTCCACGTCCTTGCCGTCGATAATCAGCCACCATATCTTGAACTTGTCGAGATTGCTGAAGGTGAAACACAGCACCGTCTCCCCGTCCGGCAGCATGTCCGTCTGGATGCGGCGGCGCATGTCCGCCATGAGCAAATCGACGCCCAATTCCTCGTCCGTCATCTGTCCGCGCGCCCAGCGCATGCCCCAGATGGCGGTTTACGCGATCAAGGGTTCAAGCTCCTTGCCGGTGGGGGTGAGGCGGCACTGGCAGCCCTTCTGTCCCGACAAGCGCTTGCGTATGACGAGCCCCTTCCGTTAGCCGGCAACGACAGTGTGCCGAATCCCGTCGAGTTCATCCTTCATGCGCTGGTCGGGTGCCTGACGACGATCGTCGTCTATCACGCCGCCATCAACGGCATCAAAATCGAGGCCATTGATTCCGAAGTGGAAGGCGATCTTGATGCCCGCGGGGGCCTCGGGCTGTCGGAGGACGTGCGCAAGGGCTTCCACCACGTCCGCGTCAAGATACGCGTCAAAAGCGACGCCAGCGCCGAACAGCTCAATGAACTCGCTCAGTACTCGGCGGTCTACGACACGATATCGAAGTCGCTGCCCGCCGATTTGGCCGCGGAGACATACTGACCACCACGACCGCGAATAACGGCCTCAAATCCAGGGATTTGGGGCCGTTTTAGTCACTCCGGCGGAGGCGGCGTTTGGGCGAGGGGGGCGGGGCGGGGAACCACCTCAGCCGAGGAAGGCCAGCGCCTTCTCGTGGGCCTGCACGGAGACTTCGCCGAAGCAGCAGAAAATCACCGACTCTATTTGCTGGTCGCCGCGCAGGAACGCATGCACGGTCCCAACCGCGATCTCGGCGGCGCGCTCCGGCGGAAAGCGGTAGACGCCGGTCGAGATGGCGGGAAAGGCGATGGATTTGAGCCCGTTTTCGGCGGCCAGCCCGAGGGATTCCCGGTAGCACGCGGCGAGCAAGTCCTCCTCACCACCGCCGCCGCCCTGCCATATGGGGCCGACCGTGTGGATGACGCGGCGGGCGGCCAGCGCGTAGCCCCTGGTGATGCGCGCCTCGCCGGTCGGGCAGCCGCCGAGCGTCCTACATTCGGCCATGAGTTCCGGGCCGGCGGCGCGGTGGATGGCACCGTCGACGCCGCCGCCGCCGAGCAGGCTCTCGTTGGCCGCATTGACGATGGCGTCGACGTCGAGCCGGGTGATGTCGCCCTCGACGATCGTCATCCTCTCGGGGGTCATCTTTTCGGGCTTGGATTTCTCCGCAACGTTCGATGCCCCGATCATAGCCCGGCCGTGGGCGACGCAAAAGAGCGGACTTCGCGCTCCCCCTGTGCTAACCGTCAGGCGCCGAAAGTGATCGGAGGGACGCCACCTTGATCGGGCAAACGCCGCCCACTACCGTCATGGTCTACGTCGGCCTCGACCGCGTCGGGGACGGGCTCTTGAAGCTGCCCTTCGCGCGCGGCTTGCGCGAGGCCTTCGCCGACGCCCGCATCACCTGGGTGGCGGGCAAGGAGACCAGCGTCTACACCGGGGTCATGGCGCCGCTGGTGGCCGGGCTCCTCGACGAGGTCATCGAGCACGCCGGCATCGGGCTCCATCCGAGCGAGCTTCTCGGGCGCCCCCTCGGCGGGCGGCGCTTCGATTTGGTCATCGACACTCAGCGTATTTTCTGGGCCAGCTTCAGCCTGTGGCGCGTGCCGCACAAGACCTTCATCTCGCCGGCGGCGCGCTTCCTGTTGTCGTCGAGGAAACCGCCGCCGGGCTACCGCTTTCCCAAAAGCATGCAACGCCAGATGCTGGACCTCCTGGAGATCGCCGCCGGGCGCCCCTTTGCGAGCCCGGCGCGCCTCGAACTCGACCTCGACACCGGCCTCCATGCCGACGCCGCCCGGCTTTTGCCCGATGGCCCCGTTTACGTCGGCCTGGCGCCGGGCTCGGGCGGCCCGCCCAAGTGCTGGCCCCTGGAGAATTTCATCGCGCTGGCCGGTGCGCAGGTGGCGCGCGGCCGCGCGCCGGTCTTCCTCCTCGGGCCCCAGGAGGTGGCGTGGACGGCCGGACTCCGGGAAGCCGTGCCGCAGGCGCTCTTCCCCCTGCAGGCCGACGGCGTCGAGGCGGTGCACGGCTTCTCACCATTGTTCACCATGGCCCTGGCCAAACGGCTAGCGCTGGCGGTGTCCAACGATTCCGGCGTCAACCACATGCTGGCCATCGCCGGCACGCCGCTGGTCTCGCTCTATGGGGTGACGACGCCGGGCAAGTTTCCGCCCATGGGCGAGGGTATCTCCTTCCTCCACGCCGGCGACTTCGGCGGCCGCCAGATGAAATATATTCCCGTGGACGCGGTCATCGACACCGCCGACGCGGTGCTCGGCCGGGGCGGCGCCTAGTCCGCCTCGGGCGCCGGGAAGCGCCGCATCATCCACATCAGCAGTACCAGGCCGGGCACGGCGAGCGCCGTCGAGATCAGGAAGAAGGCCACCCAATCCACCTGGTCCGCCAACCAGCCCGAGGAGGCCGAAAGCACGTCGCGGGCGAAGGCCATGAACGACGACAGAAGTGCGTACTGGGTGGCCGTGTAGGCGACGTCGCACAGGCTCGAGAGATAGGCGACGAAGGCCGCCGTGCCCATGCCGCCGGTGAGGTTCTCGACGGCGATGGTAAGCATCAGCATGGCTACGTTGTGGCCGACGGCGGCCTGCGCCGCGAACACCAGGTTCGAGGCCGCCATGAGGACGCCGCACACCAGAAGGGCGCGCCGGATGCCGTGGCGGTAGACGATGGCGCCGCCCAAGAGCCCGCCGACGATGGTGGCGCCCAGGCCGAAGACCTTGGAGACGGCGGCGATCTCTTGCTTGGTAAAACCCATCTCCACGTAGAAGGGGTTAGCCATGACCCCGAGATAAGCGTCTCCGAGCTTGTAGAGCATGATGAACAGGAGGATGAACACCCAACCGTCGCGCCGCATGAATTGGGCGAAGGGGGCGACAACGGCGCCGTACAGCCACCCGACAGCGGCCAATCGGCCGGCGCCAACGTCGGTCCCGGCCCCGCCGGCGGCCGGTTCCCGCGGCTCCGGGCTGAGCAGGACGGTAGCCAGCCCGACCACGACGAGCCCTGCCATCACCGCGTACACCTGCGACCAGCTGAGGATGTCGGCCAGCGAAATGGCCCCGGCGCCAGCCGCCAGCATGCCGAAGCGGTAACCGTTGACGATCATGGCGGCGCCGGCGCCCTGCTGGCGTTCCTCGAGGATCTCGATGCGGTAGGCGTCGATGATGATGTCCTGGCTGGCCGAGGCGAAGGCGACGACGAGCGCCAACAGCGCCGTCATCGCGGGATCGAGCCCCGGCGACGTCGAGGCCAGCCCCAGGATGGCCGCCATCAGCACCATCTGGCTCCCCACCGCCCAGGCGCGGCGGCGGCCGAGGAGGGCGGTGAGGACCGGTACCGGCACCCGGTCGATGATCGGCGCCCACAGGAACTTGAAAGTATAGGGGGTACGCACCAGGGCGAACAGGCCGATCATGGTCTTGGAAATGCCTTCGTCCTTGAGCCACAACGAAAGCGTCGAGAACACCAGAAGCAGCGGCAGGCCGCTCGAGAAGCCTAGAAAGAGGACGGCGATGAGGCGGCGGTCCAGGTAGACCTTGGCCGCCTCGCTCCAGGCGGCGGGCGGGGTCACGGGCCTGCCCCGGCGCCGAGCAGGTCGCTGATGCGCGCCACCACGGCCGCCGCGTCAAGTTCGGCGACACACCGGTACATACCGTCTTCGAGGGGATGGACGCAGGACCCGAGACACCCCTCGCAGGGCATGGTCCGGTAGAGGACGTGCAGATTGGCCAGCGCGATCTCGGGCGCGTAGGGCACGATCTCGCCGACAAAGGCGGCGCTCGCCAAGCCAAGCGTCGGCGCGCCCACCGCCGCCGCCAGGTGCATGAGCGCGGTATCGACGGTGATCACCAGCCGCGCCGCCCGCAGCGTCGGCACCAGCTCCTCGAAAGTGGCGGCGTCGAACACCACGCCGGGCGGCACCAGCAGCCCTTTGAATTCCGAATTGCGCTCCAGGTCGGCGGCGGCGCCGGTGATCCTGACCTGGTGGCCTTCGGGCAGCGCCTCGATGATGCGGCGATAAAGTTCGACCGGGCTCTGCTTGGCGCGTACCGCCGAAAAGGGCTGGATCAGCACCGTCGGCGCCGCCAGCCGCGCCGGCGGCGCCAAACGCCCGGTGGCAAGGCGCAACGGCGCCGGCGGCACACTTTCACCCGTAAGCCAGTCGGCGAAGTCCCACCAGCGCAAGACCTTGTCGCGCACGGCTGGGCCGCTGTCGAAAAGCCGGTCGTAGAGGGCTGCGTTGCGCCTCAGGCGCGCCGCGTACTTGGACCAGGGACGGGGAACCATGGCCACCGCCCGGGCCGCCCCGCAGGCCCGGATCAAGGCCTCGTCGAGGTCGGGATGGCGCAGGTAATCGGTGCTTGCTACGAGGCGGTAATTAGCTTCGAAAAGCCCATCCATAACCTCAAGACGATAGCGTATATCCTTGCGCAGACGGAAAAAGTCGATTGTCTCGACGCGTGCTTCCGAAGGCAGCACGAAGGCCATTCCGGCGGCATCGGCGCGCAACAGCACGGTGACCGGCTCGCCGTCCGCAGCAAGCCCCATGAAACGGGGCAGAACACGGGCCAACAGCACCGTATCGCCGAGACCACCGGCTGACACCAGGAGGACGCCGTGGGGCGCGCCGGAGCGCCTCCCCCACTGGCGTTTGAGGCTGGCTAAGGCGTCGGCCAGACGGCTCAGCCTAAGCCCAGCCATGCCTCTTGCCTCCCACTTCCTGGTATACGCGGCCGCCGGGCAAGTGGCGTGTGTTTCGTGTCCCGAACTTCCTTGATCTTGGTGGACCCGGCACGTCGGCTACTTTTTTTTGAGGACGGCGACCATCTGAGCCGACCAAACTTGCGGCGGATTAATGAGGAACCAGGACAAAACGCCGTGCAGGAATTGCTCTCTTGCCTGTTTCCAGTGATTACTGTGGACCTGTGGCAGGCAGGCCGCGAGACGGAATCCGGTGACTTCCGCCAGTTGGGCGATCGATCCAGGAGTAAACGCGGTTTTATGGGTCAGGTCGTTGAACTGGCAAGCCGGACCCCAAGGAGAAGACAGGTTCGGGACCCGCGCCACGATTGCCCCGTCGGGCTCCAGAATTTCACTGATCCGGCGTAACAGTTCGCTCCCTTTTTCGGCCGGGAAATGTTCGAGAACGTCGAACAAGGCCACTCTGTTGAAATGCCGGCGCCCCTTGTTTTCCGAAAGGAAGTTCCAAAAATCACCAATTTGAAACCGGTCGGCGACGGTAACCGGCAT
>DASCNF010000098.1:0-4371 GCA_036011345.1 Rhodospirillales bacterium | reverse complement strand
GGCCAAGCGCCAATACCAACACGTCGCCTTCGATGGTTTCATACTGTCCGGTGGCTTGCGGCCAGCCATCTTCCCCGGAGACCATTTTCTCCAAGGTGATGGTCCGTCCATCCACCTGTTTGATGGTACGCAGATTGAGAAATTCCACCTTTTCGAACAGGGCCTCGTCCACCTCGAACTTGTGGGCCGCCATCCGATCTCGGTCCCGGCGCACGATTACCTTCGGCCTTAGGCCGGTCAGGCGGGTCGCCGTCCGGGCGACGTCCATGGCGGTGTTGCCAGCACCGTAAACCACCACCTGACCACGAAGGTGAGTCGGCTGATCGAGCTCCAGGTTGTGCAGCACGGTGATCCCCTTAAGAATCGGCATTTCGCCCGTGGCTGGAATGTCGAGACCCATAGGAGAGTGTGCACCGACGGCCAGAAACGCTGCGTCAAATTTCCCCTCCTTCATGGACGCTCGGGCATTTTCCACTTTCGTGTCGAGCAAGATCTTGACGCCCATCTCCTCGATGCGGGCGATCTCGGCATTGAGTTTCTCGCGCGGCAGACGGTATTTCGGAATACCCCAGCGCAGCATCCCGCCGGCTTTGGGGGAGGACTCGAAGATGGTGACCTCGTGGCCGAAACGCCTCAGGTGATAAGCGGCTGAAAGTCCTCCGGAACCGGCACCAACCACCATGACTTGTTTGCCGGTGGCCTCCCCGACGGGTATCGTCCAGCCGTATTTGATGCCCTGATCGCCGAGAAAACGCTCGACGGAGTTGATACCCACGGCTTCATCGAGACCCACGCGGTTGCAAGCTCCCTCGCAGGGGCGATAACATACACGGCCCATGACGGCGGGCAGCGGGTTGTCTTCCATGATCTGGCGCCAGGCCGCCTCGTAATCTCCCTCTTCGGCATGGCCGAGCCACGCCTGGATGTTTTCACCGGCCGGGCAGGCGTGATTGCATGGCGACAAGCGGTCCAGGTAGATTGGGCGCTCAGTACGCCAGGTGCCCGTTTTGTTGAGCAGGCTGGTCCCGACATCGAGGGTGATGGCGAAAGGCTTGGATTGCAGAACGGGGTTGGGTTTCATGCCTTATCCATCTACCGAAGACAAAAGGTTAAATCGCTTGATGTTCCTGTCGGCGATGCCCTGCAAAGCCTCTAGCTGGGTTTCGTTCCCTTTCTTGAATACGTGCGCAAAGCGCCGTTGCAGCTTGAGGTACTCGCTAGCCGGGTGCTGATGACGGATTTTCGTCACGCCCGTCACCTCGCCGTCTTCCGCCTCGAAGAGGGGATACATGCCGCTCTCAATGGCGAGGCGTGCAATCTTGATCGTATCGCCGGGCTTCGAGCCCCAGCCCAATGGGCACGGTACGAAGATCTCGATGTAGCGGGCGCCATTGAAGGACATCGCCTTCGATACTTTGTGCTCTAAATCGTGAAGGTCATGCACCGAGGCCGTTGCCACATAGGGAATCTGGTGCGCCATTGCAATCAACGGTACGTTCTTGCCGGTGCTGAAATCGTTTCCCGGCTCCGGGCCCACCGGCATGGTGGTCGCGGTGCGCGCGGCGCCCGGGGTGGCGCTCGAGCGTTGCACCCCGGTGTTCATGTAGGCCTGGTTGTTGTAGCAGATGTAGAGAACGTCGTCGTTGCGGTCGAACATCCCGGACAGGCAGCCGAAGCCGATGTCCGTGGTGCCGCCATCGCCGCCCTGGGCGATGACCCGCACGTCCTCGCCCCCCTTAGCCTTCCTGGCCGCCGCAATGCCGGCGGCTACGGCCGCAGCGTTGCCGAACAAAGAATGGATCCAGGGCATGGACCAGGCGGTTTCAGGGTAGGGGGTCGTGAACACCTCCAGGCAGCCGGTCGCGTTGGCGGCGATTAATTGATTATTGGTGGCCCGCAACGCCGCGTCGATGGCGAACCGCGCCCCGAGCGCTTCGCCGCAGCCCTGGCAGGCCCGGTGCCCGGAATCGAGTGAATTCGAGCGGTCAATGGTCGCCTGGACGGATCGATGTTCCTCTTCGAGCAGACGGTTACCTGCTGTCAAGGTGCCAGTCTGATAGAATTTGACCTTCTGCTTGGTTTCAGAAATTTGTGTCACCGTGCTCTCCTATCATATGGCTTTGGCGGCGACGACGACGCCGACGTCGTGAAGGATATTTTCGGCGATGGCGCCGGACCGGCGCTCTACTTGTTCGCGTTCGATCTCCCGGTTCACCACGTCCATGTTGATGTCGTGGAAATGCGGTTCCTCCAGTTGGTCCTGGATGCCTTTTTCGAACATCCGGCGCAGGTTGACACGGGTGATGGGGCGCCCGCCGAGCCCGCCAATGGCCGAATGGACCCGGATCGGGAAATCCTGCAACGCCATCCGCAGATTCATGGCGACAATTCCGCCCATGCCGACAGCGAGACTCTTCTCGAAGACGATCACCCGCTTGGCGTGTTTCAAGGCCTCGCGTAACGCCTCCCTCGGAAACGGACGGAACGAGCGGATGGTGAGCCCGCCGATGGAGATGCCATCCTCGCGCATTCCGGTAAGCACCTCTTTCATGGTCCCAATCACCGAGCCCATGGTAACAACCACGGTTTCGGCGTCCTCGGCCTCGTAAGATTTGACGAGTCCGCCGGAATCACGACCGAAAATCGCTTCAAACTCGGCCGCCTGCTTGGGGATGAGTTCAAGCGCTTCAAGCTGCTTGTGGTGCGCGAGATAGCGGACCTCGGTAAACGCCTCGGGTCCGACCATCGCACCCATGGAAAGGGGTGCGGCGGGATCGAGCACCTGGCGCGGCTGGAACGGCGGCAGGAATTCGTCCACTTGCGCCTGATTGGGGATATCGATCCGCGCGTAGGCATGGGTGAGGATGAATCCGTCCATGCACACCATCACCGGCATGCTTAGTTCCTCGGCCAGCTTGAAGGCCTGGATATGGACATCGACGGCCTCCTGATTGGTCTCGGCGAAAAGCTGGAGCCAGCCGGAGTCACGCGCCGACATGGAATCACCCCAGTCGTTCCAAATGTTGATCGGTGCCCCGATGGCCCGGTTGCCGACGGTCATCACGATCGGCAATCCCATGCCCGAAGCGTTATAAACCGCCTCCATCATGAACAGCATGCCCTGGCTGGAAGTTGCCGTGTAGCTGCGCGCGCCAGCGGCCGACGACCCGATACAAGCGCTGAGCGCGCCGAACTCGGACTCGACCAGCATGAACTGGCAATTCTCGATCCCACCTGCCTTTACCATGGTGCCTAGGTCTTCAACGATGTGGGTCTGGGGCGTGATCGGGTAGGCGGAAATCACTTCCGGCCGACAGAGCGCCACCGCCTCGGCGACCGCGTGGGAGCCTTCGACTTGTTTCAGCATAGCTAAATTCTTCCCTTCTTTATTCAATCCGCGATCGCGGCGTCGTATGCCGCCTGGGCCGCGGCTATGTTCATGTCACCTATCTTGCCGGGAAATTTACGCTCGATGGCCTTGAACACGGAATCGATTCTGACAACGTCGCTCATGGCGGTAAAAGCCCCCAGAAGGACGGTGTTGGGTGTCGGACGCTTCAGATGGCGCATCGCCAGTTCCGTCGCGGGCACCGCGGCGACGTGGCCCGCGGGGAGTTTTTCAGCCGCCTCGTCAACACCGAGTTCCTCCATGCTTTTCGTGGTGTTGACGAGCAGGTAACCATCTTTCCGAAGGCCGGAAAATACGTCGATGGCGGAGAACAAGGTGGGATCTTGGATGATCAATAAGTTTGGTTCTAATACGGGCTCGCGCAGTTCGATCTCTTTGTCGTCGATTCGAACATAGGCGACGACTGGCGCCCCCATGCGTTCGGAGCCGAAACTCGGTACCGCCTGGGAGTGCTTGCCCTCTTCGAAAGCGGCGACCGACAACATCTCGGCCGCCGAAACCACGCCTTGGCCGCCACGACCGTGAATACGTACTTGAAACATCTCAATGGGTTCCTTGGATTAGATTGCGGTGGGGGCTTGCCAGCGATCTTGACAAATTGATTCTCATGTCCGTGCCACTTCCGTCTCCATCGCAAAAGGGAACTAGCATGACCGGGATCGTGCTCTTGTGGATGACCTTGTGCGCCACCGAACTTAGCAAAACTTCGCCCATGACGGTGTGTCCGCGGGTTTCCATGACGATGACGTCGGCTTCATTTGTCTTCGCCTTGTTCTCGGCTTCCAGCTCAAGGGCAACCACTTCACGCAGACGGTGAAAACGATGCGCTGCCGTCTTAGCGGTTCACTCTATAAAGACCGGCTTGCCGTTCGCGCCGTCGTCCCGGCAATGTAATACTCTAATTAATTAGTTCTGCTTGTTTCTGCTCAGACGGCTCTTGCGCATACGTCACATGATAACCC
>DASCNF010000097.1:0-9929 GCA_036011345.1 Rhodospirillales bacterium | reverse complement strand
TTTGCAACAGCATGATCACCCTCGGCTGGGATCCCTACCAGAACGACCACGAGGACGCCAACGGCCAGTTTGAGATGAACTGGGAATACGACGACTGCCTGCCCACCGCCGACAAACACACGTTCTTCAAGTATATGGTGAAAAATATCGCGGAAACGTATGGTTTTAGGGCGACATTCATGCCCAAGCCCTTCGGCAAATTGACCGGAAACGGCTGCCACAGCCACGTGTCGGTGTGGGACAAGGCGGGGCGCCGCAACCTCTTCCACGACCGCAAGGACGAGGTCGGCATCTCCAAGATGGGCTACCACTTTCTGGGCGGCATCATGCATTCGACGGATGCGCTGTGCGCCATCTTCAACCCCACCGTCAACAGCTACAAGCGCATCAATGCGCCGGTCACCGCGTCGGGCGCCACCTGGTCACCTAACGCCGTCACCTATGGTGGAAACAACCGCACCCACATGGTGCGCATTCCCGACGCCGGGCGCTTCGAGTTGCGCCTCATGGACGGCTCCACCAACCCCTACCTGATGCAGGCCGGGGTGCTCGCCGCCGGCCTCGACGGCATCGCCGAGAAACGCGACCCCGGTGAGCGCCTCGACATCAACATGTATGAGGAGGGCGGGCGGCTGCGCCGCGTCAAGCGCCTGCCGCTCAACCTCTTGGACGCGCTGCGCCTCATGGAGAAGAACAAGGTCTTGCGCGATGCCTTCGGCAAGGGTGTGGTGCAGAGCTACCTGAAGCTCAGGATGCAGGACTGGAACGACTTCATGAGCCACCCGTCGGCGTGGGAGAGGAAAAACACCCTCGACTGCTGACGTCGCTCAAGGGGCCCGGCGGGTGGCGGGTCCTCCCAGGGAGGGCAGCGCCGGCTAGCGGGAGAGAACATGTCTTTCGGCCTCTTGAAATACGGCTTCGCGCGCCGCTACCCGGCGCGCCGCCTGCTGCCGGCGGCGACCGAGCTTAAAGGTACCTACGATGTCGTCATCGTCGGCGCCGGCGGCCACGGGCTGGCCTGCGCCTACTACCTAGTCCGCGACCACGGCATCACTAATGTCGCCGTCCTCGACAAGGGCTATATCGGTGGCGGCAACACCGGGCGCAATACGGCCATCGTGCGCTCCAACTACCTGACGCCGGAAGGCGTCAGGTTCTATGACGAGAGCTGCACGCTTTTCCAGGACCTGTCGGGCGAGTTCGACCTCAACATTCTCTATTCGGAGCGTGGCCACCTGACCCTGGCCCACACCGACGCGGCGCTGCGCACCATGCGCTGGCGGACCGAGGTCAACAAGCACATGGGCGTCGCCTCGGAGTTCGTCCTGCCGGCCGAGCTTGCCAAGCTGTGTCCCGAGCTTCATCTCGGCGAGAACGCGCGCTATCCGGTGATGGGCGCCCTTTACCATTCGCCCGGCGCCATCGTGCGCCATGACGCCGTGGCCTGGGGTTACGGGCACGGCGCCTGGAGGCGCGGCGTCGAAATTCACCAGAAGACCGAGGTCACCGGCTTCCAACGCGCCAATGGCCGCATCATGGCGGTAGAGACGACGCGTGGCACCATCGGCGCCGGTCTGGTCCTGCAGGCAACGGCGGGGTCGAGCTCGGTGGTGGCGGCGATGGCGGGGATTAAGCTTCCCATCCGCACGGTTCCCCTGCAGGCCTGCGTGTCGGTGCCCCTCAAGCCCTTCCTCGACCCCATCGTGGTGTCGGGCAGCCTGCACGTCTATGTCAGCCAGTCGGACAGGGGCGAGTTGGTCATGGGCGGCTCGACCGATCCCTACGGCCTCTATGCCAACCGCTCGACCCTGGAGTTCAAGGAGAGCCTGATAGCCCACATTCTGGAGCTCTTTCCTTTTCTGGCGTGCGTCAAGGTCATGCGCCAGTGGGCCGGCATGGCCGACATGACGCCCGACTTCAGTCCGGTCATGGGGCTGACCGAAATCGACAACTACTACATCGACGCCGGCTGGGGGACATGGGGTTTTAAGGCGACGCCGGTATCGGGCAAGCGCATGGCCGAATGCTTGGCGACGGGGCGCCAGCCGGACATCCTCGAGCCCTTCCGCCTGGATCGCTTCCGGACATTCGAGCAGGTTGGCGAGCGCGGCGCCGCCTCGGTCGGGCTCTAGGAGAGCGCCCGTGAAGATCATGAACTGTCCCCTCAACGGGCCGCGCAACATCTTGGAGTTCGTGTGCGGTGGCGAGGTCGAGGCCATGCCGGCGCCGGGGGCGGCGGACGCGGCGTGGGCCGAGTACGTGTTCCTCGAGAACAATACGGCAGGCGTGGTGCGCGAATGGTGGATGCACGCGCCCACGTCCTACTGGTTCATCGCCGAGCGTGACACCCGCACCGACGAGATATTGCGCACCTATCCGGCCTCGGAAGTCTTTTCCGAGCGCCAGGACTTCGCGATATGAACGAACGGCGCCTTCCCGAGCCTTTCGGCCGCTTCGTCGACCGTTGCCAGCGCCACGCCTTCACCTTCGAGGGACGCGCCCACCAGGCCCTGGCCGGCGACACGGTGGCCAGCGCCTTGATGGCCGCCGGGGTGGTGACGCTGTCGCGCTCCTTCAAGTACCATCGCCGGCGCGGCGTCCTCACCATGGCCGGGCAGGACGCCAACACCCTGGTCCAACTCGCTGATGAGCCCAACGCCCTGGCCGACGTGGTGCCGGTGTCCGAGGGGCTGGTCGTCGGTGCGCAGAACTATTCAGGCAGCCTGGACAACGACCGCGCCGCGTTGCTCGAACGATTGGCGCCTTTCATGCCGGTCGGCTTCTACTACAAGGCCTTCTACAGGCCGAAGGGGGCGTGGAAGCTTTGGGAAGGGGTGGTGCGCCGCCTCACCGGGCTGGGCCGGGTCAACGTCGAGGCGCCACACGGCTATTACGACAAGATGTACCTGTTTTGCGACGTTGCCGTCGTCGGCGGCGGGCCGGCCGGGCTGGCTGCGGCGGTCGAGGCGGCGGCGGCGGGCGCCGAGGTCACGCTCTTCGACGACCAGCCGGTGCCCGGCGGCGCCCTCAACTATGCCCGCTTCGACGCCGCCGGGGAACGCGCCGGCCGGGTGCGCGACGAGCTGGTGCGGGCGGCGCAAAGCCATCCCCGCCTCAAGGTCTACACGGGCGCTGTGGCTGAGGCCCATTACGAAGACAACTGGCTGGCCGTGGTTCACGGCAATCGGCTGTACAAGGTGCGGGCGCACACGGTGGTGCTGGCCGCCGGCGCCTTCGAACAGCCCATGGTCTTCCGCAACAACGACCTACCGGGGATCATGCTGGGCTCGGCGGCGCAACGCCTGATGCGGCTCTACGCGGTGGCGCCGGGACGGCGCGCCGTGGTGGCCACCGCCAACGACCATGGCTACGGGGTGGCGCTCGACCTGTTCGACGCCGGCATCGAGGTCGCCGCCGTCGCTGACCTGCGCCCCTCCCCGCCACCCTCGGAAATGCAAGACGCCGTCCGGGCACGCAGCCTGCGCGTCGTCACCGGGCACACCGTCTTCGAGGGCCTGGGCAGGAAGCGCGTGACTGGCGTGCGCGTCGCCGAGATCACCGGGCGGGGTGAATGCCGGGGTGCCTCCTTTACCGTGGAGTGCGATCTGGTCTGCGTGTCGGTGGGCTACGCGCCGACGGTGGCTTTGCTGTGCCACGCCGGCGCCAAGCTGGCCTACGACGAGGCCACGGCGACATTGCGCCCCGACCGCATACCGCCCGGCATGTGCGTCGCCGGCGCGGTGGGCGGTGCCCATGATCTCGACGCGGTGATGGCCGAGGGGCGTTTCGCGGGGTGGGCGGCGGCCACCGCCGGGGGCTTCGATGGGCGCGCCGAGCCCAAATTTCCCGACGGCCGCGGCGACGTCGGCGTCAACCATCCGTGGCCCATCTTCCCGCATCCCAAGGGCAAGGAGTTCGTGGACTTCGACGAGGACCTGGTGGTCGCCGACATCGAGAACGCGGTGGCCGACGGCTTCGAGGAAATAGAGCTCCTCAAGCGCTATTCTACCTCCGGCATGGGACCCAGCCAGGGGCGCCAGTCGGCGCTCGCCACCGTGCGCCTGGCGGCGCGGGCGAGGGGGCGGCCACCGGCCGAGATGGGGACCACCACGGTGCGCCCGCCGGCCATGCCCGAGACCTTCGGCGTGCTTGCCGGGCGTTCCTTCAACCCGGAGCGCCTGACCGCCATGCATCACCGCCACATTGAGGTAGGAGCGCGCATGATGGTGGCGGGGCTGTGGTGGCGCCCCGCCTTCTACGGGCCGCCCGAGCGGCGCGAAGAATGCATCGCCGAGGAGGCGATGGCGGTGCGCACCAACGTCGCCATCATCGAGGTCTCCACCCTTGGCGGCATCGAGGTGCGGGGGGCGGACGCGGCCGAGTTCATGAACCGGATGTACACACTTGCCTACAAGAAACAACAGGTGGGGCGCGGCCGCTATGCCCTGATGACCGACCCCTCGGGGGCTATCGTCGATGACGGTGTCGCCTGCCGCTTCGCTGAGGACCATTACTACGTAACGGCCACCACCGGCGGCGCTGACAGTGTCTACCAGAGCATGCTTTGGTACAACACCCAGTGGCGCCTCTCCGTGGACATCGCCAACGTCACCGCCGCCTGGTGCGGCATCAACATCGCCGGGCCCAAGTCACGCCAAGTACTGTCACGCATTACCCGGGACGTCGATCTTTCCGCCGAGGCCTTTCCCTACATGGGGGTGCGCCACGGCACCGTCGCCGGCATCTCGGTACGCCTGC
This sequence comes from Rhodospirillales bacterium, assembly GCA_036011345.1. Classification (GTDB taxonomy): domain Bacteria; phylum Pseudomonadota; class Alphaproteobacteria; order Rhodospirillales; family JASLQF01; genus JASLQF01. The sequence goes on along the minus strand of DASCNF010000097.1, from coordinate 5,171 downwards.
TGCGCGTCGGTTTCGTCGGCGAGTTAGGCTATGAGATCCACGCCCCGGCGGCCTTCGGCGAGGCCCTGTGGGACGCCCTGATGGAGGCGGGAAAAGACGCCGGCATCCGGCCCTTCGGCGTCGAGGCGCAGCGCCTTCTGCGCCTCGAGAAGGGGCACATCATCATCGGCCAGGACACCGACGGCCTGACCCACCCCCATGAGGCCGACATGGGGTGGGCGGTGAACGCAAAGAAGTCCTTCTTCGTCGGCAAGCGCGCCATCGAGATCCAGATGGCGCGCCCCATTACGCGCCGCTTGGTCGGATTCACGCTTGGGGACGCGTCCGACCCGCTGCCCGAGGAATGCCACCTGACGGTGCGCGCCGGCGAAATCGTCGGCCGTGTCACGTCGGTGGTGCGCTCGCCGGCATTGGGCCGCGTCATCGGGCTCGCCTACGTGGCTCCCGACCAGACCGAGGTCGGGTCCACCTTCCACATCAAGGGGCCGGGGGGGCGCCTCATCGCGGCGCAAGTCGTGCCGGTGCCCTTCTACGACCCAAAAAATCAACGCCAAGAGCTGTGAGCATGCCAGGAACCGTGAGCATGAACGCAACCAGCCCCCGGACTCCGCGCCGCAGCTTCATCTACCGCGAGCTAGAGGCCGCCGGCGCCCGCTTCGTGGCCATCGGCGACGCCGAAGTAGCGGCGCGCTATGCCGGCGGCGACGAGACACAAGCGCTTATCGGGCTCGGGATTGCCGACCTGTCGCCGTTGCCGCGCACCGGCTTCAAGGGCGATGGTGCCGTCGACTGGTTGGTCGCCCAGGGCATTGCCATCGGCGAGGCGTCCAACCACGCCGTCCGCCAGGCCGATGGCGCCCTGACCGCGCGGTTGGCGCCCGGCGAGGTATTGGTCCTCGATGGTTTGGGCGAAGGGGCGGCGATCTGTGCGCGCCTGGACGCCGCCTGGACCCCGGTTGCCGGCGCCTTCTGGCCAGTGCCGAGGCGCGATGGCGCGTCCTGGTTCCTGGTGACGGGCGAACACGCGGCGACCATGTTCGCCAAGGTGTGCGGCGTCGACCTCAGGCCAGAAAAGTTCTCCAACCACGCCGTCGCCCAGACCTCGGTGGCGCGTACCAACGCCATCGTCGTGCGCGACGATCTGGGGGCGGTGCCGGCCTTCCACCTGTTGGGGGACAGCGCCTCGGCGCGCTACATGTGGCGCTGCCTCGCCGACGCGGCGCGCGAGTTCGGCGGCCGCCCGGTGGGCCTGGAGGCGGTGCGCTCCCTCATCCGATGATCGGCAACTCCGGCGGTGCCCGGCGGGTCAGCAGCTCGGGTCCAGCCTCGCGGATGACCAGGTCTTCCTCGTGGACCATCACCTTACCCGGCGCGAAGCTCATGCCGGGTTCCAGGGTCAGGATCATGCCCGCCTCAAGGACGGTGCCGTCGGTCGCGGTGTTCGAGGGCCACTCGGTCAAATGCATGCCGAGGCCGTGGCCCAGGCGACCGACATCGCTGCCCAGCGAGCCGCCGGCCTGCAGCACGTCCTCCATGGCATGGAAGACGTCGGTCGCGGTGGCTCCGGGACGCGCCGCCCTCAACCCGTTCTCGGTCGCGCGATAGATCACGTCGTAGGCGCGCCGCGCCGCGTCGGTGGCATGGCCGAAGGCGTAATTGCGGTCGAAATCGCTGAAATACCCGTCGAAGAGCGATCCGGTGTCGATCATTAGCACGTCCCCCTCGGCGATGACGCGCCCTGACGGCGGTGAGATGATGTCACCGTATCCGCCGGCATCGGCGCCGCCGGACAGATACGGCACGTCGTCGGCGCCGCGGTCGAGGACCTCGATCTTGAAGGTCCGGAAGGCGTCGATATCGGTCATGCCGGCGGCGATGAAAGTGGGCAGGGCCTCGAAGGCATCCGAGACGATGGAACAGATGTGCATAGTTTTGGCGATCTCCGCCTCGCTCTTGATCATGCGCAGGGCGCGGATGATATCGGTGGCATCGACGAACTCGACGCCGAGAAGGGCGCCTCGCACTTCTTCCAGGTCGATCAGCGGCATGCGGAGATTGGTTTCCCGGCCCATCGGTATGCCGATCCGCCCGGTGGCTCCGGCCACTTCCGTCAGGGTGGTTTTCAACAGCGACACGCCGTCATCGCTGGGGTGGGGCGACGACCAGGTACGGATGTCGTCGATCCAAGTGCGCGCCATGCACTCGGCGCCAATCTCGGGGATCACGGCAATCGGCTTGGCGCTTGCCGGCACGACCAAGAACCAGGGACGTGTCGGGCTTTGCCAGAACTGAGTGAAAAACCCCGAGAAGTACCTCACCTCGGGCTCGGTCATGACCAGAAGCCCGTCGACAGAGCGCTCCGCCATTAAACGCTGGGCGCGGGCCAGGCGCGCCTCGAACTCGGCTTCGGGAAACCCGCGGGGTGGCGCCGGGATTATGGGATTCGTGGTTTTCGCCTCGGTCATTATTCTCTCTCCTGGTTGCGTTCCGCTCGGTTCGATTCCTTGGGCGCGTTTTGCCGTGTGCGTTCGAGCGCCGCCCGGCAGGCGGCGCCCCAGGCCGAGACGGCCTCTTTCTCCTCGAGCACCTCGAGGCCGCGGTTGGTGATGCCGCCCGGCGTGCGCAGGGTTTCCAGCATGGCGGCGAGGCCCTCGCCGGGGCGATTGAGGATCATGCCGGTGGCGCCGCGCGCCGTCTGGGCGACCAGGTCGCGGGCCGTCCGGGGCGGCACGCCGTGGCCTTCCGTCCACGCCGTCACCTCGGCCAGCATGGCGTAGAGCCAGCCGTAGAAAGCGCCGAGCACGCTGGCCGCCTCGAAGCTTGTCTCGTCGGGCAGCGCGTGGACGGAGCCGAGGCGCTCGAACAAGGCACGCGCCTCGGGGCCGTCAGGATAGAGAGACGTCGGGCTTTCGCCGATGGCGGCGCATGAGATGGGCATGGCGCGGACCACCGTGGCTGGCCCCGCGACAGGGACCAGGGCGTCCAGCGGAATGCCCGCCGCGACGCAGATCAAGACTTGCCCGACGCGCCACGGCAGCCCGGTGGCCGCGTGCACGGCCTGGGCGGGGCGCGTCGCCAGGATGACGGTGTCGGCCTCCTCGACCACGTGGACGTTGTCGGCGGCGACGCGGGCGCCGAATCGTTCGGCCAGGGCGCCAGATTTCCCGGCGTTGCGTGGCGAGAGCGTGATGACCGGGCCGTCGCCGCCGCACCTCAGGCCTTCGACCAGATAGCCCGCCAAGTGGCCGACGCCGATGATGCCGACACTGGTGGTCATGCGCCGCCGCGCCCCCAGTCCTTGTCCGCCGTCATGCGGGCCAGGTGTTCCAGCATATCGCCGATCCGCCCGCAGGCGACGGCGCCGGCGGCCTCCAACTCGGCGCTGACGTCGACGGGCAGGCTGGTGTTGCTGTCGTCCGGTATCTGGTTGAGCTTGCCGCCGATGAAGACGGGGAGGCGCAAGCCGCGCGCCTCCATCTCGCCATGCAGGCGCCGCAGGTAGTCGAGCGCTACGCCGTTGTAGGTGCTGAGCGCGATGAAGTCGGCGCCGCCCGAGAGCGCCTTGTCAGCGAGGACGTCGGGGTCCGTGCTCACCCCGGCATCGATCATGCGCACGCCGAGGCCGCCGAGCACGTTCTCCACCAGAATCTTGCCGTATTCGTGGACGTCGGTGGTGGCGACACAGGCGGCCAGGTTGGCCGCCGCGATGGCGCCGCACGCCGCTTCGTCGAGGGTCGCCAGATGTTGAGCCGCGTTCTCTTGCAGTTCCACAAAGGTGGTGGCCTGCACCACCGGCGCCCGGCCCCGCGGACGCGCCGCGTCCGCGGGGCCGGGGCCGAACAGCTCTTCGAGGCGCCGGGCGCCGACGCGGCGCAGGCTGAGCAGCATCTCGAAGGGGTTGGCGACGTCGATGCCAGCCTCGCCGAGACCGGCCAGCACCCGCTCCTTGAAGCGTTCGCCTCCCTCCACCAGCCGCGTCGCCGTCGCTTCCGCCACCTCGGTGTCGACGAGCCGGCCCAAGCCGCCGGCCTTCTCGACGAGACGGTTGGCAAACAGGTGGGCGTCGACGATCTCGTCGATTTCCGGGATGCGCTTGGCTTCGGTCACCGGTACCGGGTTGATGGCGTGGCCCGACGGGAGGGTGCGCTGGGCGACAATATCGACGAGCAGGTAGGACGCCAGGCTGGCGTAGTTCTCGGCCTCGTCGGCGACGAAGGCGGTGGTGTTGCCGTAGACCATGGTTCCCGGTGCCTCGGTGCTGTGGGCCAGGGCGCGCTGGAAGGAGAGGCGGGAGAGGGGGTCGGAGAACATGTGCCCGTAGCAGTGGCCAATGCGGCCGCCGATCAGCCCCTCGACGATGTGGCGCTCCAGGAGAACGGCGCCCAGCGAGCACGCCAAGTCGTGGAAGACGGCGGAGAACCCGTCGTCCAGGTTCGAATGGATGAGGATATCGACCGGCTGCGCCGCCGCCAGGGCCAGCGCCTTCAGGGTCTCGGCGGTGGTTGTCACGTCGTCGTTCCAATGGGGCATGCGGAAGGTGAAGTACTGGCCGAGGTTGCCGATCGCCGTCGATCCGGCGGCCAGCGATGCCGCCGTGTTGTGGAGCGCCGCCGGAGTGCCCAGCACGAAATCGCCGAAATGGGAGGCGACCGGGGCCTCGGAGGTGAGGCGGGCGAAGTCTTCGGGCTTGTCAAGGATGAGGCCGGTGCCGCGCGGCATGCCGGGGCGGTCGGCGGGCGCATAGCCCATCGACCAATCCAGGCAGATGCCGTACCGGTCGAGCTCGTAACCGGCGGCGACCAGGCGCTGGTGGATTTCACCGTAGGCGCGTCGGCTCTTCTCCAGGTTGCGGTAGCCGATCTGGGCGTGCAGCATGACGGCGCCCTCGGCGGCGCGACGTTCCTTGTAGGCGATCTCGCAGGGGACGCCGTTGGCCTCGAGGAACGAAGACGGCCCGACGCCGAGGGTTTGCGCCAGTTTCCGCCCCTCGGCCATGAGGGCGGCGGCCTCGGGCAGCTCGGGCTCGGGCAGGATGGCGGATCGCTTCAGCGGTTCAAACGCGCGCATTATTGAATTCCCGGCCTTTCCCATGCCCGCTTCGCCGTTGCCTTCACAGCTTGCCCCGAAGTGTGCCCGAGGCCGGCCTCCGGTCCAAGCCCAATCGCCATGCG